>JAZGDW010000013.1:0-14791 GCA_036478295.1 Candidatus Krumholzibacteriia bacterium
TCCTCGCTGGTCCCGTTCGGCGAATACGCCATCTGGAGGAGAAATTCCTGCTGTTTCGGGGACACGGCGGAACTCTTGGTGAGCACCAGCACGATAGCGCTGACAAAAAGCGTGCCGGTGACGGCGATCGCGTGATATCCAACCCCCGCCGCCATCCCGATCACCAGCGCAAAAAAGATGAAGATAATGTCGTGCGTTTCCTTCACCGCCGTCCGGAATCGGATAATGGACATGGCGCCCACGAGACCGAAGGCACGCGCCAGGTTGTTGCCGATCACCATGATCACAACCGCGGTAATCATGGCCAGGATCACGAGTGAGTTGACAAACACGATCGAGTAGCCGGGCCCGCTATACGTCATTCGATACACGAGCGCAATCACCAGACTGCAAGCCAAGGCCACCAGTATGTTGCCCATGACGCTACTGACAGCGACGTTGAACTGACCGATGTTCTGAAAGTCTTGCAGCATTATCCAATCACGTTCCCAACATTCTCGGGCGCCAGGCGAAGGTTCCGTTCCCTTCATACTTCGCCCAGGTCCCAGTGTTTCCCGTTCGCCTGCGGCTGGCATCCAGACAGATCGTGTACTTGGACACCGGAGTTCTGCTCAGACTGTACTGTTTGATTACCTGCCGGAGCCACAGGGGCAGTCCCCTTCTGAATTTCACTTCCAGAACAAAGTGCTTCAGCATGGCGTACTGCATTTCACTCTCTTCGAACAATTCATGGAGCGACGGGTGCACCAGGTAGCGCAGGTTCTTGTCGAAGGTAATCCTCAGCTCGGGGTTGAACTTCGAATGATAGGCCTCTCGTTCGTAGGCGATGAGCACGCTGGGTTTGAGAGACCTGCTGAACACGTGGTAGAAGAATTGTCGCGCGTGCCGGGCATCCCCGTTATCGGTCCGAATGTATTTCTCGATATCGCCGGTGCGGAACAGGTCCGCCAGGTGCCCGTGGAGCAAGGCAGCCCGGCCCTTTGTGACCCAGTTCACGTATTTCCTTTTTATTTCCAACACGGCGGCACTCTCATCAGTGTGCTCATTATAACCCCGGATGCGGATCTTCTTTCGAACCGAGATACCTTCGATCCTCTCGAGGTAATATTCCATCTCTGCCGTGTCGAAATAGATGCTCCTCACCGTATATTCTTTTGCATCCCTCTTGTCCGCGTGCTCGTCCACGTTGACATAGGGCCGCATGAGCTTTCTGATAGCGGGCAGGTGCTCCAGAGAAACCGGGTATTTGTATTCCAAACGCACGGTGGTCCCCTACCCGAAGAGTGATCTCAAGAAACGCAGCACATATTCTCCCGGGCGGACATAACCGCATTGTATGGAACAGCGGATCATGAGCCCCGGCACCAACTCGCTCGCGTCTCCGTTAGTTACGGCGGTCGCCATCAATACCTGCTCCCCGTTCAGCGGGCGTGCCCGGCTGTCCAGCGTCAGCAATGTCGCGTCGGGGACGCTGGCGATGTCCGACGCCTTCACCTCGACCGTTTGCTGTGGTGAAACGTAACGCCGCTGCCGCCATTTTACGGGCATAACGATTACATATTCCGTCATATCACCGACCACCAACAGGGTGTCTCCGGAGAACACGTGGTAGGCCGTTCCGGAAATCGGAGAAATCAATGTAAAATCAGCCAGCCTTTTCTCCAGGACCTCGATCTCGTCCCGTGTCGCCCAGATTTGAGACCGGATGAATTCTATCTGTTCTTTCTTGGCGCCGCTCTCCACACTTTGCAGCCGCGCTTCGGCGATTGTGACGTCGATGTCGTCGAGCACCGATTTTCCCAGCTCGATTTCATACTCTTCCTCGGAAATCAGCCCCCTGTCGTACAGCGACCTCAGGCGCGCGAGAATTCTTTGACGCTCCTCGACCTGTTTCTTGCTGCTCGCCAGCTGCTGCTGCGCTTCCCTGACGACGGATTCCTTCTCGCCGGTGAGGTACAGCTGCAACGACGCCTCGGCAGTCGCAAGCTCGCCTCTCAGCTCGGCGATTCGTCTTTCGGTCTCATTGGAGTGGATGGCGCCGATCGTGTCCATCGCGGCGATGGCGGCGCCGGCGACGATGTGCGGCCTGAGGTTGAACGCGACAGCGTCTCCCCGCTCGAACTGCGTTACCGAGTAGGCCTGGCGGACACCGCGCTTGTGGTCGACGAGCACGGCGATCAGCCGCCCGTCCGTACCTTTGGAAACGACCCATTCGCGAGACGCGATGACCTTTCCCGGAACGTTGACGGAATACGGCAGATCGATCGGCAATAGCAGAAACCCGACGCACACTGCGACGAGAATAAGCAGATAGACGACCGTCCTGCTTGAAATGGCAACTCTCATGTTAAATGCTCGCGCTGTCTATACTACGTCGTTGGCCAAGATAGCGTTACGCGGTCGAGCAGGACGATACTCCTAGCGAAACGAGGTGAACAATCTAGCGAGACCGGCTACACCCGTTCAATGCGCCGGAACACTACGCAGGCAGCTCCTGAGAGATTTAGATATATGCAACCGACCAAGACACGCGCACTCGTGCCACAAACCCTTGCCCCTATGGAAAGGTAATTACATAGTCTACCACGAAATCAGGCAGAAAACAACCGGTTTTGGAGCCCTGATTGGGAGGGATGGCGAGGGCCGGGGATGTCCTTGGGGCGGCAGAAAGTCACCGAATATAGCCCAGGGACCGCAGTTGCTCCAGGCGCTCCGACTGGGCCACGGCCTCCCGGATGCGCTCCTGCCGGGCGGCCTGCCACTCGCTGGTATCGTGGGTCCTTAGGTAGCGGATGGGATGGTCCTCGAGCCAGGCTGTCTCGACTACCCCCCGGAGCAGCTGACCGTCCAGGTCCTCACCCAGCGGGATCCCCTTCAACGCAAGAAGCGTGGGTGCGATATCGAGCACGCCACCGACGACCGGCGTCACCCCCGGTTTCACGCGGGCGCCGGCACCCGCCCGGCGGGCGCTCCTGATGTGCGCGCCCGCCGCGATGAACACGCCAGGCGGCGCGTCCAGGTGGTGGGCGGAATTCGTGTACTGTGGCGGATCCTCCGGTGAGAAGATGCGTTCGTTGTTGATGGCGTGCATGCCGTGGTCGGACACGATGATTACCGTGGCACTGTCTGGCGCGGCCTGGATGATCTCGCCGAGTACGCGGTCGACGTACGCGTAATAGTCATCGATGATGTTGCCGTAATTGTCTATCTGTTCCCGGCTCGGTGGATTCGTGAACTCCTCCGGGTGGGCGTACCGCCAGAACCGGTGCGCCGCGACGTCGGGACCCCCTACATAGACGCTGAGGAGGTCGAACGGTTCACCCGAGCGGAGGATGTCCCGCGCCACTTCGATGTACGTCGCGTCGGCTCGGAACGCCCACAGCGTCTGGTCCCACATGAGCCGGCTGAATTCCGTCGACGGGTGCGGTCGCGTACCGAAGATACTCTCAGTCAGCCGGTCCATCGAGTTCTCCGTTTCTTCGAGGATACTCATGACCTTGTTTTGATAGTCCAGGGGATGCACCTGGTTCTCGACGCCTCTAAGCAGGCTGCCCTTCCAAAGGGCGCGCTGCGGATCGTGTAATACCGAGGTCGTATTGGTCTGGCTCACCATCGTCCCGTTTATCTTTTCGGCCGGATACGTCATCCACCAGCCGATGCAGTGAACCTTGAGGTCGTAATCGCTGAGGATATTCCAGAAGGCCTTGGTCTCGCGGTGACCGCTCGTGTAGTAGCGGTACTCGCGCCGCCCCCCCTGGTTTGTCTCGTAAACGAAATGGCGAATGCCGTGCTGGCTCGGCACTTTGCCTGTGGCAATGGAAGTCCAAATGACAGCCGAGTACGTCGGCACCATCGATTCCAGTCTGCCGAACACGCCCCGCTTCATGAGACCCGCCATAACGGGGAGCCTTCCCTCCTCGATCAGTGGATCCAGCACCCGCCACTCGAGGCCGTCGACGGCGAAGAGAATGACGGGCTCGCCCGAGACCGCCTCACGCGTCGAAGTGCTCGAGCACGCGGGCAGGATTGCGGCGGCGAACGTTCCGAGCAGCAATGCGGAACAGAGCAAGCGAGTACGCGAGGGGCGCCGGAGGGGGCGGATTCCCACTCCCGCATGGCCCCCGCAATCGGTTCGCGGCCGGCGCGTTATTCTGGAGAATCGTGCCATGTATCCGTTCGAATTCGGGTGCGTCTCAAACATGTTATCACACCCTGCGTGCTTCCCGCAGCAGCGGCGCCTCACGGGGCCGGCTGTGGCGCATACCAGCCCCGCATCCCAGGGCCGTGAGGCACGACTCCGGCCGCCCGGTCTCGGTACCGGGTCTCACAACCGACCGAGCGGCTTCCCGGCGCTTTATGTACCGCTTGTGTTGCTGGCCGCTCAGCGCTACATATAGTAACTGTTCAACGGACGGCGTCCGCAGAGGCTACACTAGCGACGGATGGTCGCGTACTCGGGTCGAGTAAAAAAACGGGGAGCGGTGATGACAGAAGAGTCGACGAGGCGAGAAGTACTCGATCGAGTAAAGGCGATCCGCCAGGCGCAGAAGCGCATCAAACAAAAAATCAAACAGATTCTGCATATCCTCGAACTACTCGAGGACGGGACTTACCCCATCAACCAGCCGTGGATATCCTTGCGCAGGGTCACTCGAGTCGAGGACCTGCGAGCGAAAAAGCATACGACATTGAGAAGCGCGCTGATGGCGGATCTCGAGGATCTCAAGGCGCTGCTGGAGAGTCTAAAGAACGACTCGAAGACGCTCCGGCGCGAATTGTTCCGGCGCAAGACGCGGCGCATGCGGCGGCGTGCGAGAAGATCAGAGAGGGATTTCAAGCGCTGGGCGGAGGAGATACTCAAGGAAGCGGAGAAGGAGGGTTACCTGTCCGATGAGGAAGTGGAAAAGCTGCGGGCGGAAGCGGAGGACGTGGTAGACCAGTGGGCGGACGTCCTCGACCGGGACCCATCCCGCAAGAACATAGAAAAAACGCTGGGTTCGATGTACACACCGCTCGCTTTCGGTAGTGATCCGGACAAGGGCAAGCTAGGCAAGGCGATGGACTCACTGAAACAAGCGGGGCGCAAGCGCGCCAACCGGGCCAGGGCGCGCTTCGAGAAGACCCCGACCCGCGAGAACGCCAAACGCCTGTTCAACAGTGGTGCCGAATCCCAGGTGCTCGGCGGTGAGGAAGACGATCTGTGGGACACCGTTCAGGAAACGGCCGGGAAGCGCGCCGGGAATGCGGAGCGTCGCTTTCGCCGCAACCAGACGGTCAGGATACTACCAGCTCATGAATCGCATGCAGATTTTTTATGGAGAAGCGGGCGGCACCCTGTCCATTTATTCGCCGCGGGGATTTCGTCCGACGAACCGCACCAAACCCTACCCGGTCGATCGGGGCGACACACTGCCACGGCTTTCGAAGAAATTCTATGGGAAGCGGGGCTATTGGGACGTCATCTACCGGAAGAACCATACCGTTATTCCCAAGTCCTTGGCCTTGAGGCCGGGCATGAAACTCGCCATACCCTAAATGGCCTGAACCCTGAGTAGCCTGACCGACGACGCGGCCGCGGCCCTGGCACACCCCCAACACCACCCACATCCCGGAAAGTGCGGTTTAGAAAGACCAGTTGACGATTGGCAGGATCGGCCAGCTGTCCTTGCTTTTTATGACATTGACAAGGCCGATCTGAAGACCTTTGGTCATGGTCGTGGCCATGTTGACCACGCCGAGCTGAAACCCGGACATCGTCCCTGCAACATTTACTATGCCCCACTGCCAGCCACTGGCTTCCCCCTCCACGAAGTTCACCGCATTCAATCCAAAACCCGTGAATAGACCCGTGGTGTGGCCGACAAGACCGATGTCCAGGCCGGACATCTCGTCGTTGACGCCGTAGAGTATGTTCCAGCGGAACCAGCGGATCGAGGTATCCTCGGCATATATCTGTACTGGCTTGAACAGGGCGACCTGGAACGGCTTGGTTATCTGCTCTTTCGTGATGACGAGCTGCGCCTCACCGGCGAGGTTGTTCTCGCTGTCCCGGACGAGCAACCGGGCAGTGCCCGGCTTGAGTCCCGTGACGGTAATCTTGTCGCCTTCCTCGACGGTTGACGCCAGACCAGCGGGCTCCACCTCGGAGATAAGACTCGACGCCGGCGCCTTGAGGACCTTCTCCGCTGCGTTGTAATAAATCACTCGGAATTTCGCTACTTCATCGACGCCGATCGTCTTCGACGCGGGGTCCAGCTCCATGTGGGATGGTTTCGTTCCTCGTTCGACAACGTCTTTCACGGAGTTCTTCAGTTTTCTATCCCATTTGAAATCCTCGATGGCTTCCCGGTACTCTTCATCCCACAGCCGCCACAAGAGATTCTCGAACTGTGTGTTATTTCCAATGTTGGCAAAGTAGTGGTTGAGTACGGGGAACACATAGTCCCGGAGCGTCTTGGTGTTCTTTCTGTAGTTGCCACGCCTGATCATGGCTTCCATACACGGGAAGGTCTCGTCGTAGCTTCCCTCGAAGTACTTCTCGTTAACCATCTGAGGCGTCTTCAGCTCGTCACACAAAGCCTGCGACATCTGCGCGCGCGCGGGGCCGACGACAACAATGCCCGCGCAGATACACACCAGGCCGAACACGCAGAAGCTCCAACGTTGCATCGCAGAATGATGAGTCATTCGATCACTACCTTTCACCGTAATAAAACGTGAGACCGGTACCACTTTCCGCACCGTTGACGCGGAACCTGAAATCGCCTTCATGGCTCATACCACCCCGCGAGACGACTTCCCGGAATTCGCTATCGTCGGTATTGAACTTGATTTCATAGTTTCCGACAAACAATTGCTTTCTGTGACTCAGCTGGTGGGAATATGTAAAACCGTTGATGAGCAGTTCGTAATCCACGTTTATAACTGTTGGCACGGCGGCCTCGCCCAGATAGCCCACTATCGTCACCAATGCCCGCGCGCTGTCGACCGGGGCCACCGGCTGCAGGTTTATCGTGACTAAGCTATCCTCGCTCTTGACGAATCCTCGAACCGTCTTTTCCAGGAGGACGGTCTGGTCGACGATCGGTCGTTCTTTTGGAAAGATGTGGACCACGTACTCGCCGGCCCCGAGGTGACGGACCAGCCTGTTGTCCTTCAGATCGAGGAGCTCCGAACTGTCACCTATCCTGATCTTGCATTCGTAATCGGACTCGAAGGTCACCTCAAAACCCTCGATGACCGTCGTCCCGAAAAGGAACAAGACGAGGGCCAACAGCGGCACCAGCACACCCAGCGTGATGGCATGGGCCGTATACGGCCCCCCAAAACCGTTCCAGAATCTCGCCGGCCAGTCGAACCAGACCCGCGGCCTGATGTCGACCTCAATATCCTCTTCGATGCCCTGGTCCGTCAGGCTCTGGTTCACGTTGATCTTCTTGCTGCCGGTGTGAAACCGGAACCGTTTCAGGGTCTTGATCTTCTTGCCGAAGAACTTGTACTTGCCTTTTATCTCGTTTAGCTTTCCTTCGATTTCGATCGAAAACTTTTCGGCCGGGTTCACAACCGCAGTCTCGTTGACGGCCACCGTCTTTCGCTTCCGAAACATCACGCGTCGCTGATCGGCGGGGTCGTCTCCCCAGAACCGCATGCGGAGATTTATCTTGGAGGCGACGTATCGAACGACGATATCGTCCTGTTCCTTGATCCCGGCGGCCGCTTCCCGGATATTCAACTTCAGGTTCAGTTTGACATGGTTGTGCTCGACAACGACCTTATCCGGAGCCGCCTCGGGATGCAGCAATCCTCTCGCGATGGCCCTGGGTATGATACGGGCCAGGTTCTCTTCGATGGTCTCGCCATCTTCGAACGCGGTGAATGTCGGACTGTCATTCCCCGCCTGGTCCCTATATATAACCTGATAGGTTGCCATTCAGACTATGTCACTATCTATCTATTTAGATAATTTGGAGGTCTTCGATGATCTGCTTAATCTGTTCTTTACCTCGCGCCATCAGCGGCCCGATATCCACACAAAAATCCTCCCACGCGAGCCCCTTGATATCCGGTCGGCGCGCGTAGAATTTGGAGAGCACGTCCCCCTCACCGTATTGCCGCCTGTAGTAGTCTTCGTGCCAAACGGATAACGGGTAGACGACTTCAAAAAAGAGCGTGCTCGGACTGACGCGGCCCAGGTTGCGGATTATACCGAGTTTGCTCAACAGGAACGATTGAAGCGTTAGAATCCCCAGAGCTTTTAAAAGAAGGTCCGAGCTGAGATTTTCACGGAGGATTCGGTTTTGTTCTGTCTGTTTCTTCGAAACTTCCGCCAGCATGTCGTCGAACAGGCTGGTGAGGTCGGCCAGCGCTCCCCCGGCAAATGCCTGGACGAGCTCGAGTCGCGCGACGGGCGGCATGTGCCCGTCAACGAGCGTCGCGTCGTTACCGTCGTACTTCAAGAGTCCAATGACCACGCTGTCGGCATAGAGGTTGCGAATGTCGTTCTTGTAACCGTCGATGTCGACGAGGTCCACCGCCACCCCGGGGTAACTGAGCTCTATCGAGCCGTCGCCGGCCTTGATCCCCTGCTGTTCCAGGACCCTGCCGACCTCGTAGTCGACCTTCAGATCCGGCCTCAGCTGCTGCCTGGCCGCGACAACGTATTCACCCGCCGTGAAATTACCCTTGTCCTTGACGACCTTGACAGATGCCTCGGGCCACCCGAGGTGCCGCTGGTTGTTCTCGACGACGATGACGACCTTGCCGCTCGGCGCTAGCGCACGTAACGTCCTCGGCACGTTGAAGGTAATCTCGACCGAGCCCTCCGCGTGGTTCGTCTCCGCAATCGTAAGCGCCGCGACGCCCGCCGAAGAGGACGTGTCGATCTCGATAATACCCGGTTGATCCATCGACAACCGGCTGATATCGGCCGCGACCGACAGCGCCCGCTGGTCCGAGTGCGACAGGTGAAGCTCGTTCACCAGCAGCCCGTCGTACCAGCTGATTCCGAGAAAACGCTCGATGTCCCTACGTGCCATTCTTTGCCCTACCTCCGGGGTGCGATCCACGCGAAGCATCTGCCCGCGACCCTGAGCCTACTACCCTAACCCTAGCTTTGTCAAGAGGCTAGAACAAACTGCCACACCGGCTTTCCAGCGCGAAAACACACGGCGCTGTCGCCGACGGAACCGCACCCGGCGTGGGCACGGTCTCCGGCAGGGCGCGGGTATCATTCAGAACCGCCACCGGGAACCCACCAACACCATCCCACCGGTCCCGAGACCGAGCTGCACGGCAGGAGGCCTCGTTTCTTTTCTGCCACGAAACACTCTGAGGAAACCGTAGGCCATCACCCCGGCCCCCGCCGCGATCAGGACGTAGTTCGTGGCGCCCAGTTCCCTACCGCTTTCCGAGCCATCCGGCGAGTTCTTTTCGTCGCCGAACCCCACCACCGCACCGACCCCGAGGGCGACAAATCCGGACCCGACGAGAAGCAGGCCGCTATTGATGTCACGGGCGGACGGGTCCACGCCCGCCATGGCAGCATCATCACCGTGGCTCGAGGGGTCGTCTTGCGGGAACTCCAACGAGATTACCTGTGGCTTCTCCGGCGGCTCCGCCAGTTGCTCGGCGTTCTTGCCTTTCTCGCGCGCAGCGGCCGCTTGCTTCTGCATCTCGAGCTGTCGTTCTCTCAGCCCGGCCAGGTCGATGATCTCTCGCCCTTCGAACACCTCGAGAATGATGCGCCTGACGTCTCGCGCGTCGAACGTGACGAGCTTGGATTCACGGCTGCCGCCTCTTTCAAGCAGGATGGTAATCTTCTTGAGGCTTAGCGGATTGAGATGCAGGGTCGTCTGGTTGTCCAGCTCTCCCCGGTACGTCGTGCCGTCGGTGAGAATCAAGATGTCCGCTTTACAGAGCGCGACGCAAAACGCCGGTAGTATGAGTGCCAAAACCGCTGCTCGTCTCATGCTCGCCCCCAGGTCATCCCACCGAATCGCAGGTCGCCATCGTACCGTTGCTCCTAGAATACACCAATCTCCGCACCGGTTTCAAGAGCGTCCTGTGCGGGTGGCGTTGCTACCGGGCGATTGACTGACAGGTGCCGGAACCGGCGTCTATTCGAACTCCGCCCCGAAGACTTTCACACAGTTCATCGAGGTAGATATAGCAGGTAATGCGTGAGGCGGTTGAACCACTGTCTCTCGGAACCGACGACCGTTTCCGAGTCCCCAGCCAGCATGGCCTGGAAACCAGCCAGGTGTCGACATATAATGGGGTAAAAGTGTTGTTGAAATTACCCCATTATACAAATACATTACCCCAATAAATACGGAAGCGGCGGCCGGTGTTGGCGTGATTACTGCTTGCCACAGAGAGCCATGCCAGAAATGCCGTAATCGACATATAATGGGGTAAAAGTGTTGTTGAAATTACCCCATTATACAAATACATTACCCCAATAAGTACGGAAGCGGCGGCCGGTGTTGGCGTGATTACTGCTCGCCACAGATAGGCCATGCCAGAAATGGCGTAATCGACACATTAACGGGGTAATTTTAGCCCTGACGTTACCCCATTTATGGGCTCATTACCCGTTTACCGGAGGGACGCGCCACGTGAGGTCATTGAACCTTAACTATTTAAAAAATATAACGCTAAAGACGCCCCAGGGATCCACGCTCAAGAAGATCGGTGAGTATCAAGGCAAGCAGGCTCTTTTTGCACGCCAGACGCCCGAGATTCTCGAATCGCTCAAACAGGTCGCGCAGATTGAATCGAGCGAATCCTCGAACCGCATCGAAGGGGTCACGGCGCCGCCTGGGCGCATCAAGGCACTGGTAATGGAATCGACCCAGCCGCAGGACCGGTCCGAGCAGGAGATCGCTGGTTACCGGGACGGGCTGGACCTGGTCCACGAATCCGCCGAATACATGGCGCTCTCTCGCATGAGCATCCTGCGCTTGCACTCGACGATGTACCGTTACCTGCCGCAACCCGGTGGCCAATGGAAAACACGTGACAACAAGATCATCGAGATAACCGACAAGGGCAAGGAGGTCCGGTTCGAGCCGGTAAGCGCCAAGAAG
Organism: Candidatus Krumholzibacteriia bacterium; assembly: GCA_036478295.1. Taxonomy (GTDB): domain Bacteria; phylum Krumholzibacteriota; class Krumholzibacteriia; order WVZY01; family WVZY01; genus JAZGDW01. Next base: position 11,088 of record JAZGDW010000013.1, read on the forward strand.
ACGCCTGAGGCCGTGGAGACGCTGATTCGAAACTTCGACCAGGCGGTCAACCAGCACCAACTCGAGCCCTTGATTGTCATCCCGCTGGCGATCCTCGATTTCCTGTGTATCCATCCGTTCACCGACGGCAACGGCAGGGTGTCCAGACTTCTCACGCTCTTGCTGCTCTATCATTTTGATTATCACGTGGGTCGTTATATCAGTCTCGAGCGAATCATCGAAGAGTCGAAGGTGACGTACTACGAGACCCTCAAGCAAAGCTCTCAGAAATGGCACGACGGAGAACACGACCCGCACCCGTGGATGAACTATTTCTGGGGAGTGTTGCTGCGCGCCTACCAGGAATTCGAAGAACGTGTCGGTGAGATTCGAACCACCAAGCTCTCCAAGACAGAACAGATCCGGATGGCTGTCGAGCGGAGAATCGGACTCTTTGCCATCTCGGACATCGAGGCCGATTGCCCGAAAGTCAGCCGTGATATGATCCGTCTCGTGCTGCGGGAGCTCCGCGACGAAGACGTGATCGTCGTTCGCGGCCGGGGCCGAGGCGCCAAGTGGCTCCGGGTCGCCGAAAAGGAGCCGGAAACCGTTAAGGGCAAGTCATAGACGCCGATTAGCCGTCGTCGCAGCATCTGGTCTCGTTCAACGGATGTCGAACCGGCTTGTGGCGCCGCCGGCAGCCCGCCACACGTTGCAGATCGAACGCGCCGTGGCACAAAAAATGCTCCTCGCGTTCATCGGTAAACCCTGTCAAGGATTTGACCATGCCCGAAGCAGGCCTGAAGCGCACAACGGACTCCGAGACCCACCGCGCCAATGAAGACGCGGCCAGAATCGGCCGTCTCAACGACCAGGAGACACGGCACTGGTACCTTCTTGCCGCAATCTCCATCATCAGTACCGCGGGCCTTGCGTTCGCAGCCTATCCGATCCTCAGCCAGCGCATGGCGGACGTGTGGCCATGGGCCAATACCAATCTCGTTCTTCTCATTGGTCTCATGCTGTCGATCCTCATGCTGGTCGGCTACCTGACCCTGCAGCAGCGTACAGCGAGAACGGTCCGCATCCAGGTCCAGAACATGATGCAGGACTCATCGCGTCGTGCACGTCAGAACACGGCCCGTATGCACGCCCTTCTCAACGTCAGCCGCATGATGGGCTCGGTGACCAACCTCGAGAACGTCTTCAATTCAATCACCAGCACCAGCCTGGAGATATTCGACTGCCAGCAGGCCACGCTCATGCTCCTCAACGAGAAAACGAACGAACTGGAGACGCGGGCCGTCACCGGCCACCTGCAGGGGGAACAGGTCAAGCACGCCACGCAAAAGGTCGGAGAAGGCATCGCCGGGTGGGTCGCCGAGACCACCGAGCCGCTGATTCTGACCCGCGATACCGATCCGTCGCAGTACCCGAACCTCAAGCTCAAGAATCTCTCCATCTCGGCCGCAATGGTGGTGCCGATTCTCTTGAGAGACGAGCTGGTCGGCGTGCTGAACATCAGCAGCCGCGCGCCCGACGCTTACTACACCGATGAAGATCTGCAGGCGCTGCAGGTATTCGCCGAGAACGCCGGAACGTGCATCCGACACACCGAACACGTGGAGTGGATGAGACAGACCATCCAGAATCTGCAGCAGGAACATTCTTCCGGTTCACAACACGAGAAGGTCCACGATATCGAACACTCGAACGAGCCTTCCTGAAACAGATCTTTTCTTAGCACTAGTTAGTATTGTTTTGTTGCGACTCGATGTCCGAGTGACCGTGTTCTTAACGTGTCGCATGTGGCCGTCGACAAGTTTTTTCGTAAACCTGGTTACGCTTTATTTCTACGGCACGCGACTTCCCGAACCTCCCCCCCCGGGACAACTAACTCAAAGCAAGCGGGTTACGTAACGGCGCCGCCCTGGCAACCAAGGCTTGCGTTTCCTGCAGATTTTCTTATTCTATATATAGTAGTAGTGTTCAATGCACCGCTACATGTTGTATAGTTTGCTCCCGTTCGATGATGAGGTCGGTCGGACACAGAAAATTGATTTGGGAGGAAGCAATTATGAATCTCAGTGAAAACGCCTTCACGGTTCTTGAGAGAAGGTACCTGCGCAAGAAAGAAGGCAACGGTCTTTTCGAAACAGTCGAGGAATTGTTTCGGCGTGTGGCAAACAACATCTCACAGGCGGAACTAAACTATCACCACAATGAACGCGAAAGAGAGAAACAGGCCGACGAGTTCTTTGACATCATGACGAACTTCGAGTTCCTGCCCAATTCTCCGACCCTAATGAACGCAGGCACGGACATCCAACAACTCGCCGCGTGTTTCGTCCTCCCCGTCGGCGATTCCATGGAGGCCATTTTCGACTCCGTCAAGAGCGCGGCGCTGATCCACAAGAGCGGCGGCGGTACGGGTTTTTCCTTCTCGCAGCTGCGCCCGAAGGACGACGTCGTACAGAGCACCCGCGGGGTTTCGAGCGGTCCGATTTCCTTTATGGCGGTGTTCGACGCCGCAACCGAAGCGGTCAAGCAGGGCGGCCGCAGGCGCGGGGCCAACATGGCGATTCTGCGGGTCGACCACCCCGATATCCTGGACTTCATCGAGTCCAAGAAAAACCACGACCGCCTGAACAATTTCAACATATCGGTCGCCCTCACCGACGCGTTCATGGGAGCGCTGGCGAGCGATGCGGAATACGATCTCACGAACCCGCGTACCGGGGTGACCGAGGGCACCCTGTCTGCGCGCAGGGTATTCGAGCTTATCGTGCAGTCCGCTTGGCAAAGCGGTGAGCCGGGAATAGTCTTTATCGACCGCATCAACAGGGACAATCCAACCCCGCACCTGGGAGAGATCGAGAGTACCAACCCGTGCGGCGAGCAACCGCTTCTGCCCTACGAGTCATGCAATCTCGGATCGTTGAATCTCAGCGCCGTGGTGCGAGAGGAGAACGGTGAGAACTTTATCGATTACGACCGCCTGGCAAGAAATATCCGCGTCGCCGTCCGCTTCCTCGACAACGTCATCGACATGAGCGTGTACCCCATACCCGAGATAGGGGAACGGACCCGCGCCAACCGCAAGATCGGCCTCGGAATCATGGGGTTCGCAGACATGTTGATAAAGCTCCATGTCGCGTACGACTCGGATGAAGCCATTGACTTGGGCAGAAAAATCATGCGTTTCATTCAGCAGGAATCGGCCACTGCGTCGGAAGAGCTCGCCGAAGCGCGCGGACCTTTTCCCGCTTTCCAGGGAAGCGCGTTCGACCTCAGCGGCAAGCGTCCCCGGCGAAATGCGACGACGACCACCATCGCACCAACCGGTACTATCAGCATCATTGCCGGAGCTTCCAGCGGCATCGAACCACTCTTCGCCCTGGCGTACGTCCGCAACGTTCTCGACAACGACGAGCTCGTCGAAGTCAACCCCGTGTTCAAGGAGATCGCAGAGCGCGAGGGATTCTACAGCGACGAGTTGATGGAGCGTATCGCCACGGAAGGCACAGTGGAACATATCGACGACGTACCCGTGCAGTGGCGCACTGTTTTCCGGACCGCGCACGACATTTCACCGGAGGCGCACATTCGCATGCAGGCCGCCTTCCAGGAGCACACGGACAACGCCGTGTCGAAGACAGTGAATTTCGCGAGAGATGCGAGCACCGGCGACGTGGAGGAGGTCGTCCTGCTGGCCCACAAGCTGG
>JAZGDW010000130.1:0-5266 GCA_036478295.1 Candidatus Krumholzibacteriia bacterium
ACGTCTCCCATCGCTTAACAACCACGTCGCAGTACTTCGGTTCGATCTCCATGGCGAAGCAGCGGCGGCCAAGTTGCTCACAGGCAATCAAGGTAGTGCCGGAGCCAACGAACGGATCGAGCACGCAATCCGCGCGGATGGTGGAGTTCCTCAACGCTCGCGAGATTAGCGCGACCGGCTTCTGAGTAGGATGCTGGTAATTACCTTCCCGATCGATCTGCCAGACGGTGGTCTGCGTGCGATCTTTGATTCTGCGATGGCCATCTCCGATCCAGCCATACAGAATGGCCTCGTGCTGTTCACGGTAATCGCTCCATCCCATGGACGCGGACTGCTTGACCCAAACGATCGTTGACGACAAGCGGAACTTAGCCGATAGGAACGCTCGCTCGAACACCACGCGAATGCCCGCCATGCTGATCCCGTGACACACGTAGGCCGTCGCACCCTCGCGGCACACTTCAGCGACATTCCGGAAGACGGTTTGCAGAAACGCCTCCAGAGAACCGGCGTTTAGATCGTCGTTCTTGATGGTGCCCCACGTTTCCTTTTTCTTGCCCCGGCTCTGGTAGCAAACACCGTACGGCGGATCGGTTACCAAACAATCGATACGTTGCGTCTCGAGCAGGGACTCGAAGTAATCACTGTTAGTAGCATCGCCGCACAAGAGGCGGTGATCTCCCAGAAGCCACAGGTCTCCTGGTTGGGTTATCGGTACCTCAAGTACAGGCGGCGCGTCATCGGCCAGTTCCTCATCCTTGTCCCAGTCGAGGATTTTCGTTAGCTCCATGTCATCAAAGCCGAGTGATGAGAGATCGAAATCAACTTCGAGGTTGAGTTCTGAGATGAGCTTGTTAAGCAGCTCAGGATCCCACTCAGCGATCTCCGCCGTCTTGTTGTCAGCGATGGCGAATCCGGTGAACTTGGAGCCTACGAGCCCCGGTACGCGAATCACGGGAACGGTCTTTAGACCGAGCTTCTCGGCCGCCTTTAGACGCGTGTGGCCGGCAGCAATCCGAAGGTCGCCGTCGGTGATGATGGGATTATTGAAGCCGTATGCCTGAATGGAGCGAGCCACTGCATCCACGGCTTCGTCGTTATGGCGCGGGTTTCGCTCGTTTGGAACCAGCTTCTCGATCGGCACCTGCTCCACGGCCAGCGTCAAAATATCACGGTCCTCGGGTGACGTATCCGCTGGATTCTTTCTCTGGTTGTTCACCTTATTCACCTCATTCACCCTTCATTCACCCTGGAAATCGAATGTCAGAAAACAAGTTGCGGGAGAAAGTGAATGAAGTGAATAACAACTCGCGAAAACTTTTCTACACATGCGCGTATACGTGCGATTTATAGGACTTATCATTCACCTTATTCACCCTGGCTTTAAACTTATTGTCACAAGGTCACTTAAGTGGGTGAATGACCGAAATCGTTCATTCACCCTTCATTCACCTCATTCACCCCTGCCGGGGCCGGAAGGTGTGCACAACCCGGCGGCCGCCTCGCGGGATGTCCTTTATATCGAAGAACGCCTCGAGGTTCGACCGGATGTTCGGCATCCGCCGAGCAAAGCCTCGGGAGTTGCCCTCGTACTCCCGGAAGTCGATCCCCTCGCTCTCGGCCACCTTTTTGAGTTCGCCCCAGAGCTCCTTGTAGGTAACCTGGCGATCCGGGTGCTCGGCGGCCCAGACCGAGAGCGTTTCGAAGATCGGGTCGCCATCGAGTGTAAACTCGGACTGTTCGTGACTGAGCTTCCCGAAGATGCGTTTCAGCTGCTCACCCCAGCCCTCGTGGCGGGCGACCTTCATGGCGAAATCCGCGAAGTCGGCCATCCTAAAGACACCGGAATCGTCTACGCCGTCTTCTGCCCGGAGCGCCCGTACAATCGTCTGGAGCTTCAGGATCCCCTCAGAGAGAATCTCGTTCCGGCGGCCCATGACCTCAGCAAGAAGCTTCTTTTCGGAAATGAACGCCTTGAACCGCTCCACCTTCATGATGAGTAACCGGTCGGCCACGTCATCCCGCCGGAAATGAGGTGTGCGAGAGGTAAGACCCACAGAACACCGTGCCGGAATCTCGACAAGCCGGTTCGTGGTGTAGAGCTCCCGCTTCTTGATCACCCCGCCGGTCGCAACTGTGGCCAGTCGGTCGTTTAGCCACACACATTTGTGATCGGCGTTGTCGAAGACGACAAAAGGCGAGTTTGTCACCGCCGCATCGCCTCGGTCGGGTTGATGCCGTATCGATGCAACAGAATCCGGAGGCCGTCATCCTCTCCGTTGACCTCGATGAGCCGCTTCTCGGTTTCGAAGAAGTAGTAGGTCGTGCGTCCATCCGTGTAGAAACGGCCCAAGGTTTGGAGGTGCCTGAGAACCAGCGATGTCACCTCGTTGTTGATTTCGAAGTCCTTCCGACGGTCCTGGTTGCTCTGCTTCTGTCTGACGCCGTATATCTCTTGCGCAACCTGACCGTATCGACCCTCGTCCTCATCGGTTGGCAAGCACTGGTGGAGAAGTCGTTGGCAGTCTCGCCAGTTTCCGTGGACACCGCAGCCGAAGCAGTGAAATTTGCCGGTTTCCCTATCGATCCCGAGCGATGGATCGCTGTCCTCGTGCTTCCCTGTTGGACACCGGATCACGAGATCGTTGCCCTTCGGCTCGAACTGAATACCCTTCTCTGACAGAAACGCGACAATGTCCCTCTCCCTACCCTCCACCGGGGTCGCGACATGGAGCGGCTGAGATCGGACTATCGCCCGGCTCTCGCGTGCCTCCCTGAGTTCCACGAGAGACGCAACCGGGGCGCCCTCTCCAACCCACGTGACATCGGGCCGAAGCCCCTCCATCAAGGCGAGCAGATCATTGATGTCCAGATTCAGCAGCTCTTGGGCGTAGACCGGGACGCAGTATTTCCCTGACGGGTGGCGAGAGTTCGGCACTCGCAAGAGACGGTTGCGGTCGTAGATGTGTTCGTCAACCGGAACCCCCGCTTCTCTGGCGATCTCAAGAGCAACGGCCTTTACCACCTCGGGGATCGTCTCGGCCGGCTCGAAACCGCCAAACAGCTCCGCGGGCAGGTAGAGGTGAATCCCCCTACCCCCAGTCAAGCTGCAGCGAATAGTCGAGAGACTCACGCCGTGGTTGAATGCCAAGGTGTTGAGAAGTTGCCGGCTGTCGTGGACCGCTTGCGGCCAGTCGGCCACTTTCTCGTTCCTTAGCTCCCGGTCGATGTCGAAGGGGACGAACGGCGCTGTGCAGGGGCCCCGGAAACCACGGATCCCGGAGGGGTTTTCTGGCCCTTTGTGGGCGCGGACGTACTCGACCAGGCTGGCGCCGCTCAGGTACACCGACCTGTAGAGTGGGCAACCAACTGGGCGAGGAGGACCCTCGTCCACCCGAACCACCCGGTTGTTCCCCCGATTGGAGAGATCGCCCCGGACCTCCTCGACCCAGACGTATTCGCCATATGCCTTTGGCATCATTTCCATTTTTGATTGTGGGAAGAATAAGAAGAGAAAGGGTGTGCTAGGCGCTGCAGGGCACAAAAAAATGCCGCTACGCAGCGACAGGAATCAGCGTCGAACCTTTACGAACAAGCGACACTTCCACCACGTCTACCGGTGGAAATGGCCTCTTTTGGTGTTTACAACGGACCCCCGGAGCCATTTCAAAAGCAGGTTTCCCAAGGTCAAGGCTCGTCGGTGCCGGGAATTTCCTCAGGTAGACCGTTGCCCTTCTCTCTTCGGTATCCAGCTCGATTCTCTCTACAAAAAGGCTGATGAACTCCTTTTTCTCCTCTAGTGTGCCCTCCCGAAAAACCTCCTCAAAGGGGCCCATGCTAGCGATGATTTCATTCGCCAGGGCATCGATGTCCACTGCCTGGTCTGGAAGCGCCTTCACCCGATCCAGCTCTTGTTCCAGTCGGTCACGATCCCTTTTTAGACTGACCAGTTTGGGATCGACGAATTCCTTGTTCGTAGGCGTAAGGCTCTCCACTAACCTGTCGACTGACCGATCGATCTCGTCTATTTTCTTCTTCACCACCCGGTGCTGCGCCGCTGGTTCCTGATACCCTGCCTTCAATTCGTCGGCCAGGATCCGCTTAAGTGTCTTGTCACCTCCGACTTTCCGAAATTCCTCAACCCGGATTTTGATGCGGCGGCGGATTTCTCTCTCCAACTCGTCCTTGCGAACGAGCTTCCGTTCACAAACCCCCTTGCTTACGGCACCTGCACAGGCATAGTACAGCGTCTTGATCTTGCTTCCGTCCTTCCGATGGATCGTGCTGTTTGCAGTACAACCATGAAACCGATGGCCGCAGCGGGTGCAGAGGATGAGGCTCGTTAATAGATAAGGGGACGTCTTTGCACGACCGGATCGGTAGGGTGCACCGCCCCGTCTGAGACTTCTTTCCGTCCTAAGTCGATCCGCCTCGTCAAAGGTTTTTCGATCGATGAGCGCGGGATGCGTATTCGGCTTAACCTCCCAGTCGGCCTTGTCGTTCCACCTTTCCTTCTGAGCGGGGAAACCTTTGCGCTCTTGCGCGTGCCCATTGACGATGGAGTGGAACTTGCCCTTAGCTTTCCGGTTCCAAACCATGTCACCCGTATATGCCGGGTTCAAGATGATGCTACGAATCGTGGACAAGGACCAGCCGGCTCGGCAGTTCTTTGAATGATTTCCGTTTCGCGGTGATGGAATACCTTCATCGTTCAGTTTCCTGGCGATCGACTTGAAGCCCAATCCCTGATTGACGTACATGTCGAAGATCCGTCGAACAAGCTGCTGTCGCTCTGGTGTGCTGGGTACAAGCCTCGTTTTGTCTGTTTCCGCCTTCGGAACCCGTTCACCGGGGGGCAAGGTCCGAAGGGGATGACCACGATTATCGAAGACTTGTTTCTCACCCGATTCCAGGAATCGAACGGTGAACAGCAACGCGCCTTGGCTGCTCACGTATTGCAGGTCATAGCCATACGGTGGCAGTCCGCCGTTCCACCACCCACTCTTGAGATTTGAAAGCTGCCCCCGGATGGTGACCTTGGAGAGATCCTTCGATTCCTGGCGAGCCTGACATTGCTTCACGGAGCGTACGATCTCGTCGGTGGCATCACTGTATGTCGTCAAGCACAATGGGACAGACACCTCAAAAATTAATAGACACTCTCCCTTAGTTCAGCCGGTATGATCGGCTCTTCCTTTTTCACTTTCAGCCCTAGATTTAGTCTTCGCCGGCGCTCGAGCGTTTGCATTTTGACGAGCGTCCTTGC
>JAZGDW010000131.1:0-16169 GCA_036478295.1 Candidatus Krumholzibacteriia bacterium
GCGCAGCCTGCGAGCACGGACGGGCTGTTCGCTGACAGGACCCGCCGTGGTCGTCGGGTGATCCTCGCTCGTTCCCGCGAACGGGTCCGCAGCCAATCCAACGACGTACCGCGCAAAGACACGAACCTGGAGCGGAGGGGAGAGCATATGGCAAACAGGGTTGTAATATTCGGCAAGGACACCTGACACTACACGACGGCGGCCCGTGAGGATTACGCCAACAAAGGCTACGAAGTCGAGTACCAAAATGTGGAGAAGGACAGCGGCGCCCTCGATAAGATGCTCAAGCACTCGGAGGGGGGACGCGATGTGCCAGTCATTGTGGAGGGTTCTGACGTCACCATCGGTTTCGGCGGCACCTGAGCGGTGTAACCCCTCTCACCGGTGGTGAGACTCAATCTTCTTTAGAATCAACTGTTCGTTCTCTTTTGATGCACCGACGCTTGAACCGGTGCAGCTTATTTGCAAGGAACTTAATGAATTACGTATCGGCGCCCAATTGTGGAAAAATACCCATGAGAAATTGTGCGCATCGTCTTAATTGTTTCAGTCACAATAGGTTAAACGTTATCCACAACTGGTGCTCTTTTATCAACACCTATGCTTTGCCCTGTGGATAACTCGCTTGCCGTCAGCCGGGGCCAGGCCGAACGAAAAAGGGCTTCCGGCCCCCTAGGGGGCGAAAGCCCTTTTCTTGCTATCGGATCGCGCGAGAGCCAGTTTACTTGGCCGCTTGTTTTTCGGGTTCCTTTTTGATCCAATCGGTGTTCTGGGACACCGGTTTTGAGATCGAGGCGCCTTGTGCCGCCTGGGAACCCATCCTGCACGCCCCTTCAAAGAACACACCCTCGTCGATCACGAGACGTACGGTCGAGATGTCACCTTCGACGTGAGAGCCCGTTTGCAGTTCGATTTTGTTCGTAGCCTTGATGTTGCCCACGAGCTTGCCGCCGATCACAGCGTTCTTCACTGTGATATCGGCTTTGACAACGCCGGTCTTGCCGATGATCAGCGTCTCCGGGCACTTGACCTCGCCCTCAAAATCGCCGTCGATACGCAGCGTCCCCTTGATCTCGATGTTTCCTTTGAACTTGCATCCTGGTCCGAGAATCGAATTCAGGTTGCCTTCGCCACCGATGCTGTCGCCTTCCTTGCCAAACATACGCGTTCCTCCTTAACTTGAATCCCGAGCTAGACGTGAAGCGAAATTATACACAAAACTGAACCGAGTTAAAGTGCCTTTTTCTCTCGCCGGAGAACTCTAGTTGAGCAAATAGTTTCTAGGGTCAACAGGCACTCCGTTTTTCTTGACTTCGAAATGAAGATGTGGTGCCGAACTCTTACCGGTATCTCCGACGAAGGCGATTGTCTGCCCGCGTACGACCCGATCGCCTTCCTGGACAATGTTACGCGAGTTGTGGCCGTAAAGCGTCTGGATTCCGAAACCGTGATCGATGGCGACCTGGTATCCGAATGTTTCATCCCAGCCGTTGGAAACCACAATGCCCTCGGCAGAAGTTTGTACGGGTGTATTGCGGCGAGCCGCAATATCCATGCCAGGGTGGTAGAGGTCACTTTTCTCGCCGCCGGTTGTGTAGAATTCTCTTGTTACGTAACCTTTTAGCGGCCACAACGACGGTATGGCCTTGAGCAGCAGCTGTTGCTCTGTGCGCTCTGCCTCTGATATCCCCCCCGCCTGGGAGATTGCGGGTGAATAGACAACTGGCGATAAATTTGCCACCAGCATGCTGTCTTCGATGGAGAGTCCGACGCCTAGCATTTTCTTGATCTGGATGCCCGTGGTCTGCAGGCGTACGAGCTCGGTGCGTAACGAATCGATCTGTGCGTTACGGGTTCGAAGTTGTTTGTTTTCGGCGGCGAGTCCCGCAGCCTGGTATGCTTCGACCAGCGCCTTGCCGTAGGTGGCCACGAAGAAAGTCCCCGTCAAGAGAGACAGGCTGACGAGCACGGTCAACGCGACCAGCATTCGATACGAAACACGGAAGTTCCGCACATTGGAATCATCGTGTGGTACGACAATGATCGAGAGATACTTTCGCATATTATCGGGGCAGAGGAATGTGCATCAGCTCCACAAGGCGCTCGAAATCCTCGTGACTGTAAAACTCGATGGTCAACTTCCCTTTTCCGCCGCGCTTTTCTTCCAGTCGCACGCGCGTCGAAAGATGTCTGGCGATCGCGTTCTCCAGAAATGAAATGTGCGGCGACTTTTCTGTCTCAATCTTGGCGGAATGTTTTGGCCGGCGCCGCTCACCTGTTTCCGTCTCGACCTGGCGTACGGTCAGGTTCTTTTTCTGAATGCGCTCGGCCATCGCCAGCTGCTCCGTTTTCGTCGGCAGTGACAAGAGCGCCCGGGCGTGTCCTTCGCTGAGCTTCCCCTCAGCCAGCATCGACCGGATCTCTTCGGGCAGGCTCAACAGGCGGAGCGTGTTCGCCACCGAACTCCGGTCCCTGGCAACCATCCTGGCCAGCTCGTTCTGGGACAAGCCGAATGACGCTATCAGCGAACGGTATGCCCCGGCGACTTCAATGGGATTCAGGTCTTCCCGTTGCAAGTTTTCTACCAACGCGAGACGAAGTGCGTCGACTTCCTCCACCGGCTTGACAACAACCGGCATTTGTTGAACGCCGGCGAGCCTGGCCGCCTGCAGGCGTCGCTCGCCCATGATGAGCTCATAGCGCATCCCGTTCTTGCGCACCACCACGGGCTGGAGCACTCCGTCGTTGCGTATGCTCTCCGAAAGTGCCTTGAGTTTTTCTTCGTCGAACCGCTTGCGGGGTTGGTAGGGGTTGGCGCTGATCTCCTCAACCGGGATGTGCGTCACCTGGCCCTCGGTCGCGGCTTTCTTGATCGTCTGCGGTATCAATGCTTCCAGTCCTCGGCCCAGTACTTTCCTTGCCACTCTGGATCACCTCTCTCGCCAGTTTCAGATACGTTTGTGCCCCCTGGCATTCGGCATCGTACAGCAAGATGGGTTTGCCAAAACTCGGGGATTCACTCAGCTTGACGTTTCTCGGAATGATGGTGTCGTAGACCTTGTCGCCAAAATAGGAGATGGTCTCGTCGACCACCTGCTTGGCCAGTTTGAGCCGCCGGTCGAACATGGTCAGCAAGACACCCTCGATATCGAGGGACGGATTCAGGTTGTTTTGTACAAGTTTAACGGTTTCAAGTAGTTGCCCCAGCCCTTCCAACGCGTAATACTCGCACTGCAGGGGAATGAGGATCGAGTCCGCTGCGGTCAGTGTGTTGAGGGTGAGCAAGCCCAGGCTGGGCGGAGAATCCAAAAAAATGTAGTCGAAGCGATCTCTGATTTTCTCGAGGGCCCTTTTCAGCCGGAATTCACGCCGGTCAAGCGTGACCAGCTCGATCTCTGCTCCCGTAAGTTGTTCATTTGCGGGTAGTAATGACAGATACTCCAGCGCGGTGTCCATGATGGCAATGTCGATCAGATTCGGATCGAGCAGTACCTCGTAGATCGAGATCTCGACCCCGTGCTTGTCGACGCCGAGCCCCGACACCGCGTTGGCCTGCGGGTCCATATCGACGAGGAGGGTGCGCTTTTCGGCGGCGGCCAGGCTGGCGCAGAGGTTCACCGCCGTCGTGGTCTTGCCCACACCGCCCTTCTGGTTCGCAATGGCAATGATCTTTCCCACGTTGTGCACCGGACTTTAGAAACCTATGGTCATTAAAACTAATAACTTCTTATATAACAACTAGTTACTAGGGTGCTGCCTGCAACCACGGGGTGATCCAGGCCTGGACTTTTGTCGGGTCGAAGCTGGGATCCCAGGCATCCAGTATGGTCGCTTTGATCGAGGTGGAGTCCGTCGCTCCCCACCAGTTGTTCCGCACGTCGAGCGCGAAATTGCCGACGAAATTAGGCTGAAGAACCAGGTTGAAACGGGGCGGCGTTGCCTTGCCAAACTGGTTGCCGCTCAAGTTGTTGTTGGAAATCACAGGGTACAAGGTCCAGCTTCTCACCGGCGAGGGATTACCTAAACTTACGCCAGGAATGAAGTTACGTGATATTGCGTTGTTGCTGATCGTAATCGGAAGCAACGCCCCCGGATCGTCCAGAATCAGCGAGATCCCCGCTTCGCCGTTGGGGGTCGTCAGATCTCCATTGAAGGTTATGCTGTTCCCCTGGATGGTGATCGACGCCGGCACCGTGGCTATATTGGGCATTTCAACCCTGATACCACTGGACTGGTTGCTGGTGATCGAGGAGTTCATCACCGACAGCGCCCCGGTCGATTCGTGGAGGATTGCCGCGGCGCTGCACAGGGTAATGGTGCATCCGTCGAGCGTGGCGACCGAAGGGCTGGTCGTGTGCAGGGCATTCTTGGCGTGAGAGATCTCGGTAAAGCGCAGGTCCACTTGGGGTGGGGGTCCGCTCGGCACCGCGCTGATTCCCTTCCAGTCGCCCGGCGTGGCGGTCCGCGAGTTCGGCCGTATGATGACCGGTGCGCCCCGCGCGCCGGCTGCCACAAGACTGCCGCCAACCTGAAAGTCAAGGCCTGGTTTATCTATATAAACCTCAACACCTTGTGCGATCGTCAGGTTGGCCTGGCTGCCCACGGCGAACGTGGCACCCGCCGGCCGCACGATGTACGGAGACCGGGTGAGCACCCAGGTGAAAACCCCGGTCACGTCGGCCGTGACAACCGTTCCTATTTTGAGGGTTTGCGTAACAGTCCGTTGCAGGCCCTTGTCGTCGGATACGGTGACGGTAATCAGGTCTTCGCCGACTGTGGACGGCGACTCCCAGGTAAAGGAGGTCCCCGTACCTGAGGGACGAGGGCCGGATGGATTTCCACCCCGGGTAACCTCCCAGGCAACGGTCACCGGATCGCCATCGGGGTCATCGACGACGGCCGTGAACGTAACCGGTGCCACGGTTTCTACTGCGAACTTGCCAAACGTGAACTGGATGGTTGGCGCCCGGTTGGCGGGTGGTGCGATCGGGGCTTCATCGGAGCCGCATCCGGCTAGGATGAGCCCCAAAATGATGGATAACGCTATTAAATACCGGATGTTGCACCCCTTTTGTTTCCGCTCCGCTGTGGGGTTCTCGAATTACCTGGAACATTAATCACTGCCACCGGAACATGGCAAGCTTTTTTGAGTGGCGGTCGAATTATTTGCAGTGTTCCACGTGAAACGACGGGGCCGCCCGCCGGACGCTACCCGGGCCACCGAGCTGTGGGACTGCAGAGGGTTTTCGAAAAGAGAGCCCGCTGGAACGTTTCACGTGAAACGCACACGCTCTACGGGTCTGGTCAGGATCACAGTGATTTGTGGTAGAGAACGAAGGTCCCGGCGTCTGTGGTCCGCTGAGCCGTGAGTGTGAGAGACCGGCCGAGGGTGGTGTCTACGGTCCGGCCCGGTCCCCGTCGCAGGGTGCCAAAGCACCCGTTGTCGACCAGGAGCGCTTCGACCGCCGCCGCGACCCTCCCGGGCGGGGCAACGGCCAACATGACCGCCAGGTCGAACGTGTTCCGGTACGCGTCCCGGGTGGGGAGCTCGTTGAGATCGGCTTCGACCACCTGGATACCCGACAGGCCGATCCGCCGCACCACCCGTTCGAGAAAGACCGCGCGGCGCCTCTTCCGTTCGACCAGAACCAGCTCCAGCCCGGGTGCCAGCAGTCGCCAGACGACACCCGGAAACCCCGCACCCGAACCGATGTCGGCCACACGCCACGATTCGGTGTCGACGGTACATGTTTTGACCACAAGGTCCCAAAAATCAATGGATTGGCGGATGAGACCGGCCAGTACTGTCGGGGTGTCTCGCCTGGAAACCAATCCGAGATCGGGGTTCCAGTCGAGGATCTCATGGACATAGACATGAAGCGTGGCGAGGTCCAGCCGGCCGCTCAGATCGGAGAGGGTGCTCAGTACGCGGTCGGTATCATCGTGGCTGGGAATAGGCATGAGTCTCGCCGGTTGCCTGCCCACTGCGCTTGCGCTCGAGATGGACAACGAGGATCGACAAGTCCGAGGCCCGTACCCCGGAGATACGGGATGCCTGCCCGACGGTCTCGGGCCGCCGGGCCTGGAGTTTCTGGCGGGCTTCGGTACTCAAGCCCTGGATGCGCCCGTAGGGAAAATCCAGTGGGATCGTCTTGCGTTCCATCGAACGGACAGACTCGATATCGCGCTCCTGCCGTTCGATATAACCGATGTACTTGACCGCGCATTCCACATGGTTATCGAGACCCGTGGGGATATTCGTATCCGCAATCCAACGCCTCAAATGGTGGAATCTCACCTCGGGGCGCTTGAGCACCTGGAGCAGGGTGGCGGGTTTGTTGACCGGCTCGAGGCCCTCGTTTTCGAAGTGCCGGTTGCCGAGTTCGGTCGGAAAAACGGTGTTTTCCATGTTTTTCACGAGACTTCCGACCTTGTCTATCCGGCGCTGTACGATCTCCCAGGCGGCTGCAGGTACCAGCCCCAGACCCACGCCGTATTTCATCAGGCGTTCGTCCGCGTTGTCCTGGCGCAGGAGCAGCCGGAACTCGGCCCGGGACGTGAACATCCGGTAGGGCTCATCGATCTCTTTGGTCGTAAGATCGTCGATCAGCACGCCGATATAAGCTTCGTCGCGTCCCAGGATAAAAGGCTCCGCTCCGCGCATGGCCAGGACCGCGTTCAATCCCGCCACGAACCCCTGCGCGGCGGCCTCCTCGTAACCCGAGGTTCCGTTGACCTGCCCGGCGAAATACAACCGCTCGACATACTTGGACTCGAGCGTCCTTTTCAGCTGTTCGGGTGGAAAGAAGTCGTACTCGACAGCGTATCCCGGGCGCGCGATGACCGCGGTGTCTAGCCCCGGAATCGCTTGCAGGATATCGTGTTGGACATCCACCGGGAGACTGGTCGAAATGCCATTCAGATACAATTCCGGATGCTCACGTCCTTCGGGCTCGATGAAGATCTGGTGGCGGATCTTGTCTGGGAACCGGACGACTTTGTCCTCGATCGACGGACAGTAGCGCGTACCGATGCCGTCGATGTCGCCGCGGTACATCGGTGCGCGATCGAGGTTGCGGCGAATCAGGTCATGGACCGCCGGGTTGGTTTGCGTAAGATAGCACATCACCTGCGGCTGCGTGATGGAACGCGTCCGGTAGGAAAAGGGTGTGGGCACGGCGTCCCCCGGCTGGGGTTCGAAGCGGCCGAGGTCCACCGAGTTGCGCAATACCCGCGGTGGGGTCCCCGTCTTCAGACGCCCCATCCGAAAGCCACAGGCACGCAGTGACTCCGAAAGGCGGGTGGTCTCGGGCTCCCCTTCACGACCCCCACCGACTTTTCGCTGGCCGATATGCATGAGCCCCTTGAGAAAAGTCCCCGTGGTCATCACACAGGCGGTACCCCCGAGCTGGGTCCCGTTGCTCAACTTAACTCCTTGAAAACAATTACGTTCAATTGTTATACTCGCGACTTCCGCTTCGATGATTTCAAGGTTTTCTTGATTTTCAACGGTATATCGCATCGTCTGGCTGTAATGATCCTTGTCTACCTGGGCCCGCGGCGACCACACAGCCGGCCCCTTGGCCCGGTTGAGCATCCGAAACTGAATGCCGTTCCGATCAGTCGCGCGCCCCATCTCCCCTCCCAGCGCATCCAGTTCCTTGACCAGGTGGCCCTTGGCCAGTCCGCCGACGGCCGGGTTGCAGGGCATGTAGCCGATGCGGCACGACTGCAGCGTTAGCATGGCCGTCTTCAGGCCCATGCGTGCCGACAGCAACGCCGCCTCGCAGCCGGCGTGCCCGCCACCGATGACAATGAGATCGTAGTTCGTACTCACGGTTTCATTCCCTTATTCATGCGCCGGCGGCCCGAATCGCTCGGCAGCCACGGGGTTGTGCTGTGTGGAGCGGTTCATTCTTCACCGGCACGCGCCGCTTGGCGACTCGGGCCGCCGGCACGCCGCTACTTGCCGATGCAAAAACGTGAGAAGATTCGGTCGAGCAAGTCATCGCTGTAGCGTTTTCCCGTGGCTGATTCGTAGAACTGCAGCGCCTCCCGAGCGTCCAGCGCCAGTATCTCAAGGGGTGCGCGTTCTTCGAACGAGCGCTCTAGCACCGACAGCTGCTCTCTTGCCTTCCCAAGTGTGGAGGCCAGCCGCGCGTTCAAAACCACCCTCTCCCGGGCGATCCAGCTTAGGTGATCGCGCCCCGCGCATTCAACCAGTGTTTTCTTCAAGAGACCCATGCCGCTTCCGGTTTCGACCGATGTCCCGACGATTCGTCGTTCCGGGTGCTGCGCCTGCAGCATTTCGAACGTGATCTCCTGCGGCAGGTCCGTCTTGCTGAGCACGAGGATCGAGCGTTCAGGGTCGAGGGTCTGCATGATCGGCTCGATGTCGTCGGGCAGCGGCTCCGCGGCATCCACCACAAAGACGACGATGTCCGCTTCCTCGACCGCCGCCCTGGCCAGCCCGACGCCGATACTCTCGATGCGGTCCTCGGTGCCCCGCAGTCCCGCCGTGTCGTGGAGCATGAACAGCAGGCCTTCAAGCACGATGGCCTCGCGCAGCACGTCGCGCGTGGTACCGGGGATTTCCGTAACGATGGCGCGGCTCTCTCCGACCAGATGGTTGAACAAACTGCTCTTGCCGACGTTCACCGGCCCCGCGATGGCAACACGATACCCTTCGCGAAAGGGTCTGCTAAACGCGGCGCCCGCGAGCAATTCGTCGAGTACAATGCCGTGTTTTTTCGCCAGCTCGACCGATGCCTCCACGTCGAGCGTGTCGATGCCGTCCTCGATAAAATCGATGTTGGCCTCGATGAGGCTAAGGAGATCGAGCAGCTCGCCGGCCAGCGTATTTATCCGGTCCGAGAGCCCGCCCGCGAGTTGCTCTTGCGCAACCTGCTGCTGCAGCTCGCTGCGTGCATGTATGAGATCGGCCACCGCTTCCGCCTGGATAAGATCCAGCTTGCCGTTGAGAAACGCCCGTTTGGTGAACTCGCCGGCCTCCGCCGGCCGGGCGCCCGTGGAGTACAGCAGGTTCAGTATCCTGGAAACGAGGGCGGCGTTGCCGTGACAGCTGATCTCCACGGTATCCTGCCCGGTGTAGGAATGGGGGCCTCGCATGACCGCACACATCACTTCGTCCATCACCTCGCTGCCATGGACCAGGTACCCGTGATAGATGCGGTGGTGTTCGAACGCGGCGCCGTTCTTTCCAGCGCGATTCGACGAGTAGACTTTTCTTACAATGTCGAGTGTATCCGCACCGGACACTCGAATGACCGCGATGCCGGATTGCCCCGCCGGTGTCGAGAGCGCGGCGATGGTATCCTGGTTCCCGCCGTGCATGGTGCTGTCAGGACGTGTTTCCGGTTTTTTCCGAAAACTCGCTGCCCTGTGGAGTGATGACCACTTTTCTGAGTAGTCCGTCACCAATAGTGTACGTGGTGACGTCGTTGTGGTCGGAGATGGCCAGGTGGATGATACGGCGATCCGATGCCTTCAGTGGTTCGAAATCAAAATCCTTGCCCGTCTTGCGAACACGCTCGGCAAACTTGCGGGCGCGCTCGATGAGGAGCCGGTGCTTGCGCTTCACGTAGCCACCGACGTCGAGGGTAACCTTGCTGTGCTCGCCGATGCGGCTCGTGAAAATCCGGTTGACCACGTGCTGCAGCGAGCTCAAGGTCTCGCCCCGGCGGCCGATGAGAAGCCCGTCCAGGCTCGTCGTGCTGACGTTGATGAACGTGGTGTCCGTCATCTCTTCGATGTTAAGCTCGTATTCGACGCCCATCAGCGACAGCAGCTTGTTGATAATTTCTTTTAGCACCACGATATGATTGCCCGCGCGCTTCGCCTCGCGAAGGGCCACGCGGATAGTCACCGATTTTGACCCAAAGAGCCCGCTCAGAAATCCCTTGTTGCTGCCCTCGAGTATCTCGATGTCGACGTCCTCGGGCCTAGCACCCAGCTCACGCAGTGCTTTTTGCAGCGCTTGCTCGATGGTTTTTCCAGAGCTCTCGATCGATCGCGTCATCGTTACCCTTTCTTTGCTTTCGATTTCAGGGGTATTCTTTTTGCCGGGCGTTTGGCCAGCGTGTTCTTGGGTTTTTCCTCGTCGGCCTTTTTCTTTTCATCGTCGTCGGCACCCTTGTTGATGTAATACTGCTGGGCTACCGACAAGACGGTGTTGACCAGCCAGTACAGCACCAACCCGGACGGCATTCTGTAGAAGAGAAAGGTAAATACAATGGGCATCATGTATGTCATGGCCTTGGGCTGCGTCATCGTAGAAGACGGGCCCGCGATAGACCCACCGATTTTCGACTGCAGCAGCATGCCCACACCCATCAGTATGGGAAGCACGCTGAAGGCGCTACCGATTACCGGTAGGCTAAAGGGCAATTCAAATAGCACGTCTTGCCGCGACAGGTCGTCCATCCAACCGAAGAACGGCGCGCGCCTGAGCTCAATGGTGTTGCGCAGCACGTTGAACAGGGCCAGAAACACGGGCATCTGCAACACCATGGGTAGACACCCGCCCAGCGGATTGACCCCGCCCTCTTTGTAGAGGCGCATTGTTTCCTTGCTGAGTTTTTGCTTGTCGTCCTTGTATTTTTCCTTGATCGCCGCGATCTTCGGCTGCAGCGCCTGCATATCGCGCATGGACTTGAAGCTCTTGTGCGTCAGCCGGTAGAAGAGAACCTTGGTAAAAATCGATATGATGAGAATGACGATTCCGTAGTTGGGAATGAACTTGTAGAGAGCAAGCAGGCTCCACAGGATTGCCCAGCTGACCGGCTTGAAGATCTTTAGGGTATCGAAACCGATGTCGACGTTCTTCTCGAGGCTGCCGCGGTTCATGTCCTTGAGTAGTTCGTAGTCCAGCGGTCCCATGTAGACGTCGATGGCCTGGTCCACCCTTCCCCCGCGCTCGGCGGCGGCCAGCCGGATTGACGTCGTCATGAACTCTTGTTTATCGCTCGAGATTTCCACCTCTGCGCCGATCGGTTCCAGCGGGAGAAGGATGGCGGTGAAGTATTTCGTTTTCAGGGCCGCCCAGTGCAGGACCCCCGAAAACTCTTCCGTAAAATCCCCCCGCTTTTTCTTGTGGAATTCGTCCCCCAGACGGATATTGGCTCGAAACGAGGAGTAATCATCGCTGCGGTCCGGCTCGGTTGCCACGAGGCCCGGGCCCATGCTCCACTCCACCTGCCGCACGAAGGGATAGTCCTGCGCCGTATAGCGCACGCCGCTGCGGAAGACATAACTATCCGGTGTAAATGTATAGTAGCGCTCGATACGGCGTCCGTTTTCAGCTTCCGCCCGGAAGACAATCGTTTTCTCCCCCTTGCCGGGATCGAGCCGGATCTCAGTGCCGCCGGCAATCGCCTCGCGCCGCCCTGGCAAATAGGGGTCAAACCTCACCCCGCCCAGCCGTAGAGCCTCGTCCTCGCCAGCCAGGCGCACGGCCAGGGCACCGCCGTCATCACGCGCCGCGATAAGCTCCACGGGCTCGCCGTCGGTTTCGTACTCCAAAAGTCGAACGGAAACAATTTCCGCACCGGCGGTGGACAACGTGATGTGGTACAGCGGGGTTGTGACACTGATTGTGGCGGCGCCGACCGTGGCGGCACGCGGCAGCTCGCCGGATCCGATGGTTTCCTCGACGGCGGTTGGCTGCTGGCTTTCCTCGACGGCAAGCGGTTGGGTGGTCTCCCTCGCTTTGCCGGCTTCGGCGGCGGGTGTGTCGACCTTTTGTTCTGCCTGGCGGGCCAACTCAGATTGCCGTCTCAGCTCGGCTTCACGCTGGCGCGGCGCGTTGTAGAACATCTGGTAGCCCACAATGAGTATCGTGGACAGGAGAAAAGCAAGCAGAAGGCGGCGTTCCAGGTCAATGCTCCCGCGTTAGAGGTGCTCCACCGGATCCGGTCCCCCCTCGTGCCACGGGTGGCAGCGAGAGATCCGGATAATCGTGCGACCGCTTCCACGCCAAGCGCCATGCTTGGCGATGGCCTGCGCGGCGTACTGCGAGCAGCTAGGATAAAATCGACAGCTCTTGGGGAGAAAAGGGGATACTATCTTCTGGTACGCAGCGACCGCTGCAAGTAGTAGTCTGGCGAATTTCGTCATCATTAAAAGGTGCAAAGATAATTACGACTCTGCGTCGTGGCGCAGCAGACCCGCCCGCGCGAACTGCCCCTCCAATTCGGCGAGCAGTTCTTGATAACTTGCATTGAATATCCCGGTCCGCGCGACGAGAACAATCCAGGGGTTGTCGGTCAGCCGACCGGCAGTCTGCCTGGCCGCCTCGCGCAGCAGCCGTTTGGCCCGGCTGCGCTTTACCGCATTCCCGACCCGCCTGCTGGCGACGAAACCGAAGTGCGTCTCGTCCGCCGCTTCACCGGGGTGATAATAGAAAACAATCGCGCACTTGCCTTCGATTTTCCTGCCGCTGTTGTAGACTTCCCGAAACTGTGCCGGTTTTTGCAGGATCCGTAACACCATCATTCTACCCGCCGGTAACGGGCAACCCGGTCAGACCGTGAGGAACTTGCGGCCCTTCTTGCGACGCCGCTTCAGCACCAGACGGCCGGCCTTGGTCCGCATACGAGCGCGAAAACCATGAACCCTGGCCCGACGTTGGTTTTTGGGTTGAAAAGTTCGCTTCATCGTCTCTTCTCCGGGAAATCAACAGTAGAAAGTGCTATAAAATCAATACGTTAGCCCAAGAGGGCCACCGAGGCGCCACTCTGTCTTCAAATAATTGAAGGTACCCGATGGTGCCCCCAAAGTCAAGCCAATTGTCTCCCCGAATAATCCACGGGCCAAAAGTCGATAACTGCTTGTTACTCAATCTGTTGGGGAATGCTGTGGGTAACTGTATTTTGCCCTTGAACCCCTGCGGCTGTTTCTGCTAGCTTCAACAACGCTCAATCGAGTGTCATCTTCATTTTACACTTTTTTCCTTACACCTAGAGAAAACCCGCATCTTCGGAGAGACTTGTGAATAACCTTTCGCTACTCGCCGTTTGCTTTACCACAAGTTGTTATTTATTAACGAGTTATCGGTTTATCCCCAGTTGTGGATAAACCGTGGGTAACAAACGGGTTCCCGCTTTCCCCTGAGCGGGTCCCCAGAAGTTGACCGAGACGGACCCACCGTCATTGGCGGCACTTATGCGTGACGTCTCAAGATTTTCGACGCTCAGAAACCGAGGAAGGGTAAGGGTATGTCCATCTCCCCGAACGACGGAGGTTACGACAGGATCTGGTCCGAGTTTCTCACGCGGGTCAGCACTATGGTTACCAAGCAGACCCTCGAGACGTGGTTCAAGCCCATGCGCCTCTCTTCCATCGAGAACAAACGAATTGGCATCGAATGTCCCAGCAAGTTCTTCATGGATTGGGTCGCCGAACACCACAAGGACAAGATCCGTTACGTGCTCAAGGACGTTCTTGAGTATGAACCGGCAGAGGTCTTTTTTGCCAATGGTAATAATTCGCCTGACGACTTTCTGAGCCGCCGGCCGGAAATCGTGCGCGCCGCTACGGTCAAAAAGAAAGGCGTCAACGGCAGCGACCAACTCAATCCAAAATACGTCTTCGACGAATTCGTCGCCGGCGCCAACAGTCGCATGACCTACGCCGCGTGCCTCGCCGTGGCAGAGAAACCCGGGGCTGTTTACAATCCTCTCTTCATCTACGGCGGTGTCGGTCTCGGCAAGACCCACCTCATGCAGGCCATCGGCCACCACGTCCTGAGCCACAACGATCGTCTTCGCATTCACTACAGCTCTGCCGAGATGTTCATGAACGAGCTCATCACGGCCATCCGCCAGGGTAAGAGCCACGAGTTTCGTGAGAAGTACCGTAACGTCGATGTTCTCTTGATCGACGACGTTCAGTTCCTCGCCGGCAAGGAAAGTACACAGGAAGAGTTTTTTCACACCTTCAACGCTTTGCACGGTTCCAACCGGCAGATCGTCGTTACCAGCGACCGCCCTCCGAAGGAGATCCCCACTCTCGAGGAGCGGTTGGTTTCCCGCTTTGAATGGGGCCTCATATCGGATATCTCCACTCCCGACTACGAAACCCGTGTGGCCATTCTGCGAAAAAAAGTTGAGAAGGAGGATGTCCATATTCCAGACAATGTCCTTTGCTTTATCGCTGAAAATGTGACGAGTAACATTCGGGAGCTCGAGGGTAGTCTCGTCAAACTCCTCGTACACGCCAGCGTCTACAGCACCGACATCACGATTGAGGTGGCGAGAGAGGTGTTGAAAGAATTTATTAATCATTTGCCCAAGAAGATAAATATCGCCATCATCCAGAAAGTTGTCGCGCAGTATTTCCAAGTGCCCGTGGACGCCATGAAATCAAAAGTGCGTACGGCCGCCTACGCCTACCCGCGCCAGGTCGCTATCTATCTCGCCCGCGAGATCACCCACTGCTCGCTGACGCAGATCGGGCAACGTTTTGGTGGTCGGGATCACACCACGGTTATTCATGCCTGCCACAAGATCGCGGACAAGAGCGAGACCGATGTCTCGCTCAAGGCGACCCTGGAACAACTAAAAAAGGAACTCACCTGAAAGTTACCCAGAGACCTTGACAACTCATGTGGAAGGACTGTTGGCCGGGTTAGGGCTGTGGACAGGTCCGCTTTTTTCAACAGCAAACAAAGAAGGAATAAACACACGTACTGTGGTCAAAGTGCCTGCTACCAGAAGATGAAGCGGAAGTTACTCACATATCAACAGTCCCTACTACTACTACTCTTTATTTAGTTAACGTAGTAATAGTAATAAGCTGGTAATTCGCACTACCCCGTTGGCCTTAACGCTACACCGATGTAGCATTTACAAAGGACTTGAACGAAAGAGTTTTTTGCCGTATACTGCTCCGCAATTCACAAGATGAACGAATCACTCTTGAGGAGGTTTGGGCGTGAAGGTTTCGGTGGATCAAAAGCTACTTTCCAGGAAATTACAGGGTATCTCCGCAGTGGTTCCCAGTAAGACGTCTTTACCAATTCTGTCGACCTTCTTGATGGAGGCCAAAGAAGGTAAGGTGCATCTAACGGCGAACGATCTCGACGTGTCCCTGACGACCGTGATCGACTGTGAGGTCAAAGAAGAGGGACAGGTCGCTGTTCCCGGCAAGAAGTTTTTCGAAATCGTGCGCGCGCTGCCCGAGGACACAGTCGACATCCAGGTCAGTGCCGACAAAATCTCGATAAAATGTCGCAAGAGCCGTTTCAAGATGGTGGGCAAGAGCGCGGAGGAGTTTCCGAAGTTGCCGGAACAGGAGCCGCTGGCAACCTTCGATATGGAGACGAAGACAATCAGCAGTATGATCGTCAAGACGATTTACGCGGTGTCTAATGATCTGACACGGCCGGCGTTGTGCGGGGTCTTGTGGGAAGTGGCAAAAGGAACGTTCACCATGGTCGCGACGGACGGACACCGGCTCTCAAAAGTAGTATTGAGCGGTGAATTCAAAGACGTCGGCGGCAGCAACTTTATCGTGTCTCCCAAGGCGCTCAACATTCTCCGGTCGCTTTTCGATGAGAAAAAGGAAGTCCGGGTATCGTTAGCCGAAAACCACATCACCTTCGATCTTGATGACAGCATCATCTACTCGCGCCTGCTCGAAGGTCCTTTTCCAGACTACCACCAGGTCATTCCGAAAGGTAACGACAAAGAGCTCGTCGTCAACAGAGAAGAGTTCACCGCCGCGTGCCGCAGGGTAGCCATCCTTTCCAGTGTCATTACGCACCAGGTGCGGCTCTCTGTCGGAACGGACACGTTGACAATCAGTGTGAACACGCCCGATGTGGGTGAAGCGGTAGAGGAAGTGCACTGTCACTTCAAGGGCGAAAAAATGGAGATCGGTTACAACGCGCGCTATCTCCTGGACATCCTGAAGACAATGGAAACCGAGGACGTGACGTTTCTTCTCGATCGCAACGATACCGCGGGCATGCTGATACCGGCGACGGAGCCCGACGAGTTGGAGTATCGCTGCTTGCTGATGCCGTTACGTTTGAACGACTAGCGGCGGGGGCCTTCGGGGATAGCCCTTGCGTATCCATCACTTTTCAAGCACACACCTTCGTAACCTCAAACATGCGCCGATCGATTTCTCTCCCGGTGTAAATGTCT
>JAZGDW010000132.1:0-7870 GCA_036478295.1 Candidatus Krumholzibacteriia bacterium
GGGGTGTATACCGCGTTGTACCAGAAAATAGCCACCAGCCCCAACAGGACGGCGGTCACGTTTCCTGCCACGTATATCAAGGCGCAACCCACACCCGTAGCCGCTACCGCCACCGTCCACGCGTAGCGCGTCGTCACCCGTCCGCACGGCAAGGGTCTTCCCTGTGTCCGCTGCATACGGGCGTCAACGGCCCGGTCCTGGATGTGGTTCACCGTCGCCGAGCCACAGGCGATCAGAAAAACACCGATCACCAGCACGAGCAGTGCCACGGAAACACTGCCGAACGCGAGGACGTACCCGGCAATCATCGAGGTGGTGGCGAGCATGGAAATGCGAACTTTGCCCAGCTCCAGGAACAGATCGATGTGTCTCGTCACTTAGTCGCCTTATTTCAGGGTTTTCAAGTACTCGACCAACGCCGTGATCTCTTCTTCCGAGAGCAATCCCTCCATCGGCGGCATCAGTGGCTGGTAGCCCTCTACTATATCTGCGGTCGGCTCGAGAATAGATTTTCGAATGTATGCCTCGTCCACGACCACCTGCCTCGTGGCACCGTCCGTCACCACCGTCTCGTTCTTGCCGAAAAGCCCCTTGTACGTCGGACCGACCAGGCGGCTGCCGTCGGTGCTGTGGCACGCCGCACATCCCTTGCTATTGCTCAAACGCTCGCCGATCTGCCTCAAGCGGGCGATGCGTTCCTCGTCGCTGACATCCTCGTCGCTGACCGCGACCGGCGGCGTGACGTCTGTCTCTACCCACGTGTCGAACTCGGCCTGCGGCATCACCACCACGCTCGACACCATATAGGCATGCCGCTGACCGCAGTACTCTGCGCAGAAGATGTCAAACCTCCCCGTGTCAGGCGAACTGAACCAGAGGAAGTTCTCCATACCGGGAACCACGTCTTGTTTGACCATGAACGCCGGTACATAGAAACTATGCAGGACATCCCTCGATTCCAGGTTGACCTTGATGGGATGGTCCACCGGAACGTGGAGTTCGGCGCTCTGCTTACCGTTTTCGTATTCGAACTGCCATGACCACATCTGGGCCACGGCCGTCACTTCCATGGCGCCCTCGGGCACCGTTCTCATGAGCTTGTAGCCGATCCAGCCGTAATAGAACATGGCCAGGACCAGAATGGTCGGGATTACGGTCCAGGCAATTTCGAGCAGGGCGTGGCTCTCCACCTGCGCAGGAACTGGGTGCCGTGACCTGTGGTACTTGATCACGAAAATCACCATCAGCGCCGTGATCAGCACAAGTAGTACCACGGAAATTACCAGGATAAAGAGGAAAGTAAAGTTTACTGCCTCTGTAATTTCCGAAAAGGCGGTGGGCATTGTTCCTTATCTGAATAAAATGTCGAAAAAAGTCAGCCCGATGAAAACGGCCAGCGTCATGAGGACGATGTAGAACATTACGGTGAACATCGGCTTCTCGTATTTCAGGTGCATAAAGAAGGCCAGGACGACTGAGCCCTTAATCGTCGCAATGGCCAGCGCCGTCAGCACGCTCACCTTGCCCAGATTCATCCCGGACACCGTAACCGTGATGGCGGTCAGGATTAGCAGCGCGAGCCACGTCACAACGTAAACGCCGTAACCGGAATTTTCGTGTTCCGCGTGCTTTTTTTTCATCGCGTCGTCCTCGAATCCGCGCCGGGTGCCGTCACGTGATCAAATAAAACAGTGGAAACAGGAAGATCCAGATCAGGTCCACGAGGTGCCAGTAGAGACCCGAGTTCTCCAGCGCCGCATAGTCCTCCTTGCGAACCCGCTTGCGGACCGGATGATACTTCAAGCGAATCTCGACCGCCTTCACGGAATCATCTATCGTGTCGCTCGACCATAATCGTCCCCCGCGCTCGTCTACCACGGCCAGCCTGGCCCCAGTGAGCTGTTTGAGGCCGCGCCCGTCGAATTCGATCGTTTCGAAAGGCTTCTTGAAGAGCTTTATCCCCACGACAAAGAGTACAACCGCCCCGATGAGGACGTGGAGGCCGTGCAGCCCTGTCATTGAAAAGTACAGGCCGAAAAAGAGGATTTCTCCATGGCTGTGCTGCAGGAGAATCTCGGAGTTGGGGTAGATGCCGTGGTCAAACTTCGCCCCCCACTCGAAGTACTTATTGACGAGAAACCACAGCGCGAAACCGATCGTCAACGCCAGGCACACCAGCGACAAGCCTTTGCGGGCCCTGTGAATGGCGGCGATCGATACCGCCATGGTGAGACTGCTGGTCAGCAGGATGAGTGTGTTCACCGTGCCCACCAGCTTGTCGAGTTCCATGGCCGCGTGATGAAAATCCTCGGGATGAACCGCGCGGTACACCGAATAGAGGAGGAACAAACCGCCGAAGAGCAGCAGCTCCGTAAACAGGAACAGCCACATCCCAATCTTGGAACCGGTGTAGTCGCGGTGGTGATGGACGGCTATTCCGGCGGTTGCGCTCACTTGCCGACTACCTTTCCGAAATCATAAGGGCCACGGGTGACAATCGGGGGCTCCTCGAAATTTTCCAGCGGTGGCGGCGAGGGCACCGTCCATTCAAGCGTGGTGCCGCCCCACGGATCGCGTCCCGCTTTCTCGCCGGTGCGCAGAGACCGGATCAGGTTTACGAACAAGACCACAGTTCCGGCCACCAGGATCCAGGAACCAACGGTGGACAAGACGTGAAGGGGCTGGTACTCGGGAAGATAGTCGTAGTAACGCCGCGGCATCCCCTGCCATCCGAGAATCAGCATCGGAAAGTAAACCAGGTTGAAGCCTACGAACACCAAACCCCAGGCGATATTGGCCGTTGTCTTGTGGTACATGCGCCCGAACATCTTTGGAAACCAATGGTGCAGGGCACCGAAGAACGCCATTCCCATCCCCCCGAACATCGTGTAATGAAAGTGACCGACGATGAAGTAGGTGTCGTGCACGTGGACGTCCACCGCGAGCGCGCCGATCATCAGACCGGTGAGCCCTCCGATGGAGAACAGGAATATAAAGGACATGGCCCACAATAGCGGCGTCTCGATCACGATGGATCCTTTATAGAGCGTTGCCACCCAGTTAAAGACCTTGACCGCACTCGGTATGGCCACGAGAAACGTCAGCAACGAGAAAACCACACCGGCCGTGTAGCTCTGGCCGCTGACGAACATATGGTGTCCCCACACCAGCGACCCGACCCCCGCGATGGCTATACTGGAGTAGGCGATGAACTTGTAGCCGAAAATCGTCCGCCGCGCATACACGGGAATTATCTCGGAGATAACACCCATGGCGGGGAGAACCATCACGTATACCGCCGGGTGCGAATAGATCCAGAAGAGGTGCTGGAAGAGGATCGGGTCTCCGCCTTTGGCGGGATCGAACACCCCGATCCCGAACGCTCGTTCCACGATAATCAGCAGGAGAGTGATACCGATCACCGGCGTGGCCAGTATCTGGATCCACCCCGTCGCATAGAGTGCCCACGAGAAAAGCGGCATGCGGAACCAGCCCATACCGGTCGCCCGCATGCGGTGGATCGTCGTTACGAAATTCAACCCCGTCAGCACCGACGAAAACCCCAGGATGAAGGCGGCGAACGTCGCGAGAGATACGCTGGTGCCCGAGCGGATGCTGTAGGGCGCGTAGAACGTCCATCCGGTATCCGGTGGGCCACCGCGGGTGAAGAGAGACGAGAGCGCCAGCAGGCCGCCCGACATGAACAGCCACCACGACAGGAGATTCAGCTTGGGAAAGGCCACGTCATCCGCGCCGATTTGGAGCGGCAAAAGAAAATTTCCCAGGGAGGCGGACAACCCTGGAATGACGAAGAGAAAGATCATGATGACGCCGTGCAGCGTAAAAAAGGCGTTGTAGGTCTGAGGGTCCATGAACTGCTTGCCCGGAGCGATGAGCTCGAGGCGCATGAGAATACCGAACGCTGCACCGACGAAAAAAAAGAAACTCATCGCCATCATGTACATGAGACCGATCCTCTTGTGGTCGGTCGAGAATATCCACGCGAATATTCCCGGGTGGCGCTTTGTCTCGTAGAAACTAGGCGGCGCGGCGTTTTTTGCGATGGCGTGGTTCCCCATGTTTATGCCTTCTGCTTTCCTTTGCGGACCTTACCCAGGGTGCTGATATAAAAAACCCACCCGAATGCCAGCAGTAGAATGCCCGTGCCCGCAACGCGCGTGACGTTGAACACATACCTCCGCCCCTCGGGGTCATAACTAAAGCAGAAGCGGAGTACTCGTGCGATGGAAGGTGCGACGTTGCCTTTGTTCGCCTCTGACACGGCCATCCTGAGATCGAACGGCATGAAGCGCAGACCGTAAAGATACCTTACTATCTTTCCGTCCGGAGATAGTACGATAAGGCTCGCACCGTGCGCAAAATCTTTTTCGCGTCTGGCGAAACGAAAGCCGACCGCGTCGGTGAACCCGGCGATGGTGGTACTATCGGCGGTCAGGAACCGCCACGAATCCGCCCCCGGTTTCTTGTCGAGTGACGTGACGAAGTCTTTCTTGATCGAGCTGGCCGTCCGGGGATTATCGAACTCATCGAAGCTGATCGTCAGCAGATTGTAATCCACTCCCGGTGTCAGAGGTGTCTTGCCGACGACTTCCGACACGCTGCTCAGCAGGGGTTTGCAGATGGTGGGACAGTGAAAGTAGACGAGGGTCAGAACCACCGGCTTGCCGAGGAAATCACCGAACCGCACCGAGTCCCCCTGCGCGTCCACAAAGGCGAGCCCGGGTGGGACGAAATCACCGAGCTTTTCGTCGATGCCGATATCGCCGGCCTCGCTTATCTCCCCGCCGGTCGCCGAGAGCGTGCCGGAACACAGGCCGCAGACAATTATGCAGATCGAAATGGTGAGAACCGACCGGGTCCGAGTCACAGGATCTCCAAAAGCGCTATCTCAATATCTTAAATAGAATTCCAAAAGGTTGGCGACTTTGTGTGAGTATTCACAAAGTAAAACAGTGGAGAATCTACCCCTGCCGGTCCGAATTGTCAAGCGAATTCCCGGCACGTCCGCAGGGCGCGCGACGCGAGCAATCAGTTGCCGGTTTCAGAGAGGAGATCGAGCATTTTGCGCACGTCGGTCGTGGGGAGCTGGCACACGTAATTCCTGCAGACATAAGCCGTTGCTTTGCCATCCAGGGCCGCGTGCGGCTTGGTGAAGGTCGCGATGCGGCTGATACGCGGGTTCTTCTCACCCGCGGGTTTCAGCAGGACTACCTTGTTCGGAACGTAGACAGAGTTGAGGGCCCGTCCCATGGCGCGGGTGTCTTCGCCGGCCGGGTCTCCCACGATCACGACTTCGAAGGAAGGCCCGATCCCGAAATCCAGTCCCGCCAGCAGAAGAGAGAACGCCGCCGGCGCTTGCGACACGTCCTCGTAGAACGCACGCCCTATGGCCGCCGCACGGTCCTCATGCACGGTGTCGGCGGTCATGCGACCGAGGCGTATCATGTTGAGCATGGCGACGGAGTTGCCCGAGGGAATGGCGCCGTCGTAGATCTCCTTCATCCGCACGAGAAGGGCTTCGCCGTCGTCCGCAGTAAAGAACAGTCCACCCTGAGCGTCATCCCAGAAATGGTCGACCAGCGTCTGATTCAATTCCAGGGCGCTTTGCAGGTACTCTGCATCGAAGGTATTCTCGTATAGTTCGATCAGTCCCCAGGTAAGAAACGCGTAGTCCTCCACCATGCCGCGGATGCCCGCAGCACCGTCCCGGTAGCGGTGCAACAACCTGCCCTTCTTGACGCGCATCTTCTTGAGAACAAACCTCGCCGCTTTCTCGGCGGCTTGCACATAGCGCGGTTCATCGAAGGCACCCCCCGCCTTGGCCAGCGCCGCTATCATCAGGCCGTTCCAGTCCGTGAGAACCTTGTCGTCTTTATACGGATGAATACGTTTCTCGCGTGCCTCGAACATCCGTGTGCGAATACTCTCGAGGCGCGCGTGGAAATCCACTTCGGTTTTTCCCGCCCCCGCGGCAACCGAACCAATCTCCCGCGACAGGTACAGGATGTTCCCATCCTCAACTTCTTTCGAGAAATTACCGCCACTCTCGACCCCGTAGAGATCGATAATCCAGTCGGCATCGTCGCCCAACAGGCTCCGCAACTGGTCCTCGGACCACAGATAGAACTTGCCCTCGATGCCTTCACTGTCCGCATCTTCCGCCGAATAGAACCCGCCGGCGGGATCCGTCATATCGCGGAGCACGTAGGTCAAGACCTGCTCCGCAACGCGGCGGTGGCGCTGGGCGCCGGTGGCCTGGTAGGCCTCCGTGTAAGCCATGGCGAGCAGGGCCTGGTCGTAGAGCATCTTTTCGAAGTGCGGCGCGAACCACTTCTCGTCCGTCGAGTAGCGGTGGAACCCGAAGCCGACGTGGTCGTAGACCCCGCCCTGCGCCATGGCATCGAGCGTCTTCTCGACCATTTCCAGGGCGTGTGCTTTTCCGCTCCGCTTCCAGTACCGCATGAGAAACAGGAGGTTGTGCGGCGTGGGAAACTTGGGCGCGGATCGAAATCCGCCGTACGTCGTATCAAAATGTGTCTCGAAATACTGGTAGGCGAGATGCAGCTGCGTGCTATCGAGATCACGGCCGGAGCTCTTGCCGGAGACGTAGGTCTGCAGTTGCCCTGATAACTTCGAGGAAGCGTCCAGGACGTCGCTGCGGCGGTGGGCCCAGGCCGCCTTGATCTGTGGAATCAAGCCCATCATGCCGGTCCGGCCGAAACGGTTTTCCTTGGGGAGGTAGGTAGCCGCGAAGAACGGCTCTCTGTCGGGCGTCATGATGATCGTCAGCGGCCATCCGCCGCTGCCGGTCATGATCTGACAGATGGTCATGTAGACGTTGTCTACGTCCGGGCGCTCTTCCCGGTCGACCTTAATGCTGACGAACGCGTCATTCATCAGCATGGCCACCGTCGAATCCTCGAAGGATTCATGCTCCATTACGTGGCACCAGTGGCAGGTCGAGTAGCCGATCGAAAGGAAGATGGGCTTGTCCTCCCGGCGGGCCTTCTCGAAGGCTTCCTCTCCCCACGGGTACCAATCCACCGGATTGTCCGCGTGCTGGAGCAGATACGGGCTCTTCTCCAGCGCGAGACGGTTGTGTCCTTCAGGAATATTCTTGTGTGAGCGGGTCACGGTCGCACCGTCGCTCCCGGCATCACCGGAGCATCCCGGCAGCGCAGGAAAGGCGCCGCCTGCAGCTAGAGCGGCGAACAGGATTATCCATCGTCGGGATTTCATGGAACTCCGGGTTCGGTTTCGGCAGGCGGCCTTCCCCACCCCGGCACTCGCCGGTGGTCCGGGTATTCAGCGGGCTTAACATATTGCGGTCGCAGGTCTGCACGGTCGATGCGGAACACACCAATCATAGGCAATTTCCGCCCTCCCGCCAACAGCTATGTTTGGCCCGCGCGGCCGCTAGTAGACGCGGTAGTTGAGAAATGTCGATTGTCCGCGTGTGATTTTGACGTTGGGAATCGTAAACATCTCGTCGCCGCCGCCGTGGGAATCGTACAACCGGACGGTGACGTCGTGCACGCCCTCGGGGAGGGAAAGGCGGGACATACGCACGTACTGGGGCAGGGTAGTCCAGCTGCGCGTGTCGGCGCTTTCGGTCGCCACGTTCAAGGCGTTAACCAGCCACCCCGCGATCTTCCCCTCTTTGTCTTCGACCCCCTTCTTGGTCAGGTACTTGGCCAGACCCCGCAGGATGGTCTTGAGGATGATGCCCCCCTTCCTCGCTTCGAACGCGCCCGTTGCCTGTGCCTGCAGGTTCTCGACCACCTGCGCATAGGACTTTATCGTCCGCCCCTCGATGACGACGCTCGCCTCGACGTCCGGATAGGGGTAG
>JAZGDW010000133.1:0-3299 GCA_036478295.1 Candidatus Krumholzibacteriia bacterium
TCTCTCCGGACCAGGAGCGCGTGGTTCATGTCACGAACCTGCTTGCGATGGTTCTGCTGTTGCTGCCCATCGTCACGACCTTTGTCTCGAGCGGAACCCTCCGGCGGGGGTTGGCCGCGACGTGGCCGCTACTGTTCCTGACCGTGGTGGCAGGCGTGACGATGCTGTGGATCCGGTTCTATCTGGCGAGTCATCCGGCTCAGGCGTACGGCATGTTGCGGGCCGCGAGTGTGGGTACGCTCGACCACCTCTATTTCCTCGTCCTGCAGGGATATCTCGTGCTTTCGCTCGCATTCCACGCGCGGAGCCTGAGCTGGCGCCTGGCCTACGCGCGGCTGCGTCCGACCCAGGTGCTGCTGGGAGCGTTTGCTCTCATGATCTCCGTGGGAGCGGTGGTGTTGATGCTGCCGACGTCGACGCCGTCCGGCAGTTCGCTCGGCTTCATCGACGCGCTGTTCACTTCGACGTCCGCCGTGTGCGTGACCGGGCTCACCGTGGTGGATACAGCGGCGGATTTCACGGCAACGGGGCAGTTCGTGCTGCTGTTGCTGTTTCAGATCGGCGGGCTGGGGATCATGACGTTCGCCGCGCTTTTTGCGCTGCTCATGGGACAGGGGCTGGGGATCAAGGAAGGGGTAATGATGCGCGAGGTCATGAACGTGGACGTGGTGAGCCGCATTTCAACGCTGGTGCCGTCGATTCTTGCCATCACGTTCCTGGTGGAGCTCGTCGGTGCGGTGGTGCTCTTTGCCGCCTTGCCGCAGGCCGGGGTGTCCCTCGGCGTCCGGGTGTTCAACGCGGTGTTTCATTCGGTATCCGGTTTCTGCAACGCGGGATTCAGTCTGTACAGCAGCGGCCTCGAGGCGTTTCGCGGCGACGCCGCGGTGAGCCTGGTCATGGTGGTCCTGATCGTTATTGGCGGCCTGGGCTTTACCGTTCACCAGGATCTTCTGCGCGTGTTCGTGGCGGCCGTGCGCCGCCGCAGGGAGCGCGTACGGCTGCGGCTGCAAACCAAGGTCGTGCTGCTGGTGACAGTCGTGCTCATCGTCGCCGGGACCGCCTCGTTCTTGGTGCTAAACCGTGGCGGCATTTCGCCCCTGCAGGCGTTCTTTCAGAGCGTCACGGCCCGCACGGCCGGTTTTCACACGACACCGCAAACCGAACTGGACGAGGGAAGCCACTTCTTTACCATGGTGCTCATGTTCATCGGCGCGGCGCCGGGCTCCACAGGCGGCGGAATAAAGGTGAGCACAGTGGCAATCATACTCGCCACCGTGCTGGCAATGATGAAGGGGCGGCCGCGGACGGAGATGTTCCGCAAGACGGTACCGGAGGCGACGGTCAGAGAGTCGATCGTCGTCGCCACCCTCTCTGTTTTTGCGATTTCTCTGGCTCTTATGGTACTATTGGTTACCGAGACCGGGGCCTTTCGCACGCTGCTTTTCGAAGTGGTGTCAGCGTTCGGCACCGTAGGTCTGTCGCTGGGTAAAACCCCCGAGCTGACCGTAGCGGGAAAGCTGGTGGTCGGGCTGACCATGTTTTTCGGCCGCGTCGGCCCCATGGCGATCGCGCTTTCCGTTGCGGGCCGCGTCCGCTCCGTGGACCGAACGTACCCGTCCGAGCGTATCATGGTAGGTTGACAAAACGAGGTTGAGGGATGCCGAAGACCGGTGAAAAGAGAAAATTCGCGGTGGTCGGACTGGGCCGTTTCGGGTTCGAGGTGGCCACAAAGCTCTTCGAGCTTGGTGTCGAGGTGCTGGCGATCGACCAGGACGCCAAGATTATCGACGAAATCCAGGACAAGGTAACGCTTGCTGTCTGTCTCAACGCGACGCGCAAGTCGCTTCTTCTGGAGCAGGGAATCGACAAGGTCGGTTGCGCCGTCGTGGGCATCGGCGAGGACTTCGAAGCCAACGTGCTGGTCACGAGCCTGCTGAAAGGATTTGGAATACCACGGGTGATTACACGGTCCTACACCGACCTGCAGAAGCAAATCCTGACCACCATCGGTGCGGCACGCGTCGTGTCGCCGGAAGAAGAAGTCGGTGGACGTCTGGCGCAGAGCCTCGTTTCGGGAAGCATCGTCGATTTTCTCGAGCTCCCCGAGGGGTACATGGTGAGACAGGTGCCCGCCCCCGCAGCGATCGTGGGAAAACGCCTGGCAGAAAGCGGCGCGCGCAAGCACTTCGGTGTCGACATCATCGTCGTAAAAAGACAGATTCCGGATGCGGGGGATGGTGGGCCGAAAGAAGAGATGATCGTAATCCCGGACGGCGAAGTGGAAATTCGTGAAGGCGATATTCTCGGCGTCGTGGGCCGGGCGAAAGACGTCGACAAGTTTATTTGAGCAAGCGGGAGCCGGGCCATGAAGCACGTTTACATAAGCGATCTTTCCGGACACGTCGACAAGACGGTGTCCGTCCGCGGTTGGATTGCCAACACGCGCTCCAGCGGCAAGATTCGTTTCTTGATTCTCCGCGACGGCAGCGGCTTCGTGCAGTCGGTTGCGGGCAAAGGCGACGTCCCGGACGAGCAGTTTGACTTGATAAACGAACTGGCCCAGGAATCCAGCGTCGAGCTCACCGGCCGCGTGAGAGAGGACAAACGCGCTCCGGGCGGCTACGAGATTATGCTTTCGGGCGTCCGGTTGATCGGCCGATCCCAGGATTTTCCCATAACGCCGAAGGAGCATGGATCACCGTTTCTGCTGGACCATCGCCACTTGTGGCTGCGCAGCCGCAAGCAACATGCCATCCTCAAGGTGAGGCATCATGCCATCTCGGCCATCCGTGATTTTCTGAACGACCGCGGCTTCTACTGTCTCGACACACCCATCTTTACCCCCAACGCTTGCGAGGGGACCAGCACCCTTTTTGAAACGGATTATTTTGGAGACAGGGCGTATCTGTCGCAGAGCGGGCAGCTGTACAATGAGGCCACGGCGGCGGCGTTTGGCAAGGTATATTGTTTCGGCCCCACGTTTCGCGCCGAGAAATCCAAGACGCGCCGCCACCTGACGGAATTCTGGATGGTCGAGCCTGAAGTTGCCTTCGCGACTCTCGATGACTTGATGAACCTCGAAGAGGAATTCTTCGAGTTCATCGTGCAGCGGTGCCTGGAGCGCTGCAGCGAAGATCTCTCCGCGTCCCTCGACCGGGACCTCTCCAGGCTGGAAAAAGTCAAGAGACCGTTCCAGCGGCTCCATTACAAGGAAGCGGTGGCGATGCTGAAAAAGAAGGGCATCGACTTCGAAGACGGAAACGATTTCGGGGGAGGCGACGAATCGGTGTTGAGCGAAT
>JAZGDW010000134.1:0-3518 GCA_036478295.1 Candidatus Krumholzibacteriia bacterium
GAGGTGGGGCCGCGGTGGTACAAGCAGAAACACGGCGCCCACTGCAAGACACCCGGGAATTACTACAACGAACACGGCATCGGAATCTGCCTGGTGGGCGATTTCACGGTGACCAGGCCGACACCCAGGCAGCTCGCCTCGCTGGAGCATCTGGTCCGATTTCTGTGTGAAGAGTGCGGGATTCCGACCGATCGGGTCACGACCCACGACGCGATTAAGAGGACGACCCGGTGCCCAGGTCGCTATTTTGAGGTGCAAGCCTTGCGACGAGCGCTGACGAGCCCCCCTACGGCATCGATTATGCCGTAGCACGGGTTCCGGGGCTATAAGCATTGCACTTCAGAGGAAAATACCACGTCTTCTAAACCCCGGCCAGTTCAACGCCGATGTGTACAAACAACCGATAAGTGGCGTACAGTTGGCCGATAGGTTCACGGCGGCGGCGGAGCGCTTCATGGTATCACACAGAGGCGGGTCTTGGGGATTCAAACGGACCGCAGAACTACGCGGCTTAGCTTTCGACGCCCCGGGCAGGAGTATACCGGTATGACCAAGCGACCTTTTTGCCAACGGCTCATGCGAGCTGCGATAACCCTTGCGATCGGTGGGTCGGCCTTGCAGTTGAGCGGGTGCGACCCTACTGTGCGCGACACGCTGTTGACCGGCTTGGAAAACACGACACAAAGCCTGTCCACCGCACTGATCTCTGCGTTCTTCCAAAGCCTGGAGGATGGAGACTCCGCCGGCGGCCTGACCACAACGCCCTAGCAACGGCGAGCAGGCGATCAGTCCGGCAGGCTGACGGATCGCGTCACCGCCACGCTGGTGCGAGAATCCCTTTTCGTACCCGATCACCGTTGAATTCACATCCTCTTCGATCAGGACGGTCCGGACGCCCGGCGGCGAACGCAACCGCAGCGGTTTCCGGGCGATCCGGGCGCCTGTGACTTGCCTGCCCACTCGGGTAGGTTGAAGATTAGGTAGTCTTTTTCATTTGCAACTTCCAAAAAGATATTATATGTTGAATTAGCTCGTTTTCGTTTGCACGCGCGCGCCGATTGAGCGGGCTTACTTGCGACAGTGGAAGGAGGCGTACCGTGAAGCGTTTTTCTCAACTGAAGACGCGGTTTTTTCGGTCGGAGGACGGCCCGACGACGACGGAGTATGCGATGTTGCTCGGGGTGATTTCACTCACCGTTATTGGGGCGATGAGCATGTTCGGCGACCATATGAATAACATCTATGTGATGCTCAACAGCACGCTGAGCGTATTCTAATCAGCCGCGACATTGAGGCCTATAATGGTGTCATACCACGGCACTCGAAAAGAATCGGAGTCTTGCGAAAAAGCCATTTGCCCATGCGGCGTTCATTTCGTACATTCCATATGGTGAGGTTGACAGTACCGGTTCGGTACCGTCCGACTTCGCGGGGGAAGGAAGCGCCCCACCTGCTCTTACCCCCCCACCAATGATCGTTTCAGGCCCACGCGGTCCGGCGAACAGCCGCCGATCCGTCGTGGTCGAATGTTGACTGTTACTCAGACTCGTTCCCAAGGAGGTTCGAGTTATCCGTAAGGAGGGACCAGGACCACACACCGTGCCTGGGCGACCTTCGAAATGTACCTGGGCTGGATTGATCAGCCCTCAGTTAGAGTGGAGTCAAGGGATGAAGAGTTTTCTGAATCGTGCGAAGTGCTTTCTGAAGTCGGAGGATGGTCCGACGGCAACCGAATATGCCGTCATGCTCGCCCTGATTATCATCGTCGCGCTGGGCGCGATTACCGGGCTGGGCACGACCGTGAAAAGCATTTTCACCAACGTGGACACCGGGCTCCCGACCGGCTTGTAAGCACATTGGACGCGCCACGCGAGGCCCGCCGCCGCGATGGCGGCGGCGGGCTGAGACCTGGTGTCGTGCAAGGCCGGTGGGCGCTGCCGACGATGGTAGCGCCCGCCGGCTTACAATTGCAAATGTCGAGTTGCTCCTGGTGCGACCGCGTTTACCGATGGAAATGTCGATTGTCGAATTTGGAATGTCCAATGAGGAGGAGAGCAGCGTCCAATCGACATTCGCCATTGCTTCTAGTGCATGGGAGTGTTCTTGATGGATATGGGGTTTTTGCACACAACATGTGCGGTCCTCGTTCCCGGAGTCCTCTTGGCGTCGTGGATCGACTATTCCCAGCGGCGGGTCCCCAACTGGCTTAATCTTGCACTGATTGTTGCGGGCTTTGTCGTGCAGGGTATCTACTTTGGATGGGCCGGGTGTGCGACCGGGGTGTGGGGTCTGCTGACCGGTTTCGGGTTGCTCATAATTCCGTGGATGATGCACGGGATGGGGGCTGGTGATGTCAAGCTGTTGGCGGCGATCGGGGTGTGGATGGGCCCGCTGCTTACGTTCTATTCGTTCGCTATCGGGGCATGCATCGGCGGCCTTGTCGCAGCCGTGATGATCATTTCGACCGGAAGGCTTCGTATGAGCTGTGCAAACCTTGGCATAATACTGGCCAAGTGTTCCAACTGGCAGATGATCTTCAGTGAGTTTGGTTCCGCAAAGAGTTTCGGCACCACATCTCAACTGCTTCCTTACGGCGTTCCGCTGACGGCCGGTACGCTCATCATTCTTGGTGCAAAGATGTTTGGATGGTGGGGAATCTAACGATGAACATGAAGAGACGGGTAAAGAGGACGATTAAGCGCCCACTGGACACCTGGCGGGCGCGAGCCGCCGCGGTTGTCGAGTTCGCAGTGGTCCTGCCGTTGCTCTTGACGATTCTGTTTGGGATCATCCAGTACGGTTGGGTGTTCATGGTGCGTCAGACGCTTTCTACCGCGGCTCGGGAGGGCTGCCGCTTGGCGGTTCTGCAGTCGTCGGTGGAGCCCTTTGACAACGTCGCCACACGCGTCGCCAATGTCATGAGCCCTACGGGCTTGACCACTTACAGTGTAACGATGACTCACGCAACTGATGCCGACCCCGTCGAGACAGTGGAGGTATCCGTTCCGTACGCAGACGTGTCGTTGATGGGCAGTTTCTTCGGTTCCCACAACAGCAACCTCGTGGGCAGTTGCAGCATGCGAAAGGAAGGGGTCGGCGGCTGATAATTCCAGCGCGCCGCGGACTTTAGCCCGCGCGGAAATCCGCGCAGGTACAAAACCCACGGATTGCAATCCGTGGGCTTAGACCCTGCGGCTCGCCGTGTATGGTTATCGGTCGGTGTCGGAAGCCCACACCGGTTCGCACATCGTGCGCGTTCGAATAAGTCCCAGGAAATTTCCCTCCGGATAGGTCTAATGTCGTTGCAAACCTTCCGATAAACGAATCAGCTTTGAGTTTTCGGTAGGTTGTTATGGATGTCCCAAGCGATCGTGCCGGAGGCGACAGCCTTGAACCGGCGAACCGACGGATCGCCCGTATAGAAATGAGAATAGAGGACGGATCATGAAAGGCAAGGCAATCATCCCGTTGGCGCTCGGTCTGGGAATCGGGATCGTAACGGTCAAGTTGGCCGTGGA
>JAZGDW010000135.1:0-3980 GCA_036478295.1 Candidatus Krumholzibacteriia bacterium
ACGTACCGGGGCTGCCACCGCTTCCCCGTCGCACACATACGAGGCAGGACCATGAGCGTTACCGACGGCACAAAGCCCCTGGACATAATCGACCTGAGCGAAACTCTGGAAGCAATTCTGGAGAAACGCATTATGGTCCTCGATGGTGCCATGGGAACCACCGTGCAGTCCTACGAGTTGGGCGAAGCGGATTTTCGCGGGAACCGCTTTCGTGACCACCCTTGTGACCTCAAGGGCAATAACGATATCCTGTCTCTCACGCAGCCGGAGATCGTCGCGGACATCCACCGGCACTTTCTCGACGCCGGCGCCGATCTTATTGGAACCAATAGCTTTACGGCCAATGGCGTCTCGCAGGTCGACTACCACGCGCAGGACCTGGTCTATGAGATAAACGTCGCCGCCGCCCGTATCGCCCGCCAG
The DNA here is from genome assembly GCA_036478295.1 of Candidatus Krumholzibacteriia bacterium. Lineage (GTDB taxonomy): Bacteria > Krumholzibacteriota > Krumholzibacteriia > WVZY01 > WVZY01 > JAZGDW01. The sequence goes on from JAZGDW010000135.1 coordinate 424, forward strand.
GCATGCGACGAGTATACCCGTAAGGACCCCGCAAAACCGCGCTTCGTCGTCGGCTCGCTCGGTCCGACCACCCGTACGGCGTCGCTGTCACCGGACGTCAACGACCCTGGTTTTCGCAACGTCACCTTCAACGAGCTGGTCGAAACCTACACGGAGAATGCGCGGGGGCTCCTCGACGGCGGCGCCCACATCCTCCTCGTCGAGACCGTCTTCGATACGCTAAACGGAAAAGCGGCGCTCTATGCGATCGACCGCCTCTTCGAAACCATCGGCAAACGGGTACCGGTCATGATCTCCGGGACCATCACCGATCTCAGTGGCCGTACCCTGTCCGGGCAGACCGCGGAAGCGTTCTATGCGTCGGTATCCCACCTCCCCCTTCTCAGTGTGGGAATCAACTGTTCCCTGGGCAGCGCGGAGCTCTCGCGTTTCATCGGCGGCTTGAGCGCGGTGTGCCGGCAGTTCGTCAGCTGCCACCCCAATGCCGGACTACCGAACGAATTCGGCGGCTACGATGAGACGCCCGAGTTCATGGCGGCCCAGGTGCGCGGCTACGTGGAGAGCGGCCACGTAAATATCGTGGGCTCGTGCTGCGGCTCGACGCCCGACCACACCCGCGCTATTCGCGACACCGTCGCCGGTCTCGTACCGCGCAAGCGCCCCGAGCCCGCTAGCAACACGATTCTCAGCGGACTCGAGCTCATGGAGATAAGGCCGGATTCCAATTTCATAAATATTGGCGAGCGCACCAATGTCACGGGATCGGCACGCTTTCGCAAGCTCATCAAGAACGATCAGTTCGAGGATGCCCTCTCCGTCTCCCGCCAGCAGGTCGAGGACGGCGCCCAGATCATCGACGTCAACATGGACGAGGGCCTGCTTGATTCCGAGGCGGCGATGAGGCGTTTTCTCCTGCTGATCGCGTCCGACCCCGACATCAGCCGCGTACCAATTATGATCGACAGTTCGAAATTCGAAGTTATCGAAGCCGGCCTACAGTGCGTGCAGGGCAAGTGCGTGGTGAACTCTATTTCGCTAAAAGAAGGCAAAGAGCCCTTCGTCGCACACGCGAAGACCGTCCGTCGCTACGGCGCCGCCGTGGTCGTCATGGCCTTCGACGAGCAGGGCCAGGCGGATACTGTCGCGCGCAAGGTCGACATATGTGAACGGTCGTACCGCGTCCTGGTCGACGAGGTGGGGTTTCCGCCGCAGGATATTATTTTCGACCCGAACATCTTCGCCGTCGCGACCGGCATCGAGGAACACAACGCCTACGGGGTGAACTTCATCGAGGCATGCCGCCGTATCAAGGAGCGCTGCCCGGGCTCGCACGTCAGCGGCGGCGTGAGCAATCTCTCGTTTTCGTTTCGCGGTAACAACGCGATCCGCGAGGCAATGGCCTCCGTCTTTCTCTATCACGCCACGCAGGCGGGCATGGACATGGGAATCGTCAACGCCGGGCAGCTCGCCGTCTACGAGGAAATCCCGCCCGCGTTGCTCGAGCGCGTCGAGGACGTGGTGTTGAACCGTCGCCCCGACGCCACCGACCGGTTGGTGGAGATCGCGGAGTCCGTCAAAGGCAAAGGAAAAACCCGCGAGGTCGACGACACATGGCGCAAGGCGCCTCCGGCCGAGCGCATCCAGCACGCCCTCGTGCGCGGCATCGACGAGCACATCGTTGCCGACGTCGAAGAGGCCCGACTGGCGGCGGCGCGACCCGTCGACGTTATCGAAGGCCCGCTGATGGATGGCATGAACGTGGTTGGCGACCTCTTCGGTGCCGGCAAGATGTTTCTGCCGCAGGTGGTGAAAAGCGCCCGTGTCATGAAGAAAGCGGTGGCGCATCTCGTCCCCTTCATCGAAGAGGAAGACCAGGCGTCCGGGCGCCTGAGCACCAAGGGCACGATGATTATCGCGACGGTCAAGGGCGACGTCCACGATATCGGCAAGAGCATCGTCGGGGTCGTACTGAGCTGCAACAACTACGAGGTCATCGATCTCGGCGTCATGGTGTCCTACCAGGACATCCTCGATGCGGCCGTCAGGGAGAACGCCGATATTATCGGCCTCAGCGGGCTCATTACGCCATCGCTCGACGAGATGGTCACCGTGGCCAGGGAGATGACGCGGCAGGGCTTCGACATCCCGCTCCTCATCGGCGGCGCCACGACGTCACGCGTTCACACGGCAGTGAAGATCGACCCGCAGTACGAGAGCCCCGTCGTCTACGTGCCGGACGCGTCGCGCTCGGTGTCGGTCATGAACTCGCTTCTCGGCCCCGACAAGCGGGAGGCGTTCGCCGGCAAGACGAAGGCGGAGTACGCCGGCATCCGCGCGTCCCGTGGGGACGAGGACCGCGCACGGAAGCTCCTGCCGCTTGCCGCCGCCCGCAAACGCCGCGAGGTATTCGACTGGCCGCAGACCGTGTGCGCGGCTCCTTCTTTTACCGGTGCACGGACGTTCGAGAACTTTCCGTTATCGGAGCTAGTGGACCGCATCGACTGGGCCCCGTTCTTTCACACTTGGGAACTCAAGGGCCCCTACCCGGCCATCCTGACTGACCCCGTGCGCGGCGAAGAGGCGACAAGTCTCTTCGCCGATGCCCAGGCGATGCTCACCCGTTTTATCGATGAGAAAATCGTCGAGGCCCGCGCAGTGGTCGGTCTCTATCCCGCGGTGGCAGTGGGAGACGACGTGACGCTCTATTCGGACGGCGACCGGAAAGAGCTCGCGGCCACGTTTCATTTCCTGCGCCAGCAGGGGGATAAATCCGGGGGGCGTCCTGCATTCTGCCTGGCAGACTTTATCGCCCCGGGGGATGCGGGTGTACCGGATCACATCGGTCTCTTCGTCGTGACCGTTGGCATCGATCTGGAGAAGTTCACCGAGACTTTGGAAAAGGCCCACGATGACTACGGCAGTATCCTCGCGAAGGCGCTCGCCGACCGGCTGGCAGAAGCGTTTGCGGAATGCATGCACGAGCTCGTGCGCGTGAAGTACTGGGGTTACGCGCCCAACGAAGCGCTGAGCAACGACGAGCTGATTGCGGAGTCCTACCAGGGCATCCGGCCCGCGCCCGGTTACCCGGCCTGCCCGGACCATAGCGAAAAGCGGATTCTCTTCGATCTGCTGGACGTGGAAAAACGCATCGGTGTGACCTTGACCGAAAGCTTTGCCATGTGGCCGGCGGCGACGGTCAGCGGCTTTTATTTCTCGCACCCCGCCTCGCACTATCTCGGCGTGGGCAAGATCGCCCGTGACCAGGTCGCCGACTACGCGCAGCGCAAAGGCATCGACGTGGCCACCGCCGAAAAGTGGCTATCACCGGTCCTCGGCTACAATCGCTGAGCATAACCACCAACACAGAGATGACAGCATGCTGTCATAACGACAGCGTACTGTCACTCTGGTAGCATGCTGTCACAACGACAGTGTGCTATCACTCTGGTAGTATGCTGTCACAATGACAGTATGCTGTCACTCTGCTAGCATGTTGTCATTTCATTCGGGCAGTGCAGGCACGCTTTGCTATACTCCGCCTCCCGATAGACCCCACA
>JAZGDW010000136.1:0-2993 GCA_036478295.1 Candidatus Krumholzibacteriia bacterium
CGTCCCCTTCGAGGTCGATCGCGATGTATACACCAAGAAGTGGGCGGCATGATGCACTTTCCCTATTGTGTGGTGCTATTTAGTGTCTAGCGGCTCGCCCACTGCCGCTACGACCTCGGAAAGCTGCGCGCGAGAAACCTGGCGGTACGCATCGGATCGAGCCGGCGCTATCGCCTCACACGCATCGGACGCATCGTCTGCGAGGCGCTCGCCGAATGCCACAGATCGACGAGCGTGACGCGGCTTCGACCGGCGCGAATGCCTCATTTGCAGCGGAATGCGCTCTCGGCCTGACGTTTTCCGCGTCGGCCTGCGTTATCTCGACCACGCGCAGGGCACGACCGACAAGACATCTTGGATATGCTTCCCGGGCGGCCGCCGACCGTCTCACGGAAAACGCGCAAGACGTCGCAAGCGCAGATCGGCGGAGGCTCAATGAACCGGCACGGCCAAGAGAGGATTGTGTATGGCGACTACACAGGATATCGCGGCGATCTGGTTTCAGGAGGGCATTCGTACCGGGGTGGAATGCGCGGACAAGCCTGGACACTATTTGTGGAACTGGCCCGTTCAGGTTGAGGTTGGCGACGACATCGAATACTGCCAGTCGCGGCTGTCTGGGAAGGTGGCGTGGAGTTCGAGATCAAGCGAGAGCTGCCGGTTGGCTCGCAGGTGCGTATCCGTCGGCAACTCCGCGGTGTCGAACCGTGGGTCGACGTGCGCATCGAGGCCGCGGTCGGCGACAAGGATGGAACCGTCATCGTGGACGGCACGTTCCATGCCTGATCCGTATTACAGCGATCGCGGCACGTGGCATGCGCGCTGGCCGCTGTCGCGCGTGGCTCGATATCTGTTCACGTTCGTCTTGGGTACGCTTACAGGAGCCGGGCTTGCCGCCCGCTTCACCGAACATCGAGCGACATCTTACGCTCGCGCCATTACGAACCGGAGTATCAACCGGTCGGCAATCATCGCTCCCCGGCCGCATGCGGAAGAGCGTGACGTGGAGGTGGTCATCCGAAAGGCGATTCAGGCTGAGTTCGACGGAATGGAACGCCGCGTCGTGGCGATCGAGGCATCGCTGGAAAGCATCGATCAGTCGGTTCAAGCGATGCAAGTTGAAAGTAGTTGCCAGACGACGAACCCACAGGAGCGATACGAATCGGACTCCGTGGCCGCAACCGTGCCTGCATCTTTGATTCCCGCGGCGTCGTACCCGGTCCCGAGACCACGCGACTCGCCCACGGCCAAGGCATCGTATCCAACGGGATCCACGAAAGTGTGCCCTAGCGCGTGCCACGTGGGATCGAGCGACTTTCGTGAAGTGCCCGGCGGCGAGTTTGCACAGGATTTCAAGTTGTTCGACGCACCCGAAGCGCCCAGCCCCGGACTTTCGGATACAGTTGCCACGATGAGATGCCAAGGCGTATGCCGACTATCTGACATCGCTTCCGTAGCAACTTCAGCGTACGCCGAGATCATGGGCTTCGCAGCGTCGTGGCGGCGGCTGCGAAGATCCATACCGATATTGCCAGAGGGTTCATCCGGGCTGAGACCATCTCATATGATTAGCTGGTGGCTCATAAGGATATGAAAGGTGTGAGGGCTGCCGGCCGCATCCGCAAAGAGGGAAAGACGTACATCGTTGAGGATGGCGACATTCTTCAGATTCTGGCCAGCTTGTAACGTCCTTCCCGAATGCGCGGAAACGGTTATAATGGACGTGAGCTGAGTCGCGGGCGGTGGCGAGCCATGGAGCCGGTGCCTGAGTTCGGTAATACACGGGGCGTAGCGCAGCTCGGTTAGCGCGCTTGACTGGGGGTCAAGAGGTCGCTGGTTCGAATCCAGTCGCCCCGAATAGCTCAACTCCTTTGTTTTCAGTGGTTTCCGCCCGTTTTCGGGTCTCTTGCGAGGTGCCGCAAGGGGCCTTATTCGGAGTTATTCCGCCACGTTTTTAACGCCCCATCGGTAACCGCCGGGACGCGGGGGTGCCACCATACGACTCGATCGCGTACGGATTCGGCTCCTCAGCGCCGGAAAACCAGCCCGCCGACTGCGCGGCGGCCATGTGTAAGGGTCGGGCTCGCCAGTGTTTTCTTCCGTCTTGAGTAGCGCAGGCTCCTCGGATTCCCAGTGTTGCACGATACCGCTAGAGCAACATCCGTTTTCGTGTTCCGCTCAACCCCCCTCTTTACCCCCGTGAAAAGGGGGGATGAAAGGGGGGTGTCCGGCACACAATTTCCGAAAACGCTCTAGCCGGCATAAGGGCGAGGGTCGCAACCACCGCAACGGCCCTGTATCCGGGCGTAGATTGCCGCAATTCATGCTGAAAAACGCCCTATAACCCCTTGACACAGCCCTACCGGTTTTGCTACGGTGGCGGTAACGCTCTGGCCGGATATCCGGGGCGGGCGCGATGCCTGCCACTCCGGCTTGAAGGGTCGATCCTGATCCCTTCGAGTTCGGGTCGATTGCTTCCGGACGCGAGGTGAGGGTGATTGCTCACCGTCGTCTCCCAATCCCCAAGCCCGGCGAGTCGGAGCGGGCGATGGAACATCTCATCCAGCGAGGGAGAAAAGACATGCAATCTCAACGATCAGCAATCGACGTAGTGGGTAGGTGCAGAGTTACAGCAGCATCGTTTGCGGCGGTATTGAGCCCGCTTGCAGTATGGAGCCCACTGGTGGGTATCGCCGCGTGGCTGGCGGGGGAGCTCCCCGCCCGGGGCGTGGATGTCCCCTTCACCGAGCGGGTGATCTCGACCACCGCGATCGGCGCCGATTCCGTTTTCGCGACGGACGTGGACGGCAACGGGGACACCGACGTCCTCTCAGCGTCATTCTTTGACGACAAGATAGCGTGGTACGAAAGCGACGGCGGCTCGCCCCCGACCTGCAGCGTGCGGACGCTGACACTCTTAAACCAACGGCGGTTCGCCCAGTCGTTCCACCTCCGCTTGCAGTAGGGCCAGCACCACCTTCACATCCCCCGCC
>JAZGDW010000137.1:0-3374 GCA_036478295.1 Candidatus Krumholzibacteriia bacterium
GCAAGAACTGAATTCCCTCGCGTGTAGTTTTATTGATACCTGGTAGTGGAAGCAGGGCGATTTTGACGTCGGACAAATCAACTTCTCTTTCTTTCAGTAACTCCGAGAAGCCCTCGTTGTCCAGGCACAGCCTCTCGAGTCTTGGCTTCAGGGTTTCTGTTTCACCGAGGTATAAACTCTGATCTCCCGCCTTGAGCAAGTAGAGCCCCTCGACAGACGGCGCGTCGCTGATCCTGTCGATGGAAAGCGAGGGCTTGGAGAACTTCTTACGCGTCAGCGGTTCCGGCAGATTCTCTGCACACGTTCTTTTATCTTTGGCCTTCTTGCGAAGGGTAAGGGCTCCCCAACGGTAGTGGAATGGAGACCAATCCGGAGCAAATCGACCGGCGATCGAATCGAACTTTTTCGCCAATTGGGGATTGCACAGAATATCATCAAGGGTCTTCTCGTGTTTTTCACCCAGAAGCTGCCAGGCAATCTCACTCGCGAAAATGAATTGATCCAGTTTGTCCTGTGGTATGGACGTACGCCTCCGGCGGGGCATTCCCCGCAAGCGACCGGCTTTTCGCAGCGCCAGAAGCTGCAGGCTCCAGCTCGCTTCGGTGCCGGGAATGCCAAGCTCGCGACAGGTGTCGCGAAACCGGACACCGATCTTCGGATCCGCGAGCATTCGATCTATGGAGTAACCGTCGCTCGATCCAATAAATGCGTGCACCAGGGCGGTCGAGAATTCTCCGTTCCCAGACACGATTTTGGCGCACGTTTTCGAGACATCGTCGCTAAACGGGGCGGGCTCTCGTCTCTTTCCATGTAGTGTCGCACGCACTCTGGGGCGGCCAACCTTTTCCCCGTTAGTGCCTCGGGCCGGCGGCGTTCGCGGGGCGCTGGAGAGAGGATCTTTCCCACCATCGGCGGGGTCACCCGGTTTTATGCGGCTCAGGCGGTCATTGATTTCCTTCACGTATTGCTTGGAGATCTCGAACCCCAGCCATCTGCGATGCAGCTTCTTGGCGACCGCCAACGTTGTTCCAGTCCCGGCGAAGGGGTCCAGCACCACGTCGCCCGGGCACGAGCTGGTGCGAATCACCCGATCCAGCAGCCTTTCGGGCATCTGGCAGCCATGCCACCCGGCCCGTTGCTTGAAGGTCCCGCAGACCCGGGGGAAGTACCACGTGTCTTGATTCGCCTCGAAACCGTGCGGAAGGTCCTGCGGCCGGAGGATCCAGGTGTCATCGGGCAATCGACCCGAGGGATTGGCGCGCCGATCCGCATACACTAGCTGCCTCGCCGAGGGGACCTTGATCTCCGCGGCGTTGAACGTGAACTGTTTCGGGTCCTTCACGAAATGGAACAGATGGGCGTGGCTGCGGTTGAACTTCCTTTTGCAATTGACGCCGAAGGTGTAATACCAGATCACCCAGCTTCGAGTCACGAAACCGATTTCGCGTTCGGCGATAATCTTGAGGTCGGCGGCGTACTCGTCTCCGATGGCCAGCCAGAAGGTGCCGTCGGGTTTGAGTGCCTCCACCACTCCCCTCATCCACTCCCGCGTCCAGTTCAAGTAGGTCGTATTCTCCTTCCGGTCATGGTATTCGTCGTAATCGTACCCAATGTTGAAAGGCGGGTCGGCGAAGACCAAGTCGACCGAGCCGGCCTCAAGTGCACTCAACGCCTTGACGCAATCCGCACGGTATATGCCGTCCGCTGAGAATGAGCTCATGCTTTGACCTCCTCAATATCTTGTGCTCCACCTTACCAGAACCACTAGATATTGTCACCAGAAGATTGAGCGAGACGTCATTCGATTCCTCGTCAGTGTCACAGCTCCTGGCTGTAGTAGGCCATTATTGCAGTGTAGCTGAACGATGCTCCGATGGGTTGGTGGTGGATACGCCGCGATGTATACTCCGGTCGCACCGCGAAGCCTCCTCCTGAGAGAACGACGAGTCATGGCAGATTCCGAGCCGTCAACACCGCCAGGTTCGCCGACGCCTCAAGACCTCAAGAAGGCCTTGAAAGCGTTCAAGAAGCGCCTCAAGCTCGCCCGCCTCGACGACGAATCGGGGCTGGGGGGTGGAGCGATGACCGGCGGCAGGACGTCGGGCATCGTAGCCATCGTGCCGCCGAGTCAGTATCCCCAGGCCCTCTGGGACGAGCTGGTCAGACAGGGCAGGCTCAAGTCCTCGAGTCGCGGGCTCTATGAGCTGGTGAAATCGGAGAGTCGCTAACGCCGTTGTCGGTCAAACAGTTTCGCGGGCGTCGTAGCGGCCGGCCCCGGTGCAGGACGTAGGACGTATACGTCCTGCCAAAGCGCTACATTGCCGTTTTCTGCGTAGCGGCATGGGGCCTTAGTGCGTTCAGATCGGTGGAGCGTGATCCGCGACCATCGGGCGGGTTGTTGTTCGCGTCGTCGCCCGGTTCGTCCCGCTCGGTCGTCTTGTCGTCTTCTGGGCTCACGATCCGGGTTTGTACGCGATCACCGGCGGGCCGCTCGGTTCAAAGTGAATCAGTACCGACCGGGGCGCTGCTTTTGACTCATCGAGTGGGGGACATACAATGCTGGGTGTCGGCGAGCCGGAGATTCGTATGTATTCAAAACCGAGAGACCTCGTGCGTGTCCGCGAGGGTGTGTGGCGAGGCCGAATGATTGGGATAATCGCGGTCAGCGCCGGCGTTCTCTTGCCGGCTGTCGCGGTTAGTCGGGGTGGTGACCAGGCACCTGGAAAGGCGGAGCAAGTGTCCACGCAAACGGAGCACAAGCATACCAACGGGCTCATTAACGCCACCAGCCCCTATCTGTTGCAGCACGCCCACAACCCCGTGGACTGGAACGAATGGGGTCCGCAGGCGCTGGACCGGGCCAAGCGCGAAGACAAGCCGATCTTCCTGAGCATCGGCTACTCAGCCTGTCACTGGTGCCATGTGATGGAGCACGAGAGCTTCGAGAACGAGACCATCGCGGCGATCCTCAACGGCGGGTTCGTGGCCATCAAGGTGGACCGCGAAGAGCGCCCGGACATAGATGAGATCTACATGCAGGCCACGGTCAAAATGACCGGCCACGGCGGGTGGCCTATGTCGGTGTTCATCACCCCGGAGGGGGTGCCCTTTCATTGCGGCACTTACTACCCCATGCAGCAATTCGAGCGCCTACTGCTGCAAATCGAGGAGTCCTGGCGCGGCGACCGTGAGTCCCTGATCCGAAAAGGCGGCGACATCCAGCGGCAACTCCAGCAGTGGGCCGGCGAACCCCAGGCAGGGGAGGATCTGATCCCTGAGGACGCGGTGTCCCAAACCGCCGGGCTCATGGCCAGGTACTTCGACATGCGGTTGGGTGGACTCCGCAGCAGCCGAAACAAATTCCCCCCGAGCAT
>JAZGDW010000138.1:0-3736 GCA_036478295.1 Candidatus Krumholzibacteriia bacterium
CCTCGAAGACCTCGATGCACACCTGTTTCCCATCGGGTGACAGCTGAAAATCCCCGAAGACACCAAGGTCCCCCGTCGACCCCGTTACCACACCCTCCCGGTCGAGCCAGCGAAGCATACTGCCTTCGGTTGCGGCACCGGTCATGTAGACCAGATCGCCCGTCTGCGACACCGAAAAGACCGCGAGCGGAATGGCCGACACAAGACGAACACCGTCGGCCACGGGCGATGCCTCGCCGGTGACTTCGAGCGCCGATAAATCGAACCCCTGGGCCATCAGTGTGTGTTCGCGCAGAAACAGCAAATGACCGTTTGCGTAGCGTGCCTGCGCGGGCCCCCGCAGGACTTCCTTGTTTACAGTGCCATCGAGTGACGCCACGCGAACACGATGGGTCTCTTCCCTCGTCCGCGCAAAATAAAGAAAGTGTTCGCCGTCGGGCAAGAACTGTGGGAAGCGGTTTGAGTTTTCCTTGTCCTCGCGACGCAATTTGACGATCTCCACGGATTCGCCACCGGCGGCACGAACCATATGGATACCGGCGCTAGCGACGGGTGCAAACACAATGGTGCCGTCTGCGTTCCACGTGCCGCCCTTGCCGTTGCTGGCATCACAGATGGTCAGAGGTGGTCCGCCACTTGCCTCCACACGCCGTAGTTTGCCGTCCGCAAAGAAACCGATCGACTTACCATCCGGCGACCAGAAAGGATAGCCAGCCGCCGTCGTCCCGGGCAGCGGGCGCGGCGCCACCTCATCAATCTCGCGGACCCACAGCATGAGTTCACCATTGCCGACTGCTGCAAAGGTGATCTTCGTGCCGTCCGGCGATATCGCTACCGGTCCCGGATGGGCCGGCGTGAGGTTATAGCTCGAACCCTTGGGCGGAGGAATGTAGGCGCGGATAACGCCATCACTTTGCGTGCCTCTGTTTATGACAAGAAACGCGATCACCGCCAGTGCACCGATCAATAGCACCCAGGGCACGAATGTCAGTGCTCTGTTGGGTGCCGCGGGGGCTGCAGCCGCCGCTAGCGACGGTTCTTCCACATCCCCTCGTCGCACACGCTCGATCACAATCCGTGCCTCGCCAATATCCCTGAGGCGCTGTTTCGGATCGCGATCCAGACAACGCTCGAGCAAACGACGGATCGACGCAGGCACATCCTTGGGCAGCTGGTCCAAATCGATGTCCGCACGAAGCACCGCCGCCAGTGTGTCGGACACCGTGTCGCCGACAAACATCTGATCGCCCGTCAGCATTTCGTAGAGCGTGACACCAAACGCCCAGATGTCCGCGCGTCGATCGACGGTTTGACCGCGGGCCTGTTCAGGGCTCATATACCCCGCGGTGCCCAGGATCACACCCGCCACGGTCGGGCTCGACGCCATGATGGTCGGTGATTGTGAAAGGTCCGGTTGTGAATCGCTCGCCGTATCGAGCGCTTTCGCCAGACCAAAGTCGAGCACCTTCACCTGACCGTCCGGGGAGACTTTGATATTGGCGGGTTTTAAGTCGCGGTGGATGACACCCTGCTCGTGGGCGCTTTCCAGGGCATCGGCGATCGCTTGTGCGACCGCGAGCGCCTCATCGACACTTAAACGACCACGTGAGATACGCTCTGCAAGATCCTCTCCTTCAACGATTTCCAGAACCAGAAAGCGCTGACCATCCGCATGCTCGACACCAAAGATCGACCCCACGTTGGGGTGGCTGAGCGATGCCAGAAGCCGCGCCTCGCGCTCGAAACGCTGCAGTCGTTCTTCGTCGGCGGCGAACCCGGCGGGCAGGATCTTTAGCGCCACGTCGCGCCCCAGCTTGGGGTCGTGCGCGCGGTAGACTTCCCCCATACCGCCCGCGCCGATCTTCTCGACGATCTCGTAGTGGGCTAAGGTTTTGCCAATCATGGTCTCCGTGGAGTGTATGCCAAAAACCAGCGAAATTCCACTTCCCGCTGCGGTTTTTCTGGAGGTGACCTGGGGTCCGGGGGGCACGCGGCGATTGAGTCGCGGCGACCTGTGCTAAAATTGTGCTAATCGTGTAGCCAAAATGCCATGAAATAAGACAAAGTCCCACAAACAACTCATCCGCCTAAAATAATTGATCAGAAAGAGATAACGGCTATCTCGTTGTGTTACAACGAAGTTGATTCCGGGCCCTTTTCGCATTTTAAGTCCGCTGCATCTACCATTCCGCCACTCCGGCAATGTTTTCCATATCTTTGTATTATAGCATGTTATGGGCAAGCAGCGGATCGTCGTGCCTGGTCCACAGTAACGACGAGGTAGCGATGCACGGCTGAGCCTTTCCTTCGATCCGTCTTCGTCCAATCTGCCGCCCCTTTTTGGTCGGTCGAGCGGAGTTTAACCACCAGCTAGGTAACGGTAGCACTGAGCGCCCCATTTTGGAACCATCAATCCCTGGCTGGCCATGACGGACTGCTCCACGACTGGCCCCAGAATTGCCTGGAACCCAAGCCCCCTCTCGGGTTATCATTAATCTACTAATGAGACGTCACGTCGTTCTGATAATAACGCTGCTTTACGTCTTTGGAACCGTCGGGATGCCCGTCGCCGCCTACAGCTGTATCGACAGCGGTGAGGCGGGCGTAGTCGCCTATCTCGCCATGTCCCCGAGATCTTGTTATGCCGATGCCTGCTGCGACGACGAGCAGGATCCATCGAGCGTCCGCATCGAGAGCGGAATTCCGTGCTGCGACCTCAGTCTTCAGGTTGCACCGGAGAATAACCGCATCCTCATACCCGGCCAGAAATACGGGCAAGCCCGCCCGCTGACAGACGCGCCGGTACGTTTTGACGCCCCCCGGACCGATGTCAGCATTGCGCCCGCGCCACCGCGGATTTTAGCATTCCACGCTTCGATCAAGTTGCCCCTTCTCATCTAGATTTCCCGTCGATTTTGCTCGGTCGTTTGATCCGAGCTGTCTTTTCTGAATCCGTTTCCAATCTTTACACAGGAGAAACTGCAATGATCACCCATTGCATTACAAAAGTCTCGTTTATACCTTTGCTGGCACTGCTTTTTGTGGCATGCACCAGCGAGACGGACAACCAAACTAAAGCGGACGTTGCGGCCGTGCCCGCCCAGGCGGTCTCCGATGCGAACACGACGACACAGCAGCCAGCGGAGGCGTTGTGTCTCGCACATGGTGTCGCGGCCAGCCAATGTTTTATCTGCGATGCGGCGTTGCGTGAACCGGGTCGGTTGTGGTGTCGCGAACACGCGCGTTACGAGGACCGCTGCTTCGAGTGCCACCCCGAACTGCGAGACACGAACCGCCTCTATTGCGAAGAGCACGGTCTTTACGAGGACGAGTGTTTCCTTTGTCACCCCGAGCTCAAGATCGACGAGGCGTCCGCCGATCCACCCGCAACGGGTCTCGACCTGGCCAAAGCCAATGCCCTCTTCTGCAACGAGCACAACGTTCCCGAAGTGGAATGCGGTATATGCCAGCCGGCGCTCGCGGATAATCTACAGCCCGGCCAGGGTCTCAAGATCCGGCTGCCGTCCATAGCGTCGGAGACCAAGGCAAACATTGTTGCCAAGCACCCACAGCGTGGCCCGGCACGGTCGAGCGTGCATGCCGTGGGCGAACTCGGCTTCAACCTGAATCGCCTCGGGCACATCACACCGCTCACCGATGGTGTCGTTCGCCGCGTGCACGTCGACCTCGGGCAAGAGGTCAGACGAGGACAGGTCCTCGCTGAACTCACCTCCCC
>JAZGDW010000139.1:0-62132 GCA_036478295.1 Candidatus Krumholzibacteriia bacterium
CCTCAGCTTGAAACATCGGGATACCAGACCCAGTTGCACGCGGAGGAATGAAGAATGCACGCATCTCCCTTCGATTACACCGGCCCGCGGGCGGAACGGGCGCTGAGCCGCAGAGCCCGGATCATCCTCGCCGTTCTTTTTCTGATCGGCGTCCTGATCGCGCTCGCCATCCCGAAATCCGCCGCGGCAACCACCGAGGCAGGTTGGCGCGCGCTGTGGAACAACCAGCTCGTCGCCGCCCGGAAGCATTTCGAACAGGTTCTCCAGAATAACAAGCAAGACATCTCCGCCCAGCGCGGTCTCGTCATTGCCCTCTTCAGCCGGGGCAACGAGCGCGCCGCGATCGAAGCATTGGGGAAGCTCTCGGAGATGAAACAGGCGGAAACCATCGACTTCCTCCTGGCCATGTGGGTCTACCAGCTCGCCGTCACCTCTGGGGCGGACGACAAGGATTTTCGCGAGATGTGCAAGCGGTTTGCCGAGCGTGATGCGATCGATGCACTCGACCGGAGACCGATCTACGCAGCTACGATCAACTTCGCCCTGAGCACGGGCGATTGGAAACATGCCAGGTCGCTCTCGGAGAAACTCAACCGGATCGACAAATGGTCGATCCTCGGCCCCTTCGACAACACATCCGGCAGCGGACACGCCAGGACGCACATAGATGAAGCGGGCATGCGCAACCCGCAACGCCGCTTTCGCGGCAAGGCCGGCCAGGAGTTCGAGTGGCTCCATCCCAAGGTCCTCGACAGGGGGCGCACGATCAACTTCAGCAACCATTTCGCACGATCGACGGCTATCACCGCGTACGCCGGCTGCACCATAACGACCAAGAAGGCGGGCGTGTATGTGCTAAGCCTCACGACGGACGGGGCGGTGTCGGTGTTGCTCGACGGCGACGAGATTCTGAACGACGACGTGGTCAGCGGCCACGGGGAGTTTCACCACTTTGAAGTCGGGCTAAACGCCGGCCGGCACAACCTGCTCGTCAAGGTGTCGGGGAATGCGCAGATTGAACCCAGTGTTGCTGCCTCTCTGAGTGCGCTCGACGGAAGGGAGGCAAAGGACGTTCGCTACGCGCCCCTCATCCCCATCGGAATTGCCACCGGCGTAACGCAGATTCGTCGCCGGCCGCTTCCGGTCACTCAGAAAACCGCGTCGATGGTCGCGGCCGACACGCTGGATGCACAGGCGGCATACTGGCGACTGCTCCACCTCTGGGGCTTCGATCAGCGGGTGGAGCTCAGGAAGTTCGCTTCGGAGGTAAAGAAGCGTTTCCCCCAATCTGCCTTGCTTCGTTACACCGCCGGCCGGGCGCTGATGGAGACGGGCGATCGCACGCGGTCCCGACAGTTGATGCGAAAAGCCGCCGACCTCGATCCGACGCTCGCACAGGCGCTGACCTGGCGCGCTGCGGACAAGATGCAGCGCCGCATGTTCACGCAGTCGGACTCACTGTTGTTGGCGGCCACGCGGGCCGCCCCCGGGTTCATAACAGCGAGGCTTATGCTGCTGAATTCCTACTGGGAGCGCCAGCTGCAAGACAAGGCCATTCCCATGGCGGAGCGGCTCGACAAGGAGTATCCGGAGTTCGCGGTGCCGAAGGAGATCCTCGGGAACTACTACGAGTCGCGCGGCGAAAAGGGCCGAGCCAAACGTTACCGCCGCGAGGAGCTGCGTGTGATGGCGAAGGGCGCGAACGCCCTGGCAAAGGTCCTCCGCGCTTTTGAAAAAGACGACCCGGGCGAGGCGGCCAAGCAGTTTGAGGTGCTTCACAAGATTTTCCCCGACTCGCCTTTATTTCTCGTCTACCTGGCGTCGTCGAAACTTCGCGACGGCGACGCGCAGAAGGCGATCGAACTCTCCAACCGTGCGGCGGATGAGTTTCCGTACTCCTACGACGCGCTGCTCATGAAGGCGTTCATCGAGGATCAACTCTCGGCCTTCGAGGGGAAGCATAAGCCAACGGCCATCGAATATTACGAGCGCTCGCTCGCCGTGAATCCCGGTGATTTCGAAACCCGGGACAAGCTTCGCGAACTAAAGGGGTTGCGGCCGGTCAGCGAGATCCTTCCGCCTCCGAATCTCGAGGCGGCCCGCCAGCACGAGCTATCTGCGGCAGACTACCCCGGAGAGAATGCCTGCGTGCTTCTCGACGACAACCGCCGCATCGTCTTCGCCGACGGTACGACATACGTCGAGCACGCGATCATCGCAAAGGTCTTCAACGACGCCGGTGTCGAGCAGTTCTCGTCGCTCAATACGGGCTTGAACCCGCTCTTCACCGAATTGGTGATCAAGTCCGCACGTACGATCAAGCCGAGCGGAGAGGAATTTGAAGCGCGGTCGATGCTCGGCGAGATCGCCTTTCAGTCGCTGGCGCCCGGGGACGTGGTTGAGCTGCATTACGGCGGCAGTTCGTGGGGCGTGGGCAAGCTCAATCAAGAGTTCTGGACTTCCCATATGTTCCAGTGGTCGGTGCCGTGCCGCAAGTCGACGTACACGCTGCTGGTACCGAAGGGCACTGATTTCGACGCGTTCATTCACAACCATTCGGCAGTGATCAAGGACCCGGTGTACACGCATGGTGGGTTCGAAAGCCACACCTGGGTGATGAAAGACGTACCCGGCAGAAGAAGAGAGCTATACGCCCCGTCGGCGCAGGATGTTTCGCCCTGGCTCGACGTGTCGTCGGTCAAGCACTGGAGCGACATCGTCGAGTGGTACAGTGACCTCTCGGAGATGCCGTCGAAGGCGGACCCGGTGGTCGATGCCAAGGCGCAAGGAGATTATCCGGGTCGCGAAGACCCAGCGTGAGCGGATCCGCCGGCTCTACGATTACGTCGCGAATCAGATCACCTACGAAAACCTTAGCTTTCAGTACAGTGCCTACATCCCGGAAGCCGCCGAGGACGTGCTGCAGGCGCTCTACGGCGACTGCAAAGATAAAGTGTGCCTCCTGCGCTCGATGCTCAAGGGTGCGGGGGTCGAGTCATACTTCGTGCTGGTATCACCGGTGACCGACGGCCTCTCGTCGATCCTGCCGTCTGCGCGTTTCAACCACGCGATCCTTGCCATCCCACAGGATGATGGACTCTGGTTCGTCGATCCGACGGCGAAGGGCATGGACGCAGATCGTTTGCCCGAGAGCCTGAGGGGTGCGAGGGCGCTGGTCATCAAACCGGGAACGAACAATCTCTCCGTGCTGCCGCTCGCCGACTCGCGGGAGGATAAGACGATAATCAAGACGGACATCTCCGTCAGCGGAGACGACGCGCGCAAGCTCGTCGTCAAGAGACGGGAGTGCGTGCGCTCAGGGGACAAGGTCGCGGAACTCCGCAGCAGGCTCAAGGATGAGAACCAGGAGCAGCGCCAGACATACCTCGCGACGAATCTGGGCACCAAGATCGTCGGACTCAAGCTGCTCGACGCCGAATGGACAGGGCTTACACCCGGAACGGATTCGGTGACGGTGACGTATTCCCTGGAAATCGAGAACGCGCTCGCACCGAGCGGCAACCTGAGTATCGCCAGGATTCCGTGGCGCAGCGACATCGACCGTTTCTTCGGCTCGCTCGTCACGTCGAGCACGCGCCGCGAACCACTATTGCTCTATGGGCTCCAGGTGCAGGAGTCGGAGACGGTGCGCTTCACCCTGCCCGAGGGGTGGAAACTG
Source organism: Candidatus Krumholzibacteriia bacterium (assembly GCA_036478295.1). Classification (GTDB taxonomy): domain Bacteria; phylum Krumholzibacteriota; class Krumholzibacteriia; order WVZY01; family WVZY01; genus JAZGDW01. Next base: position 3,680 of record JAZGDW010000139.1, read on the forward strand.
GTGAGCCCGCCCGAATCGAAGGAACTGTCATGCCCCTACGGGTCGTGCACGTTCAACTACGCCTACGCAGACGGGGCGTTGCAGGTGACACGCGAGCTTTCCATTCGAGGTCTACAGGTGCCGCCGGACAAGTACCGGTCGTTCAAGGAATTTCTCGAAAGCGTGATCAGAGAGCACGAGGCGGTGCTTGTGCTACAACAGTCGTAGCGGAATCGCCCCCGAGCGCACACTATGAAGCTGATCAAGGTTGAACCTTGGAGCACCGCCTCAGTGCCGCCTCCCGAGCGCTCGCGTTGTCAATATTGACATAGATCAAGTGGTATCCTAAGCGTCTTTCCTGTAGAATACTGCCGAAGCATCCAGGATCGGAAGGATCTCTGAGGCGGCGTGGAAACGCGGCTGTTGAGGTCGCGCCGTGATGCCTGGCTTCTTTGAATCCGCAGCAACGGACAGACACCGTAGGATGTCACATCCGGCCGGACGATCTCCCCCCACAGGTTCCCCTTCTGAACCTTCTCTTTTCCTACTTATAGATTCATATCTGTATTGCGAAGTTGTGGCAACGCGACATCGAGTTGTCAGTTTCATTCGGCCAGGGTTCATAACTCAGGACTAATCAGGAGGAGTAATGAGACGCCTATTCTCCGTCATGCGGGTGGTTGGCATTCTGTCGCTGATGTTTGTGGTCGGGAAGGACACTCATTCCCAGCGGCTTTCCGACTATGCCTTGAATCAGATTATTATAAAATTGCAGGCGGGAATCCCATCCAGCGAGAAATCCCTGGTCTTGAGTGACCTCGGTGCCACGGTCATCCGGCAGTTTTCCCTGATCGACGCCGAGCTGTGGGAGATCTCGGGCATCACGGTCGAACAGGCGATCCTGCGATTTGGAGACGATCCCCGGGTCGAATACGTCGAGCCGAACTACATCGTTCGTGCTACACAGGTTTTTCCGAACGACCCGGACTTCGATAAGTTATGGGGGCTTCACAATACCGGGCAGACCGGAGGTACCCCGGACGCGGATGTCGACGGTCCAGAAGCCTGGCAGGTTGGAACCGGAGACACGGTCGTCGTGGGTGTTATCGACACGGGCGTCGATTGGACTCACGAAGACCTGGCCGCCAACATCTGGACCAATCCCGGCGAGGTTCCGGGCAACGGCATTGACGATGACGGTAACGGTTTCGTAGATGACGTCAGAGGCTGGGACTTCGCAAACAACGATAACAACCCCATGGACGACAACCGCCACGGCACGCACGTGGCGGGAACCATTGCGGCCGTGGGAAACAACGGGGTCGGCGTGGTTGGAGTGAGCTGGTCCGCTCGCATCATGCCCTTGAAGTTCCTGCATGCAAACGGGAGCGGATTCTCAGGGGATGCCATTGCGGCCCTCGAGTACGCGACCCTGATGGGCGCCCATCTGACCAACAACAGCTGGGGCGGCGGGGGCTTTTCCACGGCGCTTCGGGACGCAATCGACGCCTCGGGCCAGGTGAGGATGCTTTTTATCGCGGCGGCGGGAAACAAGGGCCAGGATGCCGATCTCTCCCCTCATTACCCAGCGGCTTATGACCTCGACAATATCATTTCTGTGGCCTGGACAAACCACAATGACAACCTCGCCACCAACTCCAACTTCGGTGCCGTATCCGTCGATTTGGGTGCACCGGGCAACGGTATCTACAGTACGATGCCGGGCAATACGTATGGACATCTTAGCGGAACGTCCATGGCGGCTCCTCACGTATCGGGTACGGCGAGCCTGTTCTGGTCCAAGCATCCCGAATTCACCGCCCTGCAGGTCAAAACGCAGATCCTCAGATCGGTAGACCCGGTTCCGGCGCTCGCCGGCAAGACCGTCACCGGGGGCAGGCTGAACACGTTTACGACAATGCTGGAACCCGAAACCATCCCGCCGGCGGCGGTGACAGATCTGGCCACGGCCGGTCCAACGTCCAATTCGATAACCCTCACGTGGACGGCTACGGGCAACGACAGTCTCACGGGAATAGCGGCCGGGTACGATATCCGCTACTCGCTCTCGCCGATCGATGCGACCAATTTCGATTCGGCCACCGAAGTGGCGGGAGAGCCGTTACCGCAGCCGTCGGGTACGCCCGAGTCTTTCACCGTGGACGGGTTGGATTTTAGCACCACGTATCACTTCGCGATGAAGGTTCTCGATTTCTGGGCGAATACGTCGAGCGTATCCAATTCTCCCTCGGGGACTACGTTGGGACCACCGGATATTTCGGTGAGCCCGGCCTCGCTAACCGCCAGCTTGTTGACCGGGGAAATTGCGACGCAGGAGCTTACGGTACGAAACGTCGGCGAAGGGACGCTCGATTTCAGCTTGAGTGGCCCGCCGTGGCTGAGCACGGACCCCGCGTCCGGCAGGGTGTGGACCGGAGACAGTGCGACCGTTGACGTTACGTTCGATGCGACCGGCCTGGCCGGTGGCGATTACAATGCCGGGTTGGTTGTGGCAAGCAACGATCCGGATGAGCCGGTGGTGGCGGTGCCGGTGCACCTTCACGTCACGGAGGCGCCCACCATAGCGATATCAGAGAGCGTCCTCGATTTCGGGTTGGTGCCCATCGGGTTGACAGCGGGTAACACGCTCGTGATCTCCAACATTGGCACGGCCCTGTTGGCGGTAAGTGAGGTGACGCTGGATGATCCGACGTTTGGTGTGGATACGGCCGGTTTCATCCTGGCCCCGGGCGCGAGCCGCGAACTACCGGTGACGTTTGCCCCCGCCGCTTCAGGGGTGTTCGTCGGAACATTGACTATAGTGAGCAATGACCCATTCGTGCCGGCACTCGCCGTGACCCTCCAGGGCAAGGGAGTGACGCCGCCCACCATAGCGGTGTCCCCGGAATCGTTGAGCGAAACCCTGACGTCGGGGTCGACGTCTACGCTGACCCTGGATGTCTCCAACATCAACAGCCTGGGTCTGGATCTGGTGTTCAACATCGTGGAGGGTACGGCGGGTGTTTCGATCAGCGAGGTCAGCCAGGCACCGTCGCGTGCCCATGCCAAGCACCGAACGCGTCCCGCGAATCCAATCCGCCCTTCGCAAGGTCACTCCCGCCCGCGTGCGGACTCCGATCCCTGGACGGCGGTGGGGCGCTCGGCTCCCGGACCGGATGTTCGATCTCTGGCGAGTTCCGTAAGCGATGCCAATGTACCGGCTCGGGAGCGTGCTGACGCCGGGTCCACCGCCAGGACGAGGGGGGATACACACATCTTCAGGGCAGAGGGCACCGCCAACGGCCCCGGCCTGCGCATTCTCCTGCTGCACAGCGGCGCCGATGTGACGATGATCCAGGATTCGTTGCTGGCCTATCCGGATGTCTCCGCCGTGGATGCGTTTGATGGCGTGTCTGTGACGCCGGTACTGGATGACCTGTTACCGTTTCATGCCGTGGTCGTCGTCGTCAACGTGCCCTTTGACGAGCCGGTCGTCATTGGCGACCTGCTCGCCGACTACGTCGATGCGGGGGGTGGTGTGATTCTCAGCGAGGGATCCTTTTTGGTAGGTCTTGGAATTGATTTCGCGGTCCATGGGAGGTTCGAGACCGGAGGTTACACACCGTTTGAAATCGGCAGTTCTTTCTCCGGCAGCGCGCGTTTGGGCACTTTTGACGGCCAGCATTCCATAATGAACTGTGCGACGGATGCGCGGACCAGCATCATTACTCACACGCAATTGATTAGTGGAGCGATTCGGGTTGCCAGTTGGCAGAACGGCCAACCGTTCATCGCCACAAAGGGAAGCAAGGTCGTGGGTTTCAACGCGTTCCTCGAATCGAAGGATGAGGGTCTGACACACTGGGCGGAGGATATCCCGTTGATCCTCCATAACGCCGTCCTTTGGACGACCGGGGTCGAGGGTAGTTGCTGGGCATCGGCCTGCCCCACCACCGGCATCGTGCCGGCGGACAGCACCATGTTTGTCACCGTTACCTTTGCAGCCGATGCCCAGTGTGTAACAGGTGGCGACCACTTCGATACCCTCCTCGTAGTTAGCAACGATCCATTCACGCCCGAGGTGAGGGTACCGATACACCTGAATGTAATTCCGATACCAGATATTGCCGTATCCGACGGCATTCTGGACTTCCGCTCCGTTGTTATCGGATTCAGCGGGCGCGATACGCTGGTGGTGTCGAACGAAGGGACCGAAGTGCTCGTGGTGAACGAGGTGACACTGGATAATCCGGTGTTTGATGCGGACACAACCGGGTTTGTGTTGGGACCGGGTGAGCACCGGAACCTGGCTGTGACCTTTTCCCCGAGCAATGCCGTGGTATCTACCGGAATTATGACCATCCTGAGCAACGACCCGGATGAGCCGGAGGTGATCGTGTTGCTCCAGGGCGAGGGACTGCTACCGCCGGACATATCGGTCTTTCCACTGGAGCTGAATGTCAGCCTTTTCACCGACGAGACCTCAGCCTTCACCGTGACCATCGAGAATCACGGCGAGGGTGATCTGCTGTTTAACGTGTTCGAAGGGGCAGAGGTCCTCGCGGTCACCACGGCCCCGACGGTCTCTACGCGAGGTTCACGAGCGAGTGGTGCCGGACAGGGCGCCGCGCGAGCACGCCCGAGCAAGGAGCCCCCCTCCGACGCCGGCGGGGACATCCGGCGCCTGGCAGACCTCGTAAAAGCAGGAGAAGCATCGAGCACGCCCCAGGCCGTCCCCGCATACCGGTTTGACACTGGCATTCTTGCGACCGCCACGACAGGAGAACAACGACGGATCCTCATCCTGCACAGCGCCAGCCGTCCTTCCCTGATCCAGAGTCTGCTACTAGCATTCCCTGATGTTTCCACGGTGGACGTGTATAACGGGCGTTTTATACCGCCTACGGCAGAGAGCCTGCTGCAGTACCACTGCGTGATTGCAATGAACGATGTTCCCTTTGATGATCCCGTGGCGATCGGCGATGTCCTCGCAGACTACGTCGACTTCGGCGGCGGGGTGATTCTGACCATAGGTACGTTTTTCACTGTCTTCGGGGTCGACTATGCGATCCACGGACGGTTCATGGACGAAGGATACTCGCCGTTTGAAATAGGCAGCTGGTTTCCTGGGATCGGACGACTGGGCAGTTTTGACGCGAGTCATCCCATCATGAGAGATGTCACCGAAGCGTATACCTCGCTGGTGACCGAGACGCACACGACTCCCGGGGCAAGTCTCTTGGCCAGTTTCACAAACCTGCAGCGGTTTATCGCAACAAAGGGGGTTGACGTTGTTGCCGTCAATGGGTACCTGGAGTCGCCGGCCGGTGGTTTCGCATTTTGGGGCGGTGATTTTCCGGAGATCCTCCATAACGCGGCGCTCTGGACCAGTGGGGAGAGGTTGTGTTGGGTATCTCCGGACCCGGTGTACGACAGAGTCCCACCGGACAGTACGACGTACGTGACAATTGAGTTCAACGCGGACCTCGCATGTGCAGGCGCGGGGGATTTCCGTGACACGCTTGTCGTCAGAAGCAACGACCCGGATGAGCCGGTGATCCCTATTCCCGTCCATCTGATCGTCACGCCGCGGCGGACGATCCCCCTGTCGGCGGATTGGAACCTGGTCAGCTGGAGCCTCGATTCCGAACCGGATTCAACAACGTCACTTCTCTCGGGCGTGATGAGCGATCTGACGGTCGCGCTCGGTTTTGACGGCGGCGGGTTGACGTTTTCGCCCAGTATTCCTCCACAATTCAACACGCTGAATACAATGGACCACCTGCACGGGTACTGGCTCAAAATGACTCAGGCCCAAACCCTGCACATCTTGGGCGACCCCGTATCCCCGCAAACTCCCATTCCCCTCGCGACGGGCTGGAACCTGGTGAGCTATTTGCCCGATGTACCGGATTCCACCGCCCACGCGCTCGGCGGCGTGCTCGCGAGTACGGTGGTCGTTCTCGGCTTCGACGGCGCGGGGCTGATGTTCGATCCCGCGATTCCTCCCGAGTTCAACACCCTGCAGGTCATGGAACCGGGACGCGGTTACTGGATCAAAACCACGGGGCCCGTCACGCTCGTTTATCCGGAAACGTCCGTACACCCGGCCGGCTCGGCCGCCGCGGCGCAGACGGTGGCGGGTGGCGCTTCGGTGGTGACACCGACGACCGAGTGGATAGGTATCTGGGGTAGCGGCGTGAAGATGGACGGCGTGCCGCTCGCCGCCGGTACGATGGTGAGGGCCGTGGACAGGGACAACGTCGTCTGCGGGGAGTTCACGGTGAAGTCGGAGGGGAAGATCGGACTGATGGCTGTTTATAAAGATGATCCAGGCACCCCGACCGATGAAGGCGTCGGCGCCGGAGAACAGATCGCACTCTACGTCGGAGATGTCAAGATCTCGTCAGGCATTACATGGACCGGAATGGGTGACGTTATCGATATCAGTGACGTGGTAACGGCGATCGACATAGATCTGCCGACATTGCCCACCCAGTACGCGCTCCTCCAGAACTATCCCAACCCTTTCAATCCAACGACCAACATCCGGTACGAGCTGCCGCAGCGCTCGGCCGTTCGCCTCGTGATATACAACGTCAAGGGGCAGGTCGTCCGCGAACTGGTGAACGAGAGCCAGCCGGCCGGGCGTTACGTCGCCAGGTGGGATGGACGGAATGCGTCTGGGTATGCCGTATCGAGTGGCGTGTACTTTTACAAGATCAAAGCAGGTACATTTGTGACGACGAAAAAGATGGTGTTTCTCAAATAAACGTGCCCGAGCCGTTTGTGGCTTCGGAGAAAACAAGCACTTGTATGTTTCCTGACATCGATCGCGTGTGCGACTCGCATCATGCTCGAGACCCTAGGGGGTAGATATCCATGAGAAGGCTGCTGATCATCGCTGTGTTGCTTCTTCCAGTCGCCCTGCAAGCACAGGTTATTCCGACCACTGAATGGGTGAGCTTCTGGAGTGATCATTCCGTACTCGATTTCAGCTCCGTGCCCGTCGGTTCGGTGGTGCGGGCATACGATCCACAGGGCGTGCTGTGCGGCGCATTCACGGCGTCCGCTTCCGGGGCCTACGGACTGATGCCCGTCTACCGGGACGATGTGACGACTGTTGGCATCGACGAAGGCGCGGAGCCCGGTGATATCATCTCGTTCACCGTTGATGACATACCAGCGATCCCCTTCGGCCCGGACGCCGCAGTCTGGACGGCGAACGGGGACATAAGACGGGTAAACCTGGCCGCGGGAGTGGCCGATCTCGATATCAAACCGGGATCATGCCCCAACATGTTGAACGCGCTGTTGCCCAACGGTCTCCCCACAGACGCGAGGTCCATGAGAGGCAGCATTTTACCGGTAGCCATTCTGGGTACGGCGAACCTCGACGTACACGACATCGACGTCGCCTCATTGCGTCTCGAAGGCGTGGAGCCGGTCCGTCACAGCTATGAGGATGTCACCCAACCGGTCGCTGGCGGTGGGGAGTGTGGCTGCGGGACCGGCGGGTCCGACGGCTTCATCGACCTTACGCTGAAGTTTCGCAGTACGGAGATCATCGCGGCGCTCGGTGCCTTTTCCGATGGCCAGCAGAGGGTACTGACCGTAAGCGGTGCTCTCGCCGACGGCACACCGCTTCGGGCGAGTGACTGTGTGGGAGTGCTGGCGAAGAGTCCCAGGGAACCCGAATTGCCGTCGTTGTCAAGCTCCGGTGGTGTGGTGTTGCAACCGGCTGCCCCCAACCCTTTCAACCCGGTGACGCGCATTGGTTACATACTATCGAACGAAGCCTATGTCAGGCTCGCCGTGTACGATGTTACCGGGAGAGTGGTGGATCACCTCGTAGCGCACGTGCAGCCCGCTGGTGAGCACGTAGCCGTGTGGGACGCCGGCACATATCCAAGTGGAATCTACTTCTATCGTCTGGAAGTGGGGCGTTTCAGCGAGACTCGCAAGCTCATCTTGCTCAAGTAGCCGCGATCGCACCCGAAGAAGCTGATCGAGGTTGGACCTGGGAGCACGGCCCCAGTGCACCCCTGCATTGTGTACTCTCCGTTTCTCGTGTATAATTGTGACTATGGCGACCTGGCCGGCCACATAGTGATCGGCGGTTGGGCCGGCCTGGCAATCCGCGATTGGAGCTGACCTCGCCCACTCCCCGATCGCTACATCCTTCTCGAACAAGATCGATTGCTAACTGTGGAGAGGCATCATGAGAATCGCTCTCGGTGTATTTCTCATCCTTGCCGCGGCGTGCGGCGTCCCAGCGCTCGCGACGGTGGAGATCAGGAACGCCTTCCCGAATATCACGTTCACCCAGCCCGTCGATATTCAGCACGCCGGTGATGGGACCAACCGGCTCTTCATTGCCGAGTTGAGCGGGCTCATCTGGGTGGTCGAAAACGACTCGACCATCACGCAGCGCAAGCTTTTTCTGGATATCCAGGGCCCCGTCGGTGGCGGCGAGGGTCTCCTGGGGCTCGCCTTTCATCCCGACTACAGTAGCAACGGTTTCTTTTTCGTCAACTACACGGCCAGCGCTCCCAACCGTTCCGTCATCGCCCGCTTCGAGGTCAGCGCCACCAATCCGGATTCGGCGGCCGCGGACAGCCTGCGCGTCATCCTGGAGATCCCGCAGCCCTTCGGCAACCATAACGGCGGTGCCATCGCGTTCGGGCCCGGTGACGGGTACCTCTATGTTCCCATGGGCGACGGCGGCTCGCAGGGCGACCCGGCGGGAAACGGACAGAACACGACGAACCTCTTCAGCTCGATCATTCGTATCGATGTCGACAGCACGGCGGGCGGTTTGAATTATGTCATTCCAGCCGACAACCCGTTCGTCGGCAACATGGCGGGTGTGCGTGAAGAGATCTGGGCGTGGGGATTCCGCAATCCGTGGCGCTGCAGCTTCGATCCGGTCACCGGCCGTTTCTGGGTCGGCGACGTCGGCCAGGACGCGATCGAGGAGATCGACGTCGTCGAGAAAGGAAAGAACTACGGTTGGAACATTATGGAGGGTGAGAGTTGTTTCAACCCCCCGGCGGGCTGTGACACGACCGGTCTCACGTTACCGGCATGGCAGTATCTCCACTCCCTCGGCAACTCGGTCACCGGCGGGTACGTTTACCGGGGTACGATGATCCCTTCCCTCGTTGGTCAGTACGTCTACGCGGACTTCGGGTCCGGGCGCGTCTGGTCACTGGACTATGATGGAATAAGCCCTACGGTCAACACGCAGCTGATGGATACTGTCCTGCGGATTACCTCGTTCGGCGTCGACCGTGACGGAGAACTCTACCTCTGTGCGTTCATCCAGGGCGTCATTTACCGGTTTTTTCCCTGCGCTCCCACCGCGATTCCAGATGGTACGCCCCACCTCGGCGCACCCTCACTCGGCCAGAACTATCCAAACCCGTTCAATCCCGTGACGCGCATCACCTATTCACTGCCGCAAGCGGGTCACGTCCGGTTGTCGGTGTACGACGTAGCGGGCAGGCTTATCGACGGGCTGGTGGATACCGTGCAGCCGGTCGGTGAGCACGCCGTCGTCTGGGATGCAGCGGGCCTCCCGAGCGGGATCTATTTCTACCGGTTGCAAGCGGGCGGCGTCACGGAGACACGAAAGATGGTTTTGTTGAAGTAACCGCCGCGAGTGAAGAGCCGGGGTGAATTTACCCGAAACAAACGCCGCCGAACCACGTATAATCCTTAATACTCGCCCCCTCTGATTTCCCGCTTACAGTAGTTGAGCCGCGTCCGGTCAGCCGGTCGCTTCAATCGTCTTGCATCATTATAACCATGTGAGGTTTCATATGTTACGAACAACGTGCCTGGTTGTTGTCGCTTTGGTGATGGCCGTGTCGGCGGTCGCTTTGGCCCCCGGGGGGGCCGCCGCGTCGGACTTTGCCATGGACCAGATCTACACCATCGACGGTATCCACTCCTACGTGGGTTTCAAGATCAAGTATATGGGGTTCGCCAAGGTCCGCGGGCGCTTTCCGGGCTTTTCGGGAACGATCCGGTTCGACGAGAACGACGTAACCCGGACGTCCGCCACGATGGTGATAGAGGTGGCGAGCCTGGACACCGAGAACGACCGGCGCGACAAGGACCTCAAATCCGATCAATGGTTGGACGCCGAAGCGTTCCCGACCATGACCTTTCGAAGTAAACGCGCCGTAAAGACAGACGTCGGATTCGACCTGATCGGCGACCTCACGGTTCGCGACGTCACGCACGAAGTGCGCATCGTGATGGACGAGTTCTCCGGCCTCATGAAGGACATCCGCGACGACACGCAGGTGATTTTCGTCGGCCATACCGAAATCAGCCGCAAGGCGTTCGGTGTCAAAGGCGATCGCTGGAGCAAGATCAAGGCCGGGATTACCGGCGTCGGAGATAAGGTCGAGATCGAGCTCACTGTTCTCGCCAAACAGATCAACGAGGGCAATTTCAAGAACTGGGTGCGGAATGTCGAAAGACCGCAGGGCAAGATCTATCACACCATCGCCGAAGGTACGGTCAAAGACGGCCTGACGGAATTCGACGCGATGCTCGGCCAGGCGGACAGCAAGATCAGCCTCGGTGTTCTAAACACGGTGGGCTACATGCTGCTCAAGGAAGGCAGGGTCGACGACGCGATCGACGTGTTTCGCCATAACCTCCTTGCATTTCCCGATGAGGGAGGACTGTACGATTCACTCGGAGAGGCATATGCGGTCAAAGGCGAGTGGGGCGAAGCGATCAAGCAATACAAGATCGCTCTCGAAAAGGACCCGCAAAACGCAAACGCCATCGAGATCTTGCGTCACATGGAGAATTAACGCCTGTGGTGGACGGTGGCGCCGGGAGCGTGCCCCGGTACCGTCGGCCGCGATCAGGCTTGAGGCTGCGGGCCCGCGGCGCGGACGCTCATTTCAAAAGTACCATCTTGCGGGTCTCGCTAACGCCTGCTGCTTGCAGGCGGTAGAAGTAGACGCCGGTCGCCACCTGCCTGTCGCCGTCGTCGCGGCCGTCCCACACGACCGCGTACCCGCCGTTCCGCGGGACCTGGTCCGCGTCCACCAACGTTCGCACAAGCGCACCGGCAACCGAGTACACACGAAGATCCACATGCGACGGCGAAGCAATCGAGTACTGGATCGTCGTGCTCGGGTTGAACGGGTTGGGATGATTCTGGTGAAGCGCGGTCGGTTGCGGCGTGTCCCCGATCCCCGTTGGTATCTCGGATATGCGCTTGACGCGCACATTGTCAAAGAGCGGTGAATGGCTGTGACACGGGTCGAGGTGGAAGCGCCGGTCTTCACACCGGAACGCAATCTGGATATTTGTCGCCGCGGGGTCGATCCACGTTGAGATATCGACGATGTTTTGTACCCAGTCCTTCTCGGTGCCAACCATGTCGCTGGTCCTCCGCCACGGCGTCGGGCATCCATCCACGAAGGAGCGCGCGCGCAGCGTGTAGCGCACACCCGTCGCTGACACGATGTCGCGGTAGACGTCGAACTCGACGAAAGTCGGCGCACTCGGACTCATCGGCGTTCCGTTCTCGTCCAGCAGGAGGCTGATGACGGGCGACCAGATTTCGTTGATAAGAAACTTTTCCGTCTGGAAATTCAGGTCGTTCGTTGGTTGCTGCCTGGGAACGGCGAGTTGTGCCGCAAAACCGCCGCACCCGTAGTTGTCCGGTGAGTTTTCGAAAAACCCCCAGAAATTCGTATTATTGACGATCACGCCTTCTTGCAAGACGCTCAGGCCGTTAAAGAGCGCGCTGTGGTCCCCGAACACACCCGGCACACCGGCGGCCCAGTCGCCGTCGGTGGTCTGGGTGGCGCCCACGGCTTCCGATTCGAAATCCTGCGTGTCGACAACACCGGAACCGTCGCCTACGACCAGGTCGTCCACGACCAGGGCGCCGTCCGAGTTGCCGATGCCGATGAAGTTGTCCTCGTCGGACACGGCGCCATCCGAGCTGAAATAGAAACGGAACTGGATTGTGCCCGAATGGTTCGCCGCGGGGATGGCGAACGATTCGGTGGCGCTTCCCGTTCCGTCGTAGCCGCCGGGGACCCCGCCGTTGACCGGCAAGTTGGTCCAGCCACCCCCACCGGAGCGGTATTGAAAAAAGGTGAAGTCGTAGCTTGCCTCACTGTCCCAACGAACCAGGTAGTCGACGGAGACATCGCCGGTCACGGGAAAATCGACGGATTTGAGTTCCTGCCTCCAACCGTTTCCGTAACCCGGCGCAGCCACCCAGTTACAAAGCGGTGGGCTGGCCGACGGGCGCACGCCGAGCCACATCGACTGGCTGCCCGCGAGCGGGGAATACGGCGGCAGCATATTAACAAAGTTGTCGACGTGGAAGTACAGCTCCTGGTCTGTCGCATCGCGCGAGACCCATCCCTGTGGATCCGGCCCGCCGCCCGGTGCATCGAACGTAAACTCGACGATGGTGAACGTGTCGATAGCGACCGCCGAGAGTCCGGGACCGGACGCGGTGGACTCACCCGACGCGTGGACCGCGGCGGGCGCCAAGGCTCGGACGACGACAGGCAGCAGCGGTGCTTTCGTTAGCTCTTTTGAAATGGCGAGTGAACCTGCGGCGATACACACAAGAAGGACGAGAAGCGCAGACGCCTTCATCAGGGGACGATTTGGCATGGCCACTCCTAGCTGGTCGGCAGGGTTCAACTCGTGGTGGGGCACTGCGGGCGATGGCGGTGAATGGGGATTGAGCCGCGCCGCTTCGCGGTGTCGGCTCCAATCGCCATGTCATGTGCTGCGCTTGCATCAGCGTAGTAATGTTATATTATACCACGGCTTCCGCAAGACTTCAAGCCTTCAGCCGCATCGCGCGCTCTCGTGCTCCGCAGCGCTTGCTGGGCGTGCACCCCCCCTGACCCACGGCGCTCCATGGGCGCCACAACCGGCCCGGAATGCCGCCTGTCCTTGGCGTGATCTTTGCTCCTCTCCGGTCCTGAAACCAATTGCGGCCGGCGGCCTGCTCGCCCCGAAACGACCTACAAGCCCTGAGGTGATTATGATGAAACGATTTCCGAGTCAAATTTTCCTAGTGGCCATTTGCGTCGCCCTCGCCGTGCTGGCCGGGTGCGCCAAGCGCGTCATGGTGCCACCCCGAGTCGACCTGAGCGCGTACAACGCGATCGGTCTCGTTACGTTCTCCTCCAATTCAGAGGGAAACCTCCAGCAATTCGCCACCCAGAAATTCGTGGAGACACTGCAGTCTTCCCAGTCCGGCGTGCGGGTTCTCGAATTGGGCACCAAAGAACACGTCCTTAAGTCCGTCAGGCGGGACCAGATGGATCACGAGTCCATCCGCGCCATCGGCGAGAAGTATCGCGTCGACGCGATTATCGTCGGCCACATGGAAGTGACCGATGTCAAACCGAACGTCAGCTTCTCCGCGTTGATTACGACGATGAGTGTGTCGGCGGACGTCGAAGCGTCGCTGACCACGCGGCTCTACGAAACCGACAGTGGCGCGACTGCCTGGACCAGCTCGGTGCGCGGCAAGGAGAACGTCGCCCACGTGGGCCTGACGTCCAGGGGACCGGTCCATTTCGGCGCCGATGATCCCGAGACGGCCTACGGCAAGCTGGTATACGGCCTGGTCTATTCGATCACGAGAGACTTCCGCGTCCGCTACGTCAAACAGTAGCTCGGCCCCCATGCGGGGATGAGTGGCGATGCGTGGGTGGGTTGGTGACGGAGCCGTTGCGGGAACGAGCGAGGATCACCCGCCGTAGGCAGGTAGCCGAGCGAAGTGGAGCACGGCGACGGAGGCGATCCAACCACGCATCGCCACTCCGACCCCGCAAAAGGTTTACTTGCAGGGCAGAAAGCGGACCGCCGTCCGCATCTCTTCGAGCACGCGATCCAGGGCCGATACCGTTTCGTCGATATCTTTTTCCGTCGTCTCGTGAGAAAGAGAAAGCCGCACCGCACAGTGGGCCTCCTCTTCGGTCCGTCCCATAGCGATGAGCACGTGGGTGGGCTTGGGCGATCCCGACTTGCACGCGGAGCCCGATGAAATCGAAACCCCCTGCTGGTCGAGCGCCACGACTAGTGACTCCCCGCGAATCCCCGGCAGCGTGAGATTCAGCGTGTTGGGCAGCCGCTTTTCCGGATGCCCGTTCAACCGCGCGCCGGGCACCAGTTTTTTGATCGACCGCTCGAGCCGGTCACGAAGCGCTTTCACTTCATTCCCGTTCTGTGCCCGTTTCGCTGCCAGCTCCGCCGCCTTGCCCAGGCCGACAATCGCCGGTACGTTTTCCGTGCCCGCACGGACGCCGCCCTCCTGCTCGCCGCCGTGAACGAACGGCTCTAGCTCGACTCCCTTCTTTGCGAACAAAGCGCCGACGCCTTTTGGGCCGTGAAACTTGTGACCGGAAATCGTCAACATATCCACACCGAGATCCTCCACATCGACCTTGATCTTGCCGATCGCCTGCACGGCATCGGTGTGAAACAGGACGTCCCTCTCGTGGGCGACGGCACGCAATTCCTTGATGGGCAGGATGCTCCCCACCTCGTTGTTGGCCATCATGATCGAAACGATGATGGTGTCATCGGTAATCGCCTGCCGCAAGACATCGGGGGACAGCCAGCCCGTCTCGTCCACGTCCAGGTAGGTCACCCGGTAACCGGTTTTTTCGAGGAACTCGCAGGTACTGAGCACGGCGGGATGTTCGATCCGCGTGGTGATGATATGATTGCCCTTGTGACGCATCGCGAAGGAGGCACCCTTTAGCGCGAGGTTGTCCGCCTCCGAGCCGCCGCTGGTAAATATGATGCGGCGCGGCCGGCAGTTGAGAAGCCGGGCGGCACGCCGTCGCGCCGTCTCCACGGCCTCACGGGCGTCCCTACCCATGCCGTGAATGCTGGACGGGTTGCCGTGCACGGTTTCCAGAAACGGCATCATGGCGTCCCGCACCTGGTCGGACACACGTGTGGACGCGTTGTTATCGAGATAGATTTGAGTGGCGGTTTTTTTTCTGGCCCCGGTGACGGAGGCCGCACCTCTGCCGCCCGCCACGGCCGCCGCCGGTACCGCGCGCGCGCGCTTATCGAGCGTCACCGTGCGCCGCGCCTTGTCGGTGGCCCCCTCGACCTTCTGCACCTCACAGAGAAGCGCCTTGTACACCGGAAAACCGGATATCTCGTCGTAATTGCCGATGTCGGTGAGCTCGTTGACGTTCCATTCGCGCCACGCCTTCGGCCCCACGGGCGATCCCCCACCCATGTTGCACTCGACGGCTCCTCGCACGATACGGTCGGTGACGCGTGCGCGAAATCGCACCGACCCGCGCGGGGAGCTGACCTCGACCAGATCGCCGCTGTCGATGCTCCGGGCTGCGGCATCATCGATGTGCATCTCGACCACCGGTTCGGGGTTCGCCGACACCAGGCCCTTGACACCGTGATGCTGAGAACGAAAGTCCGTCTGGATACGCGCCCCGGAGTTGAAGACGAGCGGAAATTCCCCGGCGACGGAGGGGCTGTTTCGTGGGCCCTCTTTGGGCTCGATGTATTTCGGTAGTGGCTCGTAACCGTAGTCTTCGAGTGTCGTCGACCAGATCTCGAACTTGCCCGTGGGGGTCTCGAAACCAGGCTTGCCGTCTTTGCGCAGGCCTCCCTTCTGCCACTTCTTGAATTCCATCATCGATGTCTCGTTCTGGACCCAGCCGCCTTGCTTGCGGATGTCCTCCAGCGTGTAGCCGGAACCGTCCAGGGCAAATCGAATCATTTCTTCTTCCGTTTGCGGGTAAAGGTCGCCGTAGCCGAGCCGCCTGGCGAGCTCGGCCATTATGAGATAGTCGTTGCGCGCTTCGCCCACCGGCTCGATGATTTTCTCGCGTAGGCGAAACACGGGACCGTACACCATGTAGGAATCGATCTCGAACATGGTGGTGGCGGGCAGGACGATGTCGGCGTACGCCGCGTCCGCCGTCAACTGCCGGTCGACGCACAAGAGAAAGTCGAGCTTCGATAACGTTTCGCGCCACAGCGCCGTCTGTGGCCACGACGTCAGCAGAGACGCCCCATGGATAATGAGACCGCGGATGGGGTAGGGCTCGCCTGCGCGCACGGCATCGAGCAGTCCGCTGGCGTGGGATTCGCCGCGGTAATGGCTATAAATCGGAAACCGCTCGCGGGCGACGGCGCGGTCGAGGTCGGGGTTTTCCTGATTGCACGAGCGGTTTATGGGGAAATGGCTGTCCAGCATGGCGAGGCCGACGCCGCCGGGCACGTCCAGCTGGCCGGCCAGCGCGAAGAGCGTGTGCACCGCGCGGATGGCCTGCACGCCGCTGTTGGAATACTCGAGACCGGTGTACATCACCGGGCAGGCGCCGATCGCACTGCAGATGCGCCGCGCCATGTCGCGAATGAACTCCGCCGGCACGCCGGTGATGCCCTCGACTACCTCCGGCGGGAAGTGCTGAACGTATGTCTTCAACTCGTCGAATCCGTGGCACCAGTTCTCGGTGAAGTCTTCGTCGTAGAGTTCCTCATCGATCATGACCTCGATCATGCCCAGCGCCAGCGCGCCGTCCGTGCCGGGTCGGATCGGGATCCAGCGCGCGTCCGTCCGTTCCGCGGTCTCCGTGTAGCGCGGGTCGATGACGACAATCTCCGCGCCGCGCCTGGCGGCCGCCTCCAGCCGGTGCATGTCGAGGGGCGGCGAGTCGGTGGCGGGATTGGTGCCCCACACGACGAGCAGCTCCGCGTTCTCGATGTCGGTAAACATATCGACCAGCATGCGTCCCATCGTCACATGGGGAGAGATCATGGCGAACGACACGTAGCACAGCGCACCTACTCCCATGGTATTCGGAGAGCCGAAGGGAAAGAGTATGTTGGAGGCCGAGGACACCGCCACGCCTTTGGGCTGGTACATGTCGCAAAGCGATAGCTCGAAGGCGCCGCGGCCCGTGTAGATCGCCGTCGCTTCGGGGCCGGATTCTTTTTTGATCGTGTTGAGATTGTCGGTGATGATGTCGTAGGCCTCATCCCACGTGATGCGCTCGAACTCGTGGGTGCCCTTGGGGCCCGCGCGTTTCACGGGATGGGTGAGACGGTGTTTGGAATGGACGATCTCGGGCGCGTGCTGGCCCCGCCGGCAGATCATCCCCAGGGGATGGCTCGTGTCCGGCTTGATGTCAACGAGCTTGCCGTCGTCCAGCTGCAACTCGACCCAGCAGCCGGCCGGACAGATACCGCAAATGCCTTTTTTCCATTTCACGGTCTGGCTACCTCGGTGAGAACACGGGCGATGCCTGACCTTATCACCAAACCCGGACGGTTCAAGGCTTTTTTGGGGTGGTGGCGGCGAATGCCGCATGAGACCGGGAACTTGCAGGGCCAGCGCGGGGCGCGGTGCCGCCGGATCTACCGTTGCGAGTCGGCAAGATACTCCTCGGGGTGCGCTCGGAGAAGATCCGCGCACGCATCGCTGCACATCGCGTAGCTCTGGTAGCCGATGTTCACGAACGATTCGTAGTTCACGTCCTCCCGGCAGACGGGGCAGCGCCCCATCTCCGGGTTATCGAACGTGACTTTGAGACTCCTGGCCTTCTTGACCGTGCGCAGGCGGGCGTTCAGTTGTTTCACCGGCGCCGACGCGGTCTCCTGGATGGCCACCTGGTTGTGGCTCCAGAGAGAATAGACACCGATCGCGATCAAGAGCAACGCGATCAGGACAACGACGTTGGCACTGCCGGCTTGTTTTTCCATGACTCCCCGCATAGCACATTTTGCCCGCGTTGCACAATGCAAGCGGACGTATCTCAACGCGAAGTTTGGAAGTGTAATCGAACGATGCGCCCCTCGGGGCCACGGCTTCGGGTTGCGGAAAGATAACTGTACTGTTGTCGCCTGTCCGGCACCCCTACCTGAGGTGGCCGTTGGCGTATTCCACGTGCTGTCCGGCCTCCTGGGTGGTGATATCTTCGCTATAGCTCCAGAAGAAATAGACCCCGACCGTGAACATCAGCAGGATGAATAACGCAACAACTCTGGCACGTTTGGCTTGCTTGTTCATGAGCCCTCCCTTTAAAGATCGCGTGGCTGGGTGCGCCTTGCGCCCGGAAAGAACTTTTCATTCGAACTCCGGAAAGCACCTCGCGCCCGCGCTAGGGTGTGCAATAGCATAGATCGGGCCGATGCCCCACCGATGGCGATCCGGCGGTGGTGGTGGCATGGGTAACACGTTGTCCCCCAGAAAGTTGTGGCCCGGGAGCCGTCTCAGATGCGGGTGGGGTTCGAGGCGGGCATCGAGCCAAAATTGCCGGGGTGACGCGTTGGGGATTGCAACGCGTACCCGGGCGGGCGGGGACGGGATTGCCCGGCGGGGCAGGCGCGCCACGGCAGCCCGGAACCCGGAGTAACCCGCACCAGATACCCCCTGCACCAGATACCGGCAAAAGGGCCTTCAGGTGTGGTATACTGCCGCGTACCGATACCCTCCACAGCCCTCGAGAAAAGACCCATGCGTCACATGATCTACAGAATGTGCTGGAACTCCCGCGGGTGGAGAATGCCGACCCACACCTCGGGTGACGGCGGCTACCCGAGAGAAATGGGTTTCGGCATGGAGGAGTGGAACTTTCAGCTCGAAGACGCCGTCGACGGCTTCGTCTACGGGTACCTCTACTACAAACCTTCCGCCAAGGTCGTCCGGGAATCCGCGGGACGTTTCAGGATCGGCTTCTGGAGCATGCACCCCGACACCCGCGCAAAACTCCTGGTGGGCGTTTACAACGACGCCTCCCAGGCGACACCCGAAGACCTGCTGGCGGTGGACAGCACGTTCGAGAAAAACGGCGTCTACCCGCGGCGGGCGGAGGAACTGTCGTCTGTCGTCCCGTCTATTTCATTCGATGATGCGCTCTCGAAGGTCAGGAATTCCGTTCATGCGGGACTGCTCAATTTCAAATGCCGCGTCGAAGACTTTCACCTGCCGCCCGAGCCTATTCCTATCGGTGAGATCGTTCGCAACCAGACTATCGGCGAGCATTTCACCACGCCGACGTTCATTCCGGAGTTGAACCTGCCCGGGGTGCGGCGGCGGCCGGCGACGGCGGGTGCGGCGAGCGTCCTCGCCGAGGATGCCTACTACCGCGAGAACCCACAGACCTTGAAGCGCATCATTCGGCGCCACAACACGTTGTCCACCCGGTTTGGCCAGTGGTTGAAGCGCTCCGGTTTCTCGGGCGTCATGCAGGAACGCAACTACGTCGATGTAACCTTCGAGAAAGACGATGCCCACTACCGTGCCGAGCTCAAGACGTGTTACGGCGTGGGCAGCACCAAGGCGATCCGGGAGGCGCTGGGACAGCTGCTCGAGTACAACCTCTATCCCGGTAAGGGTAGCGCGGACCGCTGGGCGATCATCATCGACGAACGGCCCTCCAAACACGATATCGAATATCTGCTCGTGCTGCGGCGCCAGCTCAAGCTCCCGCTCTGCCTGGGTTGGAAAGAACGCGACGGTTTTGTCTTTCCAGACGGGCTGGGTTTGTGAAGGCAACGCTTGTCCGGTGTCCCCCGGGGAGGGACCGCTCCCGAGGAAGGGCCGCTCCCGAGGACGGGAGTATTCGGACATGCGCACGTGATTGGATGTTGTCTGTGAAGTCGCTACAGCCCCTCCAGCAGGTCTGTTTCACGCGGCTCGCCCGGCGTCCATGAGGGAAACACCCGCACGAAGGCTTCCTGCTCGAACACGCCCGCGTCGTAGAGTTCCTTGAAAGGCGGGCCGTCGCGCTGGGTGTCATGCGCCTGGATGGCCTGCCACTTGATGTCCGCCGTGTCGCGCGTGTCGATGACGGTCGTGATTTCATCGTCCGGTGAGTAGTAGACCTCGCGCGGCCAGTTCGCACGCTTGATCGCCTCCATCGCCGTGTACTGGTAGAGTTTCGACGTGCGGTGCGGCGGCAGCGCCCTCAAGTCCGGGTCATTGTACCAATTCTGCCACGCGCTCCCCAGGAACGCGCCGGTGAGCGCCGTCGCGATCACGCGGTGGTCGGGATGAAATGAAATGCCCGAGCCATGAAACGTCATTACCATGTCGGGTTTTTCGCGGCGGATGACCTCCACGATTTTTTTCTCGACTTCGAGCACGTTGATATTCTGGAGGTCACCGTCGTGCCAGCCGAAAAAACCGAGAAACTCGATACCGAGTACCTCAGCAGCCCTGGCCGTCTCCTCGCGGCGAAGTTTGCGCAGCTCCGTGTTGTCCTTGGGCCGTTCCTTGTAGAGACGACCGGCGCCGCCGTCGGTGGCCAGCGTGAACGCGACCCTATGACCGGCCGCGGCGTACTTGGCAAAAGTCCCGCCCGGACCCATGGATTCGTCGTCGGGGTGGGCGAAGACGCCGAGAATGGTTTTTTTCTTACCTGTCATGTTTTCTCATTATACGTCATAATGTTACGTCTGTGGATGGCGGTCCGGTACGCACGCCTGGTACGCGAAGTGCCCTTTGTCAGGCGTCCCGCCCACCACCGGCCGGTACCTGCCGCACCCCTTCTCTTGACAGCGTTCGCGGGGGAGAAATCGCGCATATGGTAACAAAACCGGAGCGGTTGCCGTACTACTAAAACGTTCCAGGTGCGCTCATCGGGCGCCGCCTGGAATACAGACAAGCCTACTCAACACTCAGGAGGTCCATATGTTTTCTATTCCCAGGAAAGCACTCCCATTCGTGATGCTCGCAACTGCTGCGTGCGTTGCAGCGGCACTGACCCTCGCCCCCACAGCGCGCGCCGGGGAAAAGATCAAGATTACCAAGGTCGACGATCTGCCGCGTCACACGTATGCGATCAGCGTCAAGGCGTCCGAGCTACTGACCGACGAGCAGGCGTTCGCCGACCTCGCCGCGCGGGTGAAAAAAGATATCGAGGCCGACCTCGAGAAGTACGAGATCGTGGACAAAAAGACTCTGCAGGGGTACTACCAGGTTCTCCAGGGGATCACATTCTTCGAAGGCGATTACGACACTTCACGGAAATATCTCGAGAAGACCCGCGCGCTCGAGGACAAAGAGGCGAAGAAATACGTTATCGGCATGATCTTCTACTCTTACCTGGTCGCCCGCAGCGTGGACACAGACGTGTCATCCGACCGATTCAGGCAAGGGTTCCGGACGGACCTGTCCGCACGCGTGGCGTCGCTGCCGTGGGAAACGGTCCGCGAGATCATCGAGCAGGTGAACGGCCAAATGCAGATTCTGAGCGAGAACCTCCTGGTCGGACTCATCGAAGGTCAGTTGGACCCCGCAGTCGAGAAAAGCGGGTACCTCAGTGGTGACCAGGCCAAGCAGATAATCAACTTTCACGGTGCGCTCGCCCTGGTTCTGCCGTTGAAAGAAGATATTAGCGGCGTGCTCGGCGAAGCGATCGCGTCCCACAAAGTCGAGAAGAAGGATATCTGGGTCGCGCGTAACACCAGCTTCACCGGCAAGGAGGGGTACTCTCCCGTCATGGTCGGCATCTGGGACGCCGGCGTCGATGTGGAGGTATTCAAGGGCCGGTGTTTTACAAACACCAAGGAAAAATTGGACGGACGCGACACCGACGGCAACGGTTTCGTGGATGACGTGCACGGTATCGCGTACGACATGGAACACAACAAGACAACCGATCTGTTACTCCCGTTGGGTGAGAGTGCGTCAATGCGCGCCGAGCTGGAAGGGCGTCTCAAAGGATTCACGGACCTCAGCGCTGCAATCGACAGCCCCGAGGCAACCGTAATCAAGAAAACCATGGCGAGCCTCGAGAAGAGCGAGATGAAAGGTTATCTCGAAAACCTGACGCTCTACAGCCATTACGCGCACGGCACGCACGTGGCGGGCATTGCCCTCGAAGGCAATCCCTACGCGCACATCGTGCCCGCCCGCTTGTCGTTCGATCATCACATGGTCCCCATGCCCTACACGATGGAGCTCATCACGCGCTTCGGCAAGGAGTTCAAAGAGGTCGTCGGCTATTTCAAGAACACTGAGGTACGTGTGGTCAACATGAGCTGGGGGTTGTCCCTCAAAGAGCTCGAACACAGCCTCGAAGCCAACGGCATCGGCGAGAGCGCCGAGGCGCGGGGCAAGATGGCAAGAGAGATGTTCGAGATCGCGCGCAGAGACCTACACGATGCGTTCACGAGCGCGCCGGAGATTCTCTTCGTGGGTGCCGCGGGCAATTCGGACAATGACGTCGAGTTCGACCAGTTCATTCCGTCCGGGTTCAAGATGCCCAACCTCTTGATTACGGGTGCGGTCGACCAGGCCGGCGAACCCACGGTCTTTACGAGTTCCGGCAAGACGGTGGCGGTGTACTCGAACGGTTTCGAGGTCGACAGCTACGTACCGGGTGGCAACCGCATGAAGCTCTCCGGCACGTCGATGGCGTCTCCCAACGTTGTCAACCTGGCAGCGAAGCTGCTGGCCATGGACCCGTCCCTGACACCGGCCCAGGTGGTCATGCTCATCAAGGAAGGGTCGGACGATTTCGGCAAGAAAGAGCCGATGCTGGTTATTTCGCCGAAGCGCTCCGTCGAGCTCCTCCAGGAGCGGCTGGGCAAGAAATCGGGATAAGGAGAAAATGTCACGGCGCGCGGCCCTGCGAGCTCTTCGCACGCCGCGCGCCGGGGGGCCGGCTGACGAAATAGAACCGGCGGCGTGCGTGCCGCCGTGTCAGGCGGATGGTGCGGAGGTGGCCTCGGGCACGAGCTCACTCAACGTTTCGAAGCAGTACCCCTCGGACAACAGCTCGTCGGTGATGCGGTCGACAGCCGCGATGGTCTGACTGCGGTCCGAGTGGATCCAGCGGCCGCCGTCATGCAGGATGATAATCGCCCCCGGTTCGATGCGGCGCCGGATGCGTTCTATGATGACGCGAACGCCGGGTTTGCGGGAATCCAACGGATGGACGCTGCCGACAACCGGGTGGTAACCCATGCACCTGGCGATGGCCAACACCTTGTTGTTGAACCAGCCCATGGGTGGACGTAGAAACCTCGGGCGCCCACCGGTTACTTCCATGATGAGTTCTTCGGCGACGGCGATCTCCCTGCGAATCAGCCCGGACGGCAGCAGCGACAACGGTATGTGCCGGTCGCTGTGATTGCCGATCTCGTGCCCCGCACGGAAGGTGCGCTCGAGCACGTCACGGAACTGCCGCACCCGCCGCCCAACGACAAAAAACGTGGCACGGATTCCCTTGCGCTCGAGCATATCGAGCAGGTCCAGCGTGTGTTTCGGGTGGGGACCGTCGTCGAACGTCAACGCGAGCCGCTTGTCGCTGGTGGGCACCCGGCACAGAATGCGTTTGCTCATGTACGCGCGGAACGCGGGGATGTCGAGCAGACTGGGGCTCATCTGTCCGGCCCCTTTTCAGGCTCCTTCGCCGGCCCGCGGCCCGACCCGGCCCCCTTCCCAGATCCGGATCCCGTTTGGTGAGACTCCGGTTGCTCATCGCGCGCGCGGAGGTATTCCTCGAGCGCCGTGTCCATTTCATTCATCAGGCGTTGGCGCTGCTGTCGCAATCTTTGCACGGAATACCCGTGGGTGAGCTCGAGAACGGCCAGGCGCAGCATCTGCCGGCGGCGGCGCATGCGCCGTGAATAGTCGAGGGCGTAGAATCCCGTCAGCGGTAAAGTGACTGCGAAAATCCCCGCGGTCACGGGTGCAAGCACCCGAAAGGCCAGGTAAATCAATCCCCCATAGTAGAGCAGGTAGATAACCGCCCCGCGTGTTAAGTGAAAGTAATGGTACTTCGTCGGGTTCTTGACCATGCGACGCGCGAGCCAGTCGGTGACTTTGTACGGGAGCCCGTTCCACACTACGCCGTACAACCAGAAGGGAAATCCGATGGCGCCGAAGACGGCGAAACGTGTCGCCTCGCCGGGCACCGTTCTTCCCTCCTCCTGCCGGATCATCTCGTCCTTGAGGCGAAGTCGCTCCAGCTTGCGGCGGTAGTCCGTCAGAAGGCTCCCCACCTGCCAGATAATCTCCGGATGATAGCGAAAGAAATAATCGAGGGCGCGTGGGATCTCACGCGACACTTCCTGATCACGTTCGAACCTGGATGAGCCCGCGAAGGGCAGCCCTTCTTTCTCGAGCAGCTCTCCCTTGTAAACCGATTCGACGTCACGCACCAGTTCTTCGAACTGCGAGCGCTCGATGTTCACCACGCGGCGCCGGATCGCTTCGCCCAGTAGATCGGTGAGGTTCCTGACCGCCTCGTAGGGGTCTTCTTCATAGTCGGCCCGGTAGTCGGCGACCACGATCGGTCTGCCGAAGGTGACCAGTACCCGGCTGCGAAAACGCCGGCCGCTTTCGAAATTGAGTCCCACCGGCACGATGGTGACGCCGAGTTTCCAGTCGTTTTTTTCCTCGCTCTCGAAAGCGATGCGGGCCGTCCCCGTTTTTAGTTTCTGGACCCGGCGCTCCTCGGCGCTGATGCCCTCGGGAAAGATACCGATGGCCCCGCCCTTCTCGAGCAGCGCGCGACACGCGGAGAACATCTCGACATTCTTGTCAGTGGCCTCCGCGACCTCTCTTGACCGGTACACGGGAATGACGCCCGCGTTGCGCAGGAACCACGCCTTAATCGGTGCATCGAAGATGCCGCTGCGGGCGATGTAGTGCAGCATGCGCCCGGCGGCGCGGCCCAGGACAAAAGCGTCCGTCACCGATTGGGGGTGGTTTGCGGCGAGAATAACGGGACCCTTGTCGGGAATGTGGTGCGCGCCGGAGCGCTCGAGCTTGCGAAAATAGACGCCCAGAGCGATGCGCACCAGGACGCGTGTGACCCGATAAAAGAATGGCGTTCTCATATTCCCCTGTTCTCTGTGACCGGCAGGTTGGTGTACCGATTATGCCACCTGGCCCTCGGGCGAGTCAAATTGCGGTACGAGTCAAATTGTGATATATTATGCGGGTCGGACCCCCGCCTTTTTTCGCCCAGGGAGGCCCCCTCGTGAACACCGCAAGAGCCAATACCGCGCACCGGATGGCCGGCATCTTCGCCTGCCTCGCCTTATGCGTGTGCCTGGCAGCCACCAGCGGATGCCAGAGGATCACCGAACCATCGGATGCAGTGCCGGGCGGAGCCGCCCACAAGATCGATGTGGTTCTGGACGCATTCGGACCCGTACTGACGCTCACCAACGAATACATGGATCCCATCGTCTCCACCGTGCTGAACCCGCCACCGACAATCATAACGATACCATCCGGGATACCCCTGGTTTTCTGCTGGACCGCAGAGCCATCGCCCGGCGGTGATCCAGTCGAAGCGTATCGCTACGGGTCGGATATCTTCGATCTCAACGACCCCGACTCGTGGGACGTGGGCTGGATACCCTTCGACGGGTCCGAGGTGTGCGCGACCCAGCGCCCGCTCTTTTTCGGGAGCCACACCTTCACGATCGAGGTAAAGGACGCGGGTGACAACCGATCGCATGTAGGTGTGATCATTAACATCGTCCCCGGTCCGCCGTCCTTCGACATTCTTCCCGGATCGTGCCGCAATCCTTTCAATCCCAGGAGCCGGGGCCTGATCCCCGCCGTCATTCCGGGGACCGTCGCAATGGACGGCCGCGACATCGACGCCTCGACCGTGCAGCTGTGGATCGGCACAGAGAGAATCGATCCGGTGAGAACTCGTATCGGAGATATTGCGGCGCCGGTGATCAACGGGGAGTTCTGTGAGTGCAGCGACGGACCCGACGGCATCGATGACCTGGTACTGATGTTTTCCACACGGCAAATCGCCCATGCGTTGGGTCCGGTCTCCGCCGGCGACGTGATCACGATTTTTGTCAGGGGAGAGATGATGGACACGGGCTTTCAGTTTGACTTGTTCGACTGCGTCCGTACCGTCGGCAATCCCACACCCGATGAGAATCCACTCAAGCTGCGCGACGGGGTGCTCACCACTCTGCAGAGTGCATACAATCAGAAGAACTTCGATGCCGCCAGCTCACTGTTCGACGATGACTTCATATTCTTCTTCTCTCCCACGGATATCGCCAACGGGGACGTTTCGTTTGCCCAGTGGGACAAATCGAGCGAGCTGGCCGCCACGGCGAGCCTGTTCGACGCCGCCGTGCATACCGGCACTCGAATAGCCGATCCGGATGCGGAGCTATCGCCACGCGGCGCCGCGGTGGAGGACGCCACATGGGGCCGCACCAAGCATCTGTTCTTTACCGCTCCTCCGGGCGGTTTTACAGGGATCAGTCTATCCCTGCTCTTCCCACCCGGTGAGGGTACCTGGAACCCCGCCATACCCGATCCGGTGGATTATCCGGGGGAGGTCTGGTATGAAAAAACGGTTGATTACCTGCTCACAGTAGAAACCGGCGGCCTCATCCTGGGGAATTTTCCCCCGACGCGGGCGTCGTTCGTCGTCCGGCCGGTCGAGGATCGCGGAGAGACCATATGGCAGCTCGTTCGCTGGCGGGATGATATCTAGCGAACGTGGCGCAACGAAGCGGCAGCCCGTTGGCTGCCCCTTTTTCTTGTTGCGGCGGCGGGTCGTGACGCGATACGGGGCCGCCCCGTCCAGGTTCCGGAGAACCCGTAGGAATGCCGCGCCTGTGGCGCGAAGCGGCCACCCCGTTACTTCGCCTTCAACGTCCTTGCGGCGCGCGCATAGTCCTTCGGTTTGACCCACAGGATCATGCCGTATCGTCCCTTGCCCGCGCACACCGCGTCCGCCGCGGTGATGTTGATCCTCCTGTCGGCAAGCTTCTGGATGTGACGGTGAGCGGCTCCCAGGGTGTCTTTTCCCTGAATAAGGAATCCCTTCTTGGTCTTGCCGATACGCCAGCCGTTCTTCTTGGCCACGCGCCGGATGATGGTCAGGTTATCCGCAATAAAATCGAGTTGTGACTTGCCACCCTTGGCGGGAAATCCGCTAAACGCCATCAGGTCGACCCCGGCGTCTTTCAACTCGGACAGTACCCTCGCTCCCTGGCCGGGACGGCTCGTGACCATCGTATTGCAATAACTCACCCTGCGTACTCGATCTGCCATGACCAACCTCCTTGTCTTGCCTCGGGGTTATAGTCCTCGCTCGGCGAGTCTACCACGATAGCCGCCCGCAATCAAAAGTGATAAAAAGCCGCCAGCGCCGCCCTGACGCAGCGGGTGCCCTTGGCGGGCGGTGCCCCACGATCCATTATTTTGTTCACCGGATAATTGTCAAGCAATTTGGCGCGTGCTAGTGTTGCAGGCACGACATCCGTGTGGTAGAGGTGAAGAAAGAGCGCCAGCAACGGGAGGTACCGGTTTGAAGAGGCTCCGGAAACGCTGCAGCAGCCCTGCATCGGACGGCGGCAGGCTGCCGTATGTTCCCCGCGGATTGCAGACCACGCTATGGGTCACCATTTGTTGCTTGATCTTGCTCGGCGGTTGCACCGCGCGGCTAGTGGCCGACTACGACCCGGTTATCGACAAGTCGCTCATCGATCTCAGCATCAAGACCGAGAACTATTTCAACCGCCTGCAGGAGAACTTCGGCACCGATAAGGCGGACTTTGGTTCCAACCGGCGTTTCTACGACGAGTTCGAGGTCGAGGTAAATACGCTGATCGCCCGCGCGCGCATACACCCCAGGAACGAGATAACGATCGAACAACTCGAACTCCTGCGGGAGAGCATGGCGGGTTTCGAGGAGCTGCACCGGCAAGACCTCGGCACTATGGAGAGGGACGCAGCCCTTGCCACCATCGGCGTGGCCCGGAGCACCATCAAGCAACATTTCGAGGCGATATGGAAGCTGGAATTCGAAAAGAAGAACGTTCGTCGCAATCTGAATCGCGATGCACAATGACGCCGGGACAACGGGGAGTCAAACGATGCTGACCGTATCCGAACTCTTGAAACAAATGCTCACCGCTGCCAGGGAAACGCTTAAGAACGAACTCCAGGACGATTTCACCGTCGTGTGGCCGCAGCTGAGGACCTATACACGAACGGAGCTCAAAAAAATAGCTGAAACGGTGGCCATGATCGGGCGCTTGCGGGTCGAGGGAAAACTCACCAACCGTCAGGCGAAGATCCTGCTCGATATGCAAAAGCACACCACACGCGCCGTACTCCTGACGGTAAAGGGCATCGGTCTTCTGGAGGCGGAGACGATGGTAAACAGCGCCCTGGCCGCCGTTAAGCAGGTGGTCAATAAAGCGCTGGGCTTCAAGTTACTGTAGGGCGCACGGCGCCGGTGGATACAGGGCGTACCAACCGGCGGTACGTGCCGGCAAGCTCCGCAAAGGAGAGCACCCATGGGCATCAAGCTCTATTTGACGATTTCGGGTGGGGTCTTCGGGCTGGTCGCCGCGGTGCACTTCATCCGGCTCATCAATCGCTGGCCGGTCCAGGTCGCCGGGTTCGACATTCCCCACTGGCTCTCGTGGCTGGGCATTGGCCTAGCGGGATCTCTATCCGTGTGGGCGTTTCGGCAGGCGGCCAGGTAGCGCGTACCGGGCTGGCAGACACCGGGTACCGCGGCGGTACGCCGGCACGTGACGCCGCGTCGTGTCAACCGCTCTTACTCGCCGTCTTGATATAGTGCTCGAGCATCTCGACGAACTTCTGCGCAGCGGGCGGCGTCTTCAGCTTCCGGCTCTTGATGATTCCCTGCGCGTTCAGTTCGTCGGTACCGTAGAACGATGCATTGGCGTCCTTCTTGATGCTGAGTTTCGCGCCCTCCAGCGACAGACCCGCGAACAACCCCCGGCTCCTCGAGTACGAATAGATCTCCGCCTTCAGTTTGACGTCGGTGGCCGCCTCCGCCTGTCGTCCGACCGGCCCGGCAGCGATGGCGGCGTCAGCGCCCAGTGTATATTTCCCCTTCAGAATGCCTTCGATGCTGCGTTCGCTCTTGAGCACCAGGATCACGTCGGTGGACTGCGCCCCGAACTGAAGGCCGATGCTGCCGCCCGTGATGGTAACGAAAACGGGGCGGCTCCAGCGGCGCTTCTTCTCGCGCACTACCATGATGCCGTGCCCCCTGCGGCCGCCGATGCCGAAACCGATCTTGAAGACGCCGGGGATCACCACGATCGCGTGTGCTTCCTTGAGGAGCCAGCCAGGGATACCCTTTTCCGGGATGCCCATCAGCTCGCTGAGGACGGTCGTTGCCGCCTGCACCCGTTTGGTCTCGTCTTCCGCGGCCGGCGTCGTCGTCCAGGCGGCGGCCGTGAGGACCACCACTAACAGTATTGTTGCCATCACCCGCTGGTTCATGAATACCACTTCCTCCTGTCCTGTCCGGCCCCCCGGTGGTCACCGGACCGCGTTATCAGAAAAAATACACCCCATTCCCGGTGTTCGTCAACACGGGAAGGGATCAGAGAAGTTTCATCACATCTGTGATGGCTTTTCCAACCGGTTTGCAGAAGTCCTTGTCGGTCCAGTAGGCGGTATGTGACAGGGGATTCCACGACGAAAAAATGCCCCCGACGTTGACCTGCCGGTCACGGGTAACGTTCTTGTTGTACGATGGGCTGGTCGGCTTGAGCGGATAGCCCATAACGTCGTCGCGGTCGTAGTAGTTGAGCCACTTCGCGACGCGGCGTATCTCGGCCGCCGTCGTACCCGGCGGGAAAAATCGTCTCACACCCGGCGGCGGAAAAGCGATACTCACCACCGGGTAGTATGCCATCGAGAACAGCGGCAGCGTGCTACCGAAAGTGATGAGCAGCGCTAGTGTTTCCATACGCTCCAGCGCCGTTCGGCCGTACAATCTCGGCTTGTACTTCTTCTGCCGATCCCAGATGTAGTCGGACACGATGACACTACCCAACGAATGCGCCAGGATGACCAGCGGCAGGTCGGCATTGCCCAGACGCCGGCGCATCTTGCGCAGATGGGCAAGCACGAGATTGTGGATATCCGTGTAGACGCTGCGTGGGCGGGTCGGCGACTGCTGGTAGGCAACCGCGTCTCCCATCGCGGCGACGACGAACTCACGGATTTTCCTGTACCGAAAGCGCCGGTTCCGGGACAGCCGCCGCCAGAGCTTCTGCTGCTTGTCGCCCAGAAGCTTCGCCCAGAACACCGGCTCCCAGTAGATGCCGGCGGGATCCACACCACGGGCGGCGATGCACTTCTCGAGGCCCCTTTTCATGGGCTCGGCAAAGTCCGGCTTCTGCGAACCCATTCCGTGTACGACCAAAACGCCGAGTTTGTACGCCACGTCACTCCTTCCCCCAGTCGGTTTTGGGCCACTCCGCGTCCAGGCCCTCTTCCAGCATCATCATCGCGAGCAGAAAGTTCGCGCGGCGGCTGAAAATGTGGTTTGGCAGGGTGCGGTTTGGTGGCACGTTGTGCGGATCGCGCATAGCCATAAACCAACATGTTACCCGAGCACGCCCAAAGGTCAATACCCGATCGGCGCTGCCTGGCCGGACCGTGACTGCACCGATTCGCGCCGTCTTAGGGCTGTCCAGAGATTAATAGTCTAGTATAGGATGGACATGTGGGGCCGGCGTGTGTTACGATGCCGCAGGGTGATCTGTGAGATCCCGCGTCTCCACTTCTGGTTCTGGCCACACTCTCCAGGGATCACCTGCCCGCATAAGCAACCTGCTTTATCCCCGCTTTGTGGCTTCGGAGCGTCGGATTGAAACACAACTACGTTGCCGGGCACTTTTCCCCCGGGAGGTACCGATGAAAAAACTCTCCACGTTCCTCATTTGTTTGGCGATTTTCCCGTTGGTTCAATGTTCGGACAATCCTGTTGATGAAGGCACTATAGTAATAATAGACCAGAGCAAAGCGGATTCCATTGCCTCCAACGCTTTCGAGGCGTTGGGAGATTCGATCCAGGCCCTGGAGGACAAGAGCACGGAAGAGCTGAAGAACACGAGATTCGACGATACCCGGCGGCAATTTCAGAACGCCCTCTCTTTTGATCCTCGCAACGCTATTGCCCATGTGGGTCTTGCAATTCTGGAAATCGTGGAACTCAATTATGACACTGACATCTGGGCCGTCATCGACAGCATGGAGCGTTGGACAGACGAAGGGCCCACCCCGCCACCGACGTCTGCACGAGATCGTCATCGGATGCTTATTGGCAGGCAGTTTTCTCTTCTGGTTGAGATCCCGTTCGCCTTGAATGTCCACGCCGCAGCGAGCTTTCCGTCGAATGTGACCCTGGCCAAGATACAAGCCATCATTCGAGACACTGTGATCCCCGCACTGGATAGATCGATCAACCACCTCGAGACAGCCGAAGCCGATATCGATGCGGCCATTCGAATACTCATTGACGATAGCGGAGTTCAGGAATACATCAAGATCGACCTGGGAGAGATTTTTCTCTTCGACGCATCGGTGCGTGCCCTGCGGGCGGGTTTTGGCATGGTCATCGCATACGATGCCGACCTTTTTGGCCCGGACGGCACATATGACTGGATCGATCACGTTCGCTATCTGGAAGACCACCGGTTTGGCCTGTACTGCGCAAAGGCTGAAGTAATCCCTGGCAGTCCGTTCGACGAATTGAAGCTGGTTACGGAACACGGCTTCGCGGACGCGCAGATCGATTCCATTCTCCTGCTCGTCCTCTACCACAACCTTGAGAACAGACCCGCTTTCCTCACGCTCAGGGATTCGGGCAAATCGATGAGGGAGGCTCATCAGAATTTTCTGATGACAGTTAATAAACTCGATGCCTCGGCGAATTTCATTCGTAACGTGCGTCAGAACGAGAACGAGGAGAACGTGGTCAAGCTCGCCGACCTGACCGACCTCGACTCTGAACTGGATCCGACCGATCCGGATATTCCCAATTTCGCCAAGGATTTCAACCGCGTGGAGGACGTTTTGGATTTCGTCCGCGACCTTCTCAACGGACCGGTGGATTTTAGCGAGCAACTGGGCGCAAACGACATTACCTTTTCGTGGACCATGAACCTGAACGCCTGGTTCACCGCCCCGGTTACGGACTGGAAAGCACTGCTCCCGTACTACCGGTTCGTCATTCCCGCTGGCAATTGGATCGACGTCAATCAGACCCTCGTTTTTGAATATGATAACGGGGGCTTCGGTTGGACCGGCTTTGTACTCGTCGATGATTTTTGCACTTATACAACTATTCCAAATATCGGAATCGTGAGGCAGTACTCGCGCAGGTACGATGTGGACGATGGCAGCATTTTGGAATTACTCGACGGTCCGGGTGGGAATGTCATTGATGTGAATCTTGAGCGCTTTCCCTATTTTCCGGATTATACGTTCAATGGTTTATTCCCCGACATGGACACGCGAGACCGCTGGCTGACGCTGGTGGACATCTTGGATCCGCCTCCTGCGCCGCCGCCTCCTGCGCCGCCGCCGACCGCGGGGCCGCTTGCGCGGTAAAGGTCGGTTGTTTTCATTGCGGGTCCAAACTCCGGTAAGGTACCGGTATCGTCATGATGCGTTCTTTTCTGCTTTTGATGTTTTCGCTTTCGATCCTGGGCGGCGCAAATATCGTCGTCCAGGCGGTTGAACTTCCCCTTGAGCGGTTCTTCTTAGGGAGTTCCACCGTGTGGCTGATCGAGGAAGAAGCTTTCTATCCCGCTTCCTATGTGAGTTGGCAAGCCCGGTATTGGGATCTCTACTATGAGAGAAAATCAGACCAGTTACAGGATTACCACCTGAGTGAACAGAGGCTCAGGAGTATGCGAAGACGCGGGCCGAGCCTCATCGGGTTTGAGCTGAGCCGGTCTGTCCTAACACTGAAACAAGACAACATCCACACAGACGCAGACCGCTTGCGTGGTACGAGAGATCATTTGGAAGGCAAGATTTATCTCGGGCGAGTTTTCAAGAAACAACGGTTTGCCGGCGTGGATGAAATCGAGCTTGTCACAGCAACGGGATGGAAGGAGGGTTTTACAGGTGAAATTGAGGCTCGGTTTGGATGGCAGGATCGCGGATCACTGCTCCTGCGTGCCGAGACTTTTGGCAACAAGCTGGAGCTTACTCAGGATATAAACGGGAGCACGTTCCCTTTCCATTTTCCGTTCCGGACCGATCGGTTTCATAGTCGCCTGGAAGTAGTACCGATCACGGGAATCCGCGTTCGAACATGGGGCGGCATTGAGACCAGCAGCGGCAACGGTGAGGAAGAGCGTGGTTTTTCGAACCGACTCTGGTTTCAAAGGAAACAGTGGGGTGGTCTGCTGGATTACCGCCTGCAGCCTCAGCGCTACTGGCAGAAGGTTCCGCGCCTCGGCAAGATCGACAGCCGACTGCCCGGAATGCGTCTTAGTGCGATACACGAGCGAGGAAACGGGGACGTGGGCATGTACTTCGGTGGTGTACGCTACCTCCACCTTCAGGATTTGAACTCCCGCTCCACAACGTTCCGGCTTGACCTGGTTCCGTTGAGAAACGCATCCATTTTTGGCGGATGGCACAGGGTCAGGATAATGCACGATGGAGATTCGTTCTTTGACCCATGGCCGTTTACCGTCTGGGATATGTTTCTCGCAAAACGCTATCGCTTGGATGAGTCGGAGTTCAGGCTGGATACGTGGTTTGTGGGTCTCGGTAAGATCGTCGAGACCGATCGATTCGAATTGGAGTTGAGTGGTCGGTTCGAGTGGTGGGAGGATTCAGGGGAACTCCAGTTACTCGAGCGGGTTGATGTTCTGTTTCCGTTTTTCTTCAAATACGAAAGGAGCGGCGCCAGCCCGAGTATTCCTTTCCGTTACGCACTGCAGTTGGACCCCTCTGTGCTGTTTCGTGTGACCTCGGGCATCTGGTTGCGGTTTTCGGGGCAAGCCGCATATCCGTTTGGCAAGGAATCCTCTGATCCTGTCCTGAGCCCTGATGGGGGTGGTGGGGCGTTGTCGCCTGTGGGGTCCGACGGGAAGTCGACCCACGGCGGACTCACCGGCTATCTGGAAGTCATCTTTTCGATGTGAGGCCGCACTCCACAGAAGAACGCTGATCACTCGAAAACTGCTTTGATGCGTCCCCAGGTCACGGGCTCGACCGGCACCGCGTCCGGAAAGGTTGACGGTGTGAGCGTTTCGTTTTGCTCGCACAATAACGCCGAGCAATCGAAGAGATAAGGATCGATGGTCATGCGGGTGATTCCCCACGAACCCATAAACGTATAGGCCGTCCCTTTGGCAAGACCGAGCTCGATCGACTCTTTGAAGATGTCGCTGGTCAGGGTCTGCTGGTACTCTCCCCCGACGCAGGCTTTGTGAAGCGGACAGGGGGTGACCCGGAGCGTGGCAAACTCGGTTCCGCCGCACCCTAACGTGGGACTGCATCCCAGGGCCACATCCAGGGTCACGGTTACCCAGACTGTGTCCGCGTCATCTTTCGATTGTACCGCATTCCACCTGCCCGCCTGTGCGGCGCAGGCAAACGTGAGCAGAGACAACCACGTGATCAAGAACCGGGTCATGGTACGCACCTTGTCCTGAGTTCCAGTGTTCGCTCGAAGTATACCTCACCAAGGCTCCTTCCGCAATCGCCCCGCGTGTTTTCAGCACACTTATTAGGCTTGGTCTTTTCGCCCATCGGATGATAGAATGCTGATGTCCACCGCCTATCAATCCATTCTCGTTACAACTCGATACCAGGAGGCACCATGTCATTACGATTGGGAGATGAAGCGCCGGACTTTACGGCGGAGACCACCGAAGGCTCGATCAATTTTCACGAGTGGCTGGGCAGCAGCTGGGGCATTTTGTTTTCGCATCCCAAGGACTTCACCCCCGTGTGCACAACCGAACTGGGCACGGTCGCCAAGACTAAGGGTGAATACGAAAAGCGCGACGTCAAGATTATCGCTATCAGCGTGGACCCGCTCGACTCCCACAAGAGCTGGATCAACGACATCAACGAGACGCAGAACACGACCATGAACTTTCCAGTCATTGCCGATCCCGACCGCAAGGTCTCGCAGCTCTACGACATGCTGGATCTGACCATGGAAGACAGCCAGACCGTACGTTCGGTCTTTGTCGTCGGTCCGGATAAGAAGATCAAGCTGACGCTGACCTATCCCGCGTCCACCGGCCGCAACTTCGACGAGATACTGCGCGTGATCGACTCGCTGCAGCTGACGGCAACCCACCAGGTAGCCACACCGGCGAACTGGAAGAACGGTGAAGACTGCATCATCATCCCCGCGGTGACCAACGAGGAGATTCCGGCGAAGTTCCCGAAGGGCCACACGGAGATCAAACCGTACCTCCGTTACACGCCACAGCCCAACTTGTAGGCTGGCCCTTTAGGGGGCGCCTGTTGGGTGTTGACGGAGCCGTCGAATGGCGGTGGCGGGCTGTTGGATTGTTGACAGAGCCGTTGCGGGAACGAGCGAGGATCACCCCGCGGAGCGGGGTAGCCGAGCGAAGTGGAGCACGGCGAAGGAGACAATTCAACAGCCCGCCCCCGCCACATCGCGGAGCGCGGCGACAGAAATAATCCAACAGACGCGCCCTAATGAGCGATCCAGCCGAGCGCCTCTTTGCTGAGTGCCCGGAAGAGCACCGCCCCCAATTTGGACATACTGTAGGAGTACTTGACGCCCTCGCGCCGCAACGCCCGGTGTTCGGCCTCGGGCACCAGAATACGGAAGGAAACCCCGAGGGCATCCATCCGCTGCGCCGATGCGCCCACGGCCGCGATGCGGACGTCCCGCCCCCGGCGGGTCAGCTCGATGTTGACCGGCGCCCCCTGCCGGGAGAACCGGCTATCGACCCGCTTTTTGACGATGAGAAGTATTTCGTCGCCTTTCCAGGTGTCGATCCGGACCTCACTCCCCGGTACATCCAGGTCGATAACGCCCCCTTCCTCGAGATCGATCACCATCGTAACACTTTCAACCGCATCGACTTCGGCCTCCGGAGCCTCTCGGCTCTCGACAACCAGCTCGCGAACGGCTTGTTCCCGCGCCAGCCCGGATGCCGCAGCGCCCCCCGCCGACAGCATCAGAATCAGCGCCCCGGCCACGATGCCGCTAATAAGCTTCAACAGGAACCACAGGTGGCCGTGCTCGTGGTGGCTCTTAATCGCAGCGTGCTTCATGATGGTCTCCTCACCGCGCGCTGGCGCGTAGCAAACCCAACTAACACTGGAAGGACCGTCGAAGGAGGTGTCGAGGCTGTGGCTGGAATGAACTTTTCCCGGCGGGTGGGGTTCTCTTGTTCAAAGATGGTGTCCATATGAGCGTTCGTCAATATTCCCCCAGGCTTCATCGCCAAAAAAACCGAAATACTCACACCTTTAGACTGAGGTTCGGGCCGATTGGTTGCATTTTTTCTCGCCGCTTTCAGGAAATCCTCGCGCCGGTGGTACCGAGGGCTCCGCGGGACCTCCGGAGAACCCCTCTTGCCGAGTGGTTTGACGCTGCCGGACGTTCCTGTTACCATTCCCGATCAGAAAAGGCACCGAAAAAGGCGTTCTTCTTTTGCCCGCTCTTTCTGTACACACCAGGCACCCGTATATTCACCGCCGGGCGGCGGGACGGGCACAAAACGTCGAGCCTGCAGCGCGTGAGAGGTCTCGCCGTCAAAGACGCAAAAACCACAGTGAGGAACCTCACATGCCCAGGCCTCTCCCCTCATTCCAGAAGATGTGGAAGCACTACCCCGACGAGAAGGACCCGGTGAAGGTCAAAAAGCTGATCGGCGGCAAAGTGAACTACCCCTGGATTACGAACACCTGCACCATTCGGTTGAGTCGAGCGTTCAACTACGCCGGCGATCCTATCCGAAAGGGGTATGCTGGACTGAACGCCGTCTCTGGAGCTGACAGAAAGTGGTACGCGTTCCGTGTTCGCGAGCTGGAAAAATACCTGCGCGCGATGTACGGTGATCCCCAGGTTGAGGAGGTGGCTGGCGATGCGAACAAGTTGCGAGCGGCCGTCAAAGGATACCGAGGCGTGATTCAGTTCAATGTCCGCGGGTGGTCAGACGCGACCGGGCACCTGGATATCTGGGACGGCACGAAGGTGCGGTTCAGTGAGTATTTCAGCCAGGCGGATGGCGTCAACCTATGGAGGTTTCCAGGATGAACGCGTTCGGCACTTGGCATCGCCTCGGCTGGTTCTGGTTGGTAGCTTCAGTGATAAGCTTCGGCTGCTCGTCGGAACCCGACTTGGGCCCACCTATCGAGCTGATCGTCGCGAACGTTGCATCGACAGACATCACCGTGGTCCTGAAGATCACCAAAGTGCGAAAGGTCCGTACGGAAGGCGTATACTCTACGTGGGAGCTTGGCGCAACGGTCATCAGGCCATTCAAGGGCAGCCTTCTCGCAGGCGAGAGGATCGAGTACCTGCGAACGATGGAGACTGGTTTCCCGGCTCCTCCGGTAGGTAGCCGCCACATCGTCAGTTTCGTGCGGGAGGGAAGTCGTCTTGTCATCCCGGACGTCGGCTATCATTTCCAACACTCGCCGAGGCTGGAACAGCGCCTCGCCGCTGAGCTTGCATCCCCACAACACCAACGGTGAAGACATGAAATTTCTTTCCCTATCGCTTTTCTTGCTGTCGCTCCTCACATCGCTCGCCGGCTGCCGGTCTACAGGTGAATCGGAGCCCCCCCTCGACGAGCACCCCTCCACAATGACTACCCGGGTCACGTATGCCGACGAATCGGCCCGGGCCAACGCGTTTTTCGAGGAGGCGTTCGACGACGTGGTCTCGCGCAGTCCCATGTTTCAGAGCCGCCTGGGCATCAAGGATGACTACGACAAGTGGGACGACCTGTCGGAAGCGCATGCCAGGGCCAACCTCGAGCGTGCCAAACATCGGCTCGCCGATCTCGAAAGAAAAATCCGCTTCGAGATGCTCGACGAGCAAACCAAGCTGAGCTACGACCTGTTTGTGAAGGACGTCGAGCGGCAGATCGCCGATTTCGAATATCGCTTCCACACTTATCCCTTGAATCAGATGCGGGGTTGGCAGTCCGTTGTGCCCGCGTTCCTCATTAACTACCATCGCGTCGACAGCGTTGACGACGCGATGGCCTATATCGAGCGCCTCAAGAACGTGGAGCGGCTTTTCGACCAGGTCACCGAAAACCTCAAGGTCCGTGCCGTAAAAGGAATCGTCCCACCGAAGTTCGTATTCCCCTACGTGATAGAAGATGCGCGAAACGTGATAACCGGCACCCCCTTCGGAGGCTCGCAGGACGACAGCACCATCCTGGCCGATTTCAAGTCCAAGGTACGGGCGCTTGATATTCCCGATGAACAAAAACAGCAGTTGATCGATCGTGCGGGAGTCGCGCTGTTGATGTTTGTGCGCCCCGCTTACCAGAAGCTCATCGACTACGTCGTCGAGCTGGAGAAGACGGCCGACACCCGGGACGGTGTGTGGAAGCTGCCCAGGGGCGATGCTTTCTACAAGCACCGGCTGCAGAGGATGACGACCACCGAGCTGTCTGCCCGCCGCATTTACGGCATCGGCCTCAGCGAAGTGGCGCGTATTCACGACGAGATGCGCGGCGTTATGATGAAGGTCGGATTCGATGGAACTCTGCAGGAGTTCTTCACGTTCATGCGCGAGGACAGCCAGTTCTACTACGAGGACACCGAGGCGGGCCGGAAAACGTATCTGGAAGGTGCGACGCGGATCATTGACCGCATGCGCAACCGTCTCGATGATCTCTTTCTCATTAAGCCCCAGGCGGGCATCGTGGTCAAAGCAGTCGAGCCCTTCCGCGAGAAATCGACGGGCAAAGCGTTCTACCAGCGGCCTTCGCCGGACGGCAAGCGTCCCGGTGTTTACTACGCCAATCTCTATCGCATGGCGGATATGCCCACCTACCAAATGGAAGCGCTGGCCTACCACGAAGGCATCCCGGGGCACCATATGCAGCTTGCGACGGCGATGGAGCTCGAGGAACTGCCCAGCTTTCGCCGTTACGCGGGTTATACGGCGTATATCGAGGGATGGGGGTTGTATTCGGAGTATATCCCGAAGGAGATCGGGTTTTACGAGGATCCTTATGCGGACTTCGGGCGGCTGGCGATGGAGTTATGGCGGGCGTGCCGCCTGGTGGTGGACACGGGGATTCACTCAAAGAGATGGTCACGCCAGCGGGCCATCAATTACCTCGTCCAGAACACGCCCAACCCCCGGGGTGACGTGGTGAAGGCCATCGAGCGGTACATCGTCATGCCCGGGCAGGCGACCGCTTACAAGATCGGGATGATGCGGATACTGGAGTTGCGCGAGCACGCTCGTGAAACACTTGGAGATCGCTTCGACATCCGGGAGTTTCACACACTCGTGTTAAAAAACGGTCCCGTACCCCTGGACACCCTCGAGCAACTGGTGGCGAACTGGCTCGCCTCGAAGGAAAGCATCCAGTAGCCCGCCGCGCGGCCACACCGCGCGGAAAAATGTGCCGCGCGCAGCCCGGCCACCCCCACACCCCTCCGCTACCTGGCATAGAACTGGCTATTTCATTTGTACAGCGTGCCTGAGCCCTTCTCGGCACTGTATCGGAAACGATGAGGCACGGGAAGGAGCACGCTGAGTCAGTGGAATATGCATTGTCATAGCCACAACTAAATCCATGTGGAGGTAACTCTGATGAGTCAGAAAAAAATTCTACCCGCTTTTCTACTTTGCTTCTTCGCCGGACCGTTGGGTATGCACCGGTTCTACACCGGCAAGGTTAAGAGCGGCGTTGTCCAGCTGCTGACCCTCGGTGGGCTCGGCATTTGGTGCCTGATCGATTTGTTCAAGATCATCGTCGGATCATTCACCGACAGCGAGAACAACAAGATTACCCAGTGGACGTAATCTGAGTGGTCTTCGGGCGGCGCCTGGTTCTTCGAGAATCCGGCGCCGTTTTTTTTTGCCACAACTGCGCGGTCCGTTACGCGACCCGCGTGATTACTTCGGTCTCGCGGCCGGGCGGCGGCACTTGCAGGTATCTGAAAACGTATCCCATGGCCAGCGACGTGACCGGGAGCGCCACGAACACACCCACCAGAAGAAAACATAGACCGACGATGATGAGCACCAGCAGCAGGAGACTGAACGCAAAGAGCTCCATACGGACGCCCTCGGTCAGGTCGGAGCTCATCTTCAGGGCCTCGATCGGCCCGGCTTCCCGGTCCACGACGAAATACCCGAAGAAATGAAAGCGAACGGCGAGGTAAACGCCCGGGACGATGAAGAATACCAGCCCGAACAAGATCATGAGCAGATACAGCAGGGCCGCCGCCCCGTAGTTGAGTAACAGGTGAACCTGGTTGAACACATCGGCGAACTCGGGTCGCGCGCCGTCCACGAGTTTGAGAACGACAACGATGACACCGATCTCGAGCAGGAAGTTGACGGCGAGGGCGGCGAGGTCCACGAGAACCCCGGGTAGGCCACTCATGCCTTCCCGTTGCGAGACCGTTTCCAGGATACCGGTGGTCAAGGAGATGGCGACAAATACGCCAATCAGAAAGAACGGGTTCTTCTTGAACGTTTCCCATCCGAAGCGCAGCGACTCACCTATGGGAATGGCCTTGTCGGCCATCTCCGCCTCCTTTTTCGCTCATCATCCAGAATTCCCCATCCCGTGTCAATCCGTTCCCGTCATTTGCGGCCGACCACCCATACTCCCGAAACAATCAAAACCGTGCCCGCGACCAGGTTAAAATCCAGGAGCTCTTTCAAAACAACCACACCGAGGGTCACTCCAACAACCGGAATCATATAGGTGACCAGGCTGGTGCGCGTCGGGCCGACTGTTTGCAGAAGGAAATAGAGAATGTAGGATGCCACCCCGGCACCGAGAACACCGAGCCAGATGAGCGCGATCCACACGACGGGGCGGGACGGCAGAGCGAGCGAGACGCTGGACAGCGGCAGCGCCAACCACAAGATGGCCGTGGCGATCGCCATCGAGTAAAACGCCACCACCACCGGGGGCACTTCCCGCAAGTGTCGACGCGCGAAGACCGAGCTGAACGCGTAGAGGATCGCCGCCCCGAGCATCGCACCCTGCCCCAGGAGGCCCGGCGTCATGGCTGCATCCGTCTCCACGCCGACGGTTCGCCGCGCCAGGACAACGACACCGGAGAACCCGACGAGCAGGCCCAGAATACGGGGGACGCTCATGCGGTCGTCACGGAGCAGAAAATGCGCGAGCAGTATCGTGAAGAGGGGAACGGTACCATTGAGCACGGTGGCCAGCGCCGAGTCGATCGACTGCTCCGCCCACGAGATAAGGAGCCACGGGAGCGCCGTGTTGGTGAAACCCAGGATGACCAGCGCCCGCCAGGTGCGCCGGTCCCGGGGTAACCGCGGTTTCTGAACCGCCAGAATCACGACGAGCCAGGCCAGGCCAAATACGAGCCGCACGGCGACCAGAGCGTATGGACCGACGTCCTCGACGGCGATCTTGATCCAGAGGAACGACGCCCCCCACACCAGGGTGAGAAAAAGGAACGCGCCCGCGACCCGGGTGTTCATGCCGCCCGCTCGAGCATCGCTGCGACTCTGTGCGGCAAAGCGTTACTTTCGCGCACGGCTACCCCCTCCGCGTGTGACTATAAGTCCATTCGCGGACCGGCTCAACTGAAATGGCCGCTGCTTTAGAGTTCGAGGTAATGCCCGGCGACCGGTGCAAGGGTGTTCACGTCGTGAGAAGCAATCACGACGGCACGTCCCGCTTCGAGCGCACCTTCCGTCATGCGGTAGAGAATACGGCGGCCCGCAGCATCGAGGCACGAGGCGGGCTCGTCCAGGATCAAGAGGCGGGGGTCCAGCGCGGCGGCGATCGCGAATGCCAGGCGCCGCATCTCGCCGAAGCTCAAGCTGAAGGGCAGGCGATTCAGAAATTTCTTGGGCTCGAGGCCCGCCCTCGACAGTGCCTCCGCGACACGGTCCGGAATATCGCTCCTGGGGACACCGAGCGATCGCAGCCCGTAGGCGATTTCTTCGAACACCGTCTCAGCAAAGAAGAGTCGCTCGGGACTCTGAAAGAGGTGAAAGACATCCTGGCGGTTCCGTTCGCGCCGCGGTTTCGAGTCCCGCTCGATGGTGCCCCCGGTCGGACGCAGAACGCCGCTCATGAGCGAGAGCAGGGTCGATTTTCCCGAGCCGTTGGGTCCGGTGATACCCACACACTCTCCGGCACGCACTTCCAGCGAGATGTCCTCGAGTACTTTGGCCGTGTCGTATGCGAACGAGACGTTACGTAGCGACAGCACCCGTTGTGCGTCCGCCCGCCGGGACGTCGCGCGTTCTTTTTCGCCCGTCGTCCCCACCGGCGGCCCGCCCACCCTAGCGCTCGGCGCCGTCCAGTTCGCCGGCAAGGTACTTTCCCACACCGCGTCATCCACCCCGGTACCGGACAACGACCGCCGCTCCGCCTCCGCACGAAAGTCCGCCGTGCTTCCCTCGAACCGCACCTCACCCGCTTCCAGGTACACGACGCGCGACGACGGCTGGATGTCCTCGCCGCCGGGTGTCGCCCACAAGACGGCAACGCCGGATTGGTTCAATTCCTTTACAAACTCTACGCAGCGTTCTCGCCCCCGGCGGTCCAGGTAGGAGACAGGCTCATCCAGCAGCAGCACGTCAGGATCGGCCAGCCACACGGTGGCCATCGCGAGCCGCTGCTTCTCGCCGCCGGAGAGGCGGTGCGGATTGCGGTCGAGAAAGCCGTTGAGGGAAAACCGCTCGGTCGCCTCGCGGATCCTGGCCTGCACGGACTCGTCACCGACATCCACGGGAACGCTCAAGAGGAGCTCGCTTCTAACCGAGCTGGCGACAAACTGGTTATCGGGCTCCTGCAGCAGGAGTCCAACTGAGGGGCGTGCGGCAGGTTGGAGCTGCGTGCGCGCTTCGCAATCGTCCGAGATGGTTCCACCGCATACGGGCAGCAGACCCGCGACCGTTTTTAGCAGAGTTGTCTTGCCCGAACCGTTCGGGCCCACCAGCGCAATCCAGTCTCCTTTGGAGACGTGCAGGGAAACGTTCTTTAGAACGAGCGTGCCTGGGTCTTGTCCGGGGGGCAGCGAAACGCTGATGTCTTGCAGATCGATCATGCCCGTGACGGGTTTTGCATGGCGCAACGGGGTGGTTGGGTTTATTTCAAGCGGCCGAGCCGTTTGCGTGCTTCGGCGGCCCAGGCACTCCGGCTGTCCAGCTCGAGATACCTCTGCCAGGCCGCGACGGCCTTCTTGCGCCGGCCGAGTTTTTCGAGAGACATCGCCAGACTGTACTGCGCTTTCTTGTGCGAGGCATCCCGCGCGACCACCGCTTCGAACGCGCCGGCGGCGTCATCGTACCGCTCCAGGTGAAAATAGCAATTGCCCAGCGCAAAATGGTAGCGGGCGCGCTGCGGGCGTTTCCTTACCACGTTCCGCAACTGTTCCAGCGCTCGCTCGTACGATTTCATCTTCTGATAGGTGACGCCGAGGTTGTAGTTCGCATCCACAAATCCCGGATCGATGTCGAGCGATTCCTGGAATTTCTGCACGGCGTCCACGAAAGCGCCCTGCTCCGCGAGTATCAATCCCCTGTTGTACGGCCGGCGTGCTTGCTCCCGGGTGTTCAGGCGGTCCATGTCCGAGGGACTAACCGGCACCCGCAGTACCGTGCCCGGCTCCATTTCGTCCTCGTCCACGTCGTTGAACTTGCGTATCACGTCGGCGCGCTTGCGGTTGCCGTAATAGTCTTCCGCGATGTCCTCCAGCGTCTCGCCTTCTTCGACCTTGTGTAGGTAGATTTTGCTATCCGGGGAGGCCGAACGGCCGCCGAACTTTCCGGCGCACCCGGTCAGCGCAAACGCCACAAGAGAAAAGGCCCAGATTATTATCGCCGCTTGGTTTCGTGTCATTGTTCTCCCCGCCGGTCGTGTCTCCAGCAATCGCGGGCCTCATCGTAAACCGTCATGAGATTCACCCCCGCCCGTTCCGCGGCCTGCCTGCAAGATTCGTACTCGGGGCTCACGGTTTCTTCACCACCGGGGCGATTCGCCACTTTGACTGCGATGGGGCCGAACTTTGTTTCGACGGTCTCCTTGCGGCGCGCGAGCTCCAGACGCTCTTCCCGGTGAATGCGGACGCCGAGGGTCGTGGTGGCCGAGAGAACAATATCGCACAGGCGGGTGAGATCCTCTTCCTCTGTGATCAGCGTGACTTCGACGCCCGGGCGATTTTTCTTCATCATAATCGGGTTGTAGTAGACCTCGAGGGCTCCGTTGGCGAAGAGCTGCTCCATGAC
The DNA here is from genome assembly GCA_036478295.1 of Candidatus Krumholzibacteriia bacterium. Lineage (GTDB taxonomy): Bacteria > Krumholzibacteriota > Krumholzibacteriia > WVZY01 > WVZY01 > JAZGDW01. The sequence goes on from JAZGDW010000139.1 coordinate 47,893, forward strand.
GAAACCGTACGCCTCGGGGTTCATGTCATCGATGGTGGTAGTGACAATGCATACCCGCTGCGGCCGCTCGTCGACGGTACCCAGAATAGCCCGCAGGACGTTTGGCAGGCCCTCTCGCTCGCGGCTCCCCGCGCCATAGCCCGTCCGCTCCGGCGTGACGATGGTCGATGGAGACAAGACAGCGCACGTCGAGGCAATGATGGCGGCGCCGGTGGGTGTCACCAATTCCTCGCCGCGTCCTGAAAACATGGCCGGGTAGCCCGAAAGCAGTTCCACCGTCGCCGGCGCAGGCAGCGGGATATCGCCGTGCTCGCTCGCCGTGGACCCCGACCCGAGCGTTAGCGGACGGGTAAGACATGCGGGGCCGCCGAGCAGATCGAGCGCCACGTGCGCCCCCACGATATCGAAAATGGCATCGAGCGCGCCCACTTCGTGAAAGTGCACCTGCTCGATGTCGAAGCCGTGTACCTTGGCCTCTGCCTGCGCGAGCCGGGTGAAGGTATCGATGGCACCGCGCTTGACCGCATCCTTCAGGTTGGCCTCTTCGATGATGGCCCTTATCGTGGAAAGCGACCGGTGCTCGTTCTCGCGGGGGCACGACACGTTGATCCGGACGGCCTGGATCACCCCGCGTGTCACGGTCTCCCGTGTGACGTCCACCCGCGAGAGCGCGGGGATCGACAGCACGGTGTCGCGGAGTGCATCGAACGGTACGCCGAGATCGACCAGCGCACCCAGGAACATGTCGCCGCTGATACCGGAGAAGGGGTCGAGCAGCAGGGCTTTCTTCATGAAGGATTCCGATCCTTGCCGGCCAGCTTGTGTGCGCGCGCGCACATCAGCGCGGCCACACAACCGGCTCCAAAGCCGTTATCGATGTTCACTACGCTCACCCCGGTGGCGCAGCTGTTGAGCATGCCGAGCAGGGCGGTGAGCCCTTCGAAACTGGCTCCGTACCCGACACTGGTCGGCAGCGCCACCACCGGCACGGCCGAAAGGCTGGCGACGACACTGGCCAGCGCCCCCTCCATGCCCGCGGCAACGATGACGACGTCCGCTTCCTCGATCATCGAGCGGTATGCGAGCAACCGGTGCACACCGGCCACACCCACGTCGTAGATGCGATCGACCCCGCAACCGAATAGCGAGGCCGTGATCGCAGCCTCCTCCGCCACCGGAATGTCCGAAGTGCCCGCGCTGACCACCAGCACGTAGCCGAATCTCTCCTTCGGTTCGGCTTCGAGCCAGAAGATACGGGCGGTGTCGGAATATTCTCCACGGGGAAAACGCCGCTTCAGTGTCTGGCCGAGCGCTTCATCGATGCGCGTGACCATGCAGTCGCTGCCCTTTTCCACAATTTTTTCGGCGATGTCCAGGACCTGCGAGTCCGATTTGCCGCTGCCGTAAATAACTTCTGGAAAGCCGGTACGGAGCGCACGGTGGTGGTCCACCTTCGCAAAACCTAGGTCTTCGAAAGGAAGCTGACGGAGCCGGTCGAGTACTTCAGATTCGTTCGTCCTGCCGTTCTTGAAGTCATCGAGGAGTTTCTTCAGAGTTTTCTCGTCCAGAATGATCCTGCCTGGTTAGTCGGTGTCCCGGAGCCGGTTAGCAGGCGCTGGGGAGCGTCGCTTCTTCGGGGGTTTGCGTGGCCGCAGGGGTGTCACTCTCGTCCAGCTCTCGCAGGTACGTGTCGAGCAGCGCTTCCAGGGCCTCGATGCGTTCGCACGTCATCAACTGTCCGCGCAGCCCACGCGCGTTCGGCAGCCGCTTCAAATACGCGGCCATTATCTTGCGGAGGACGATGAGACCGGTCGGTTCGCCGAGCCGTTGGACGCTGAGCTTCACGTGCGCGAGCAGCCCCTGCACGCGTTCCCGGTGGGTCGGCGGCCGGTAGTCGCGCTGCTCGATCGCCGCCTTGATCTCCCCGAAAATCCACGGGTTACCGATGGCGCCGCGGCCGACCATGACGGCGTCGCAGCCGGTCTGCGCCTTCAATTCGAAATATGATTCCGGCCCGGTGACGTCGCCGTTGCCGACGACGGGAATGGAAACCGCTTCCTTCATGGTCTTGATCAACAGCCAGTTGGCCTTGCCCTTGAAGGCCTGTTTCCTGGTTCGCGCATGGATCGCGACCATCGACACACCGGCGTCCTCGATCGCGCGGCCGATGTCCCTCAAGCTTTCCGCCGACGGCTTGTCCCAGCCGGAGCGGATCTTGGCAGACACGGGCACGCGGCTTCGCTCGACGACCCGCCTGCAGACACGGTTCAGGTGTTTGACGTCGCGCAGCATTGCCGACCCGCCGTTCTTGCTCACAATCTTGCGGACCGGGCAGCCGAAATTCATGTCGAGGTAGTGCGGCTCGAGCTCGGAGAGAATCGCGGCGGCTTCGCCCATCGTTTCCGGGTCGCTGCCGAAAATCTGCAGTGACAGCGGCCCGTTCGACATGTCGAGATCGCGTACGGCGCGCACGTGGTGGCTGTTCCGCACCAGTCCCTCGGAGCTGATCATTTCCGTTACGGCCATGTCGGCGCCGTGATCGAGGCAGACCTTGCGGAACACCGAGTCGGTGATGCCGCAAAGGGGCGCCAGCATCACGTCTACTCCCGCGAGTGGATGGCCGTTCTCCGGTCGCCCATCCCGCGGCGCCGCGGGCGTTCCTCCGATGAGGTCGCGGCTGCCCGGAAATGGGGCTGCCGGCGGTAGCGACGTGGCGTCTCGTTCGCTGTTTGGGCCTGTAATCTGGGTCGAATCCATGCTAGATGATAATCTGTTCGAGGCACGCAAGCAAGGGTGAAGGCTTGCGCTGCAAGAGCGAATTATCTATCGTAAGCCCATGACAGAGAAAGCGGTTCACACGATCGAGGTGCCCACCGGGGACGATTTTCCGGTGTACGGCGACCTCTACATGCCTGCCTCAGGCAGTCCGCTGGGCATCGTAGTTCTTACCCACGGGTTCAAGGGTTACCGGACCTGGGGGTTTTTTCCGTATCTTGCCCGTTCGCTCCGGGATGCCGGCATGGCTGCCTTCGCCATGGATTTCTCCCACAACGGCAGATCCGCCGGAGGTGGGCCGGCCGAGCGGGAGGCGCAAGAACCCAGCGCCGGAACGGCGGAGGGACACACGGCGGGCTCCAGCGACCCGACGGCGGCGTCGCCGTATCCCCACCCAGGCCTTTTTTCACGCAATACCATCCGCCGCGAAATCGACGACCTCGCAGCGGTCATCCGGTACATAGAGGACGGGGGTCTCGGAGACTACTTCGCTTCGCCCCCGCCGATCGGCCTCCATGGGCACAGCCGGGGCGGCGTCGTGGCGATTCTCAACACGCTCGAGCACCCGGAGGTAAACGCCGTCTGCACCTGGGCGACACCGGACGATCCCGATACCTTCACCACCGCACAAAAGGAAAAATGGCGACGCAAGGGCGTGTATGACTTTGTCCTCGCGGAGGACGGCATTCCGTTGAGTGTGAGTGTGGCGTACCTCGACGACCTCGAAGGAAATCACGCGGCCTATCACGTCGCCGAAAGAGCCAGGGCGCTTCGTGTCCCCCTGCTCGTCGTGCACGGTGAAGCTGACATGGTGGTTCCGGTGGCAGGCGCGCGCCGGCTCCATGCCGCCCCGGAGTCTCTCGACGACAAGCGCTTGCTCATCCTGCGAACCGGTCACTCCTTTGGCCTGGCGTATCCCTACTCGCCGGCCTCCACGACATCGCAGGCACTCACGGACGCGGTTGCCGAAACGGTGGACTGGTTCAAGACACATTTCGCGAGCGGAGGACGATAATGATCAAGGCCACACGCCTTGCGGCACTTCTTATCGCAATAGGGATCGCCCTGACGGCCGCCTTCTTCTTTTTGCAGAGCCCCGGCTCAGGAGGTGGGCCGGGCGGACTGCTCGGTGATTTTATGGAATGCCTGCCGTCCGATTTGACGGATGCCCAACTCGATGAGATCGAGAGTATTCTGCTCCGCTATGAAGCGACCGTCCTGGAGGGCCGCGTCCGCCCGCAGGATGGGGCCGAGCTCACGCGCGAATTTCAGCGTCACGTCGACGCCGGCGGTATCGACCGCACCGATCTCAACCAATTGATGGCCAAGGTCAGTTTCTACATGTACCGCGAGAACCCCGAGTTGAGTCCCCCCGACGGATCGGGGATGCATCCGCTGCTCGAGGAAGAAGCGTCGGACTCCACGCGCCGCTAGAGTCCGCCGACGCCCTCGCCTTCGTGGAGGGATTCGTTGAGCACGAAACGCTGCACCAACTCGCGCTCGACGTCGCGAAAGTTCTTGAACTCGACGTGGTCCACGTCGTTGGCCTTGCAGAAATCGAGAAGATCTCCCTTGGCGAAGACCAGCTCCGAGTAGGTACAGGGGCAGCGGTCCGAGAGGCCGTCACCCACGTAGACGGTGTAGTAGCCCGCCTTCTTGTACCGCTCGAGATGGTGTGTCTTGCAGTTGCCGCAGTCCCGGCAGTCCCGCAGATCGTAGTAGGGAAAGGACACGGCGAGCTTCTCGCCGTTGAAGTGAAGTGCGTTCGCGTAGTACTCCAGTTCGCCAAGGCCGGAGCGGATCAGCATCTTTTCAACATAATGATCCAGGCCGTCGCTGACAATGACGACCTCGATGTGGCGCCGGCGCGCAAAATCTACAAAATCTTTGAAATACGGATCGAGTTTCCGGCGATTGATAAAGCGGTCCAGCTCTTCGGGCGAAACCTCCGCCAGTGACGCCTCGTGTTCCAGACATTCCCTGGAGGAGATTTCGCCCCTTTTCCACCGCTCGACGACCGGCCCCGTGAGGGCCTCGTCGGCGAAAGTACTGAAGAGAAGGTGACCGACGTCTTCCCGGGCGACGGTGCCGTCGAAATCACACAGTACGGCGATCCGCCTCACTTGAGGCTCGCCTTTTTTGTGGCGTTCTGCTGTTCGGCATAGTCGTACATGGCCTTCAGCGTCGGTGCCTCTTTGAAAATGCGAAGAACGTGCTGAAACTCCACATCGTGCTTCAGCATCACGCGATACATGTCCTTGCGACCGAAGTTCTTGGACACGATCTCGCGCGTGATGGCTCGCTTGATATAATCTTCGCTCTCCTTGAACTTCTCTTCTTCGTACTCGAACTCGCGGTCGGCCAGCAGCTGCTTGAAACTCACCAGCACCTGGGGCGTCACGCGGAAGTCCCGCCCAACCTTGTGGCTGGTCGAATAATCGATGGCGAAGCTAAAGAACAGCGCATCGCGTTCCAACCGGCGCTCGAGTTCGCCGTACTTTTGCGGCTCGAAGGCGAGATCCGGCGTTATGCCGCCGCCACCGAACACATCGCGGCCGGCAGCCGTGCGAAACAGCGGCCGTGAGACATCTCCGAGCTCCGCGTTGTCGGCGGTCTGCACCATTGACCGAGTTCTTGAACTCGTTGTCAGGTCATCGCCGTCATTCCCATCGCCCGTGCCCACCGTGACGTTGCCGGCGGGCTCCGATCGGTGGTCTTTGTGGATACTGCGGCCGGTCGGCGTGTAGTACTTCGCAGTCGTGAGCTTGACCGCCTGGCTGTCGGACAGGCTGAATACAGTCTGAACCGTGCCTTTGCCGAATGACGTCTGCCCCACGACCAATCCCGCGTCCCAATCCTGTATCGCCCCGGCGACGATCTCCGACGCGCTGGCGCTGGCGCCGTTGATCATGACCACGATTGGATAGTCTTTGAACTTCCGCCCCTTGCGGGCATAGTACTTGTGGTTGTTCTGGGAATAGCGACCCTTCGTAAAGACGATGAGCTTGTCCTTGTCGAGGAAAAGTTCGGAAACATCCGTCGCCGCCTGCAGCAAGCCGCCGGGGTTCGAGCGGAGGTCGAGCACCAGCCCTTTATTTCCCTCCACCTCGATGTCACGTAACGCCGACCGCAGCTCATCCCGCGTGTTTCTCGAGAAGCTCGCCAGCTTGACGTAACCATAACCGTCGAACACACCGGAGTAAGTGACGCTTTTGACTTTTATTTCCTCGCGGACCAAAATGTATTCGATGCGCTCGCTCAACCCGGGACGGCTGATCTTGAATTGTACGTTGGTATTCGGCTCACCGCGCAGGTAGCGCACCGCCTTTTGCACCTGCCAACCCTCGGTCTGCTGCCCCTCGATCTCGACGATCTGGTCACCCGTCTGGATGCCCGCCCGCCAGGCCGGTGTGCCCTCGATGGGTGATATAACGGTCGGATAATTGTCACGGAACGATATGTAAATTCCCAGCCCGCCGAATTGCCCCTGCGTGCTGAGCATCAAGTCCTCGAAGTCGAGCCCGGAGAGAAACTGGCTGTGGGGGTCGAGTTCCTTGAGCATGTCCTCGATCGCCGTGGTGATGAGCCTGTGGGTATCGACCTCATCCACGTAGAACGATTTCACCTTGTTGATAACGTGGGCGAAGACCTCGAGATCATGCAGGACACTCTCTTTGCTCTGCTTGCTTTTCGCCCACGACCCGAGCGCAACACAGGAAAAAATGATGAGCAACAAACCTATGGCTGTGCGGCGGTTGGAGAGGAATTTCATCGGCCAGGCCTCCATCGATAGGGGATTGTGGGCTTCTCCGAGGCTCCATCTACTTGGTTAGCTAGCATAAGGTATTCCAAGAGCGAGTCTCATAAGACCTTATGAGCACGAAAAATATAATCATTCCTCGGCGTACTCGCAATAGCCTTGATACGCGAAATTCCCACCAAAAGGCCCAAAATACTTCTCATTTAGGGAATACGCCGATAGTATGGTAGACGGGAGGGCGAACCGGCACCGGGCCGGCATGACGCCCGAAACGCTTTATCGTTAAGGAGCTTATCCTGCATGGCGGCTGAAGGCAGGTTCATCGTTCTCGAGGGCATCGACGGCGCCGGCACGACGACTCAGGCGCAAATGCTCCATGATCACCTCGTTGGCCGCAGCCTCTCCGGCTGGCTGACCCGTGAGCCGACCGATGGACCTCTCGGTGGATTCATCCGGGACGCGCTGTCCGGTGCGGTCCGCACCGCCGAAGGGGAGCGGTTTGCCCCATCGGAAAGCGCCTTTTGCTTGCTCTTTGCCGCGGATCGCCTCGAGCACTCGCGAGTGATCGAGGACATGCGCGCCCAGGGACGTCACGTCGTTTGCGACCGCTACATTATGTCTTCGATTGCCTACCAGTCGCGCGGTCCGGACATCTCGGCCGAACGTGTCATCGAAATCAACCACGGATGCGCACGGCCAGACATCACCTTCCTGCTGGGTGTTCGCGTCGAAGAATGTCTGCGGCGCCTGGACGGACGCGGTGACTCGCCGACCATCTACGAAAAGAAAGATCTGCTCGAAGCCATAAACCGGAACTACGGGGCGGTGCGCCCCGTCTACGAGAGACATTTCGGACAGCTGATCGAGGTCGATGGCATGCAGGCTCCCGAGAAGGTACACGAGGAGATCGCGTCGCTGCTGGCCCGGCACCTGCAACTGTGAGTGTGTCAGGCCTGGTCCCGGGCACTGGTCACCCGGTGAGCGTGGCGGATCCGTTGCAGTACCGTGACGACGGTCCCTGCGGCAAGGAGATAGAGAATCAGGGACAGCAGACGGCTGCCCAGAAAGAGCCCGAACACAACGAGCGCCATGCGTTCGGGCCGCTCCATCAATCCCACGCCGCATGTGAACCCAAGTCCCTCGAGACGCGCGCGGGCGTAACTGATCAAAACCGAGCCGGAAAGTACGACGCAGATAACCACGATGGTCGAATCGCTGAACCCCTGTGGCCGGGTCGTGTAATAGACGATCAGCGCGCAAAGATAGGCAAGCTCGGAAATACGGTCGAAGGTTGAATCGATGAAGGCGCCGAACTTGCTCTCCAGGCCCCGGTGCCGCGCAATCGACCCGTCGAGTATATCGAAGACCCCCGAGAAGAGCAGCCAGAGACCGGCCTCAAAGAGAAACCCCTGGGCCAGGACGTACGCACCGTAGAGCCCAAGTATAAGGCCTACGATAGAAATCACCAGGGGGGGTATACCGATATGAGACAACCCGGACACAACCGGGTCGAAGATCCGGCGCGCTTTTTCCTTGATTGCCGTTTGGGCCATGTTTGAGGTCTGCTCCACACGCCAGCGTGGTGCGGGATGTGGTCACGCTATCGCAGCGTCTGTTGTCCCGTCAACCTTACTTGTCCCGTCAACCTTACTTGTCCCGTCCCCGGATGAGAAGGACTATCTCGCCGCGAACCCGTCGTTCACCGTAGAACTCGATCAACTCCGCCGCCGTTCCCCGCCGCACTTCTTCGTGAATCTTGGATATTTCCCTGATCACCGCCACCTGTCGCTGGGGCAGCTCCTCAGTGATCGCCTGCAGTACTTTGAGGAGCCTGTGCGGCGGTGTAAAGAATATCGCCGTGCGCCGTTCGTCGGCCAGCTTCTCGAAGCGGCGTCCGAGCTCGCCTTTCTTCCGAGGAAGGAAACCTTCGAACACAAATGCGTCGGTCGGGAATCCCGACATGAGAAGCGCGGGCAGGATCGCGTTGGCCCCGGGGATCACCCGTACGGGGATGCCTTCCGCAATCGCGGCGCGGAGGAGATAGAACCCCGGGTCCGAGATGCCGGGTGTGCCGGCATCCGATACCAGGGCAAGGGTGTCTCCGTCCTTTAGCCGCTGGATAATCGCCGGCGTGACCCGTTCCTTGTTGTGGTCGTGATACGCGATGAGCTGCTTCTTGATGCCGTAGTGATCCAGTAGTTTTCTTGAGTGCCGGGTATCTTCGGCGAGAATGGCCGCCGCGGCTTTGAGTGTTTCGACGCCCCTGAACGTCATGTCACCGAGATTACCGATGGGTGTGCTGACCAGCCAGATGGCGCCGTTGGGATTCTCGTCGTGGGGTTCGTTCATGTCTGATCGTTTCGATTGGTTGGCGGGCGGGCTGTTGGATTGCTTCTCTCGCCGTGCTCCACTTCGCTCGGCTAGCCACGGCCCGATGCGGGTGGCAGCGAACGGGCGCCCGGCCGCGCGCAGCCTGCGAGCACGGACGGGCTGTTCGCTGACAGGACCCGCCTCGGGCCGCGGCTGATCCTCGCTCGTTCCCGCAACGGCTCCGTCACCAACCCAACAGCCCGCCCGCCAACCAGAACGTCTTCAAACCTGTTCCGCCGCGCGCCGAGAATCTCAACGACGCCATCTACCTGGGTTTCAGGCTGCCCAGCACTTCGGCGACATGGTCGATATCACTGCTATCGATGTCCAGATGCGTAACCATGCGAACCAGTAACGGCCCGGAGAGTCCCGCGAGCACGTTTTGCTCGCGCAGGCTCTGTAGGAACGACTCGAGTGATCCCAGGGACGGATCGACACTGAAGATCACCATGTTGGTTTCCACACTGCGCGCGAGCTCCAACCCTTCTGTCGCCTCGATCACCCCGGCGAGCTTCACGGCGTTTTCGTGATCGGTCGCGAGCCGCTCCACGTGATGGTCCAGGGCGTAGATCGCCGCGGCGGCGATGACACCCACCTGCCGCATACCGCCGCCCAGTTGCTTGCGTTTCTTTCGCGCGGTGTCTATGGTTGCGCCGGTTCCGCCGACGATCGAACCCATTGGGGCCCCGAGACCTTTTGAGAAGCACATGGACACCGTGTCGGCGCACGCCGTCCAGGTCTCGAAAGAGATTCCCGTCGCCACCACGGCATTGGCCAGCCGGGCGCCGTCCAAGTGTACCTTCATATTGTGCGAACCGGCGAGCTCTTTGATCCTCCGCATTTCTTCGAGGGGAAACACCCGGCCTCCGCCGCGATTATGGGTGTTCTCGACCGTGATCACGCTGCTCACTGGCTGGTGAATATTCAAGGGGCGGATATGGGGAGCAATCTGTTCGGCGGTGATAACGCCGTCGGCGCCGTCGAGCGCATTGAACTGGACTCCGCACAAAGCGGGAACGGCGGCGACCTCGTTGTTGAAGATGTGAGATTGCCGGTCCAGAATGACTTCGTCACCGGGCCTGGTAATGCTGGCCAGTGCCACGGTGTTGCCCATGGTCCCGCTGGGCACGAACACGGCGGCCTCGGTGCCCAAAAGCGAAGTCACCCGCTGCTCGAGCTCGAGCACCGTGGGGTCATCCCCGAATACGTCGTCTCCGACGACGGCGTCGGCAATCGCCTGGCGCATACCGGCCACGGGACGCGTGACCGTGTCGCTTCGCAGATCCACTACCTTGGGCATGGGTGTCCTGTCTCGATGTGACCTTGGGGCGGTCCGGGAAGAATCAGCCAGCGATGGAAGAACGCCGGCTAAGCGTTGGAGACCATGTCCTTGAGTTCTTTGGAAACCTTGAACACCGGTACGTTGCGGTCCGGGACAGGCACGGCTTCGCCGGTCCGTGGGTTGCGTGCCATACGGGCTTTTCTCGCCTTCACTTTGAAAGTACCGAAGCCACGGATTTCGTAGTGCTTTCCGTCAGCGAGGGCCTTGGAAATCGATTCCAGAAACTGGTCCATTGCCAGGGCCACGTCCTTCTTGGTCAGCCCTGTTTTACTGGCGATGTCCTCGACGATTTCGGCTTTCGTCATCGTGCTGCCCTCCTTCGTGCACAAACAGAACCAAAGAGATTTTTAGCATTTTTGCCCATAACTCGTGATAAGTCAAGGCATTTTTGGGATGACCCCTTTCCCCTCATTGATTCTGCGAGGAGCCTCCTCAAATTGCACGTGCCCGAGGCAGGCCGATGAATCCTCATCATTCCCTATTCGACATCCTCGGGCGCTCTCCTCGCTGGATCCGCACCGGGCGGTCCCGATGACCATTGCCGGAATGGGGACCCTGAAACGCAGAAGAAGACCGTTGGTATGCGGCAAACGGCACTTCCCGTATGCCCCCCAAATTAGTTGGTACACCGCTTGCTGTTTGCCCCATCGCTACGAAGTGGTCGCCGCTTAAGGAACGACTCTCGACACCGTACCACTTCGCAGCTCAAGCAAGCACGGGCATCAATGCCCAATCATAAGGAGGGCGATCGCAATGAGAGCCAGAACTTTCGTTACGACGTCGCTGGCGCTGCTCGGCCTTATCATGCTTGTTGGCGGCTGCGGAGATGATACCATTTCACCAGCCGGCAACGAAGCGCCGTTGCTTCCGCCACAGAACGTCGTTGTAAAACAGGGACCGTCAGGGGCCGTGTTGCTAACATGGGACGCCAACACGCAAAGCAGCCTTAGAGGGTACAACGTCTACCGCAGGGATACCGGTAGTGCCTCGATCGTCACGCTAACGATCAAACCGATCAAGGAAACCCGGTTTGTCGACAGTCAGGTCGATTGGTCGAGAGAATACGAGTATCGCGTCACGTCGGTGAGCGACCGGGGCGGCGAGAGCGGCTCTGTCGCTCTGGTCATCCAGCTCGAAACACCCACGACGAGCGACGGCAAACACAGCCGGAGTGAGTAGCGCGCGCCGCTCATAGTTCCCCGAAAAAGCCCATCTCCCAAGGAGACGGGCTTTTTTGTTGTCCTATGGAATCGATCGCTGGTTGAGCTGCGGCCGCAGGACCACCGGCGCCAATCGCCGGCCGCCAGGGCGCCGGCAAGTCCGGGTTAGCGATCTACAAAGCTCCGACGGCCAGCTTGACCATACTGAAGAGAAATCCCGTCATAACCTGCCACGGCAGCCAGATAATGATCCGGATCACTCCGGTCCACAACAGGGCGATGAGAATGAAAAAGCCGTAGGGACGCATCGCTGCCAGCATGGCCGCGTAGCGGGACGGGAGGTAGCGGAACAGGATCCAGTGTCCGTCCAGGGGTGGGACGGGAATGAGGTTAAAAATCCCCAGTACGCAATTGATTTGGATCATGGACTGACACAGCGTTCTGAAAAAGAGAAGCGAGTTGGCACCGCCGCCTGCGGCCAGAAAGGGAACGTGTTTGTACACGAGCAGAACCACGATGTAGAGGACGGTGGCGGCAAGCGCCAGCAGGAAATTGGAAATCGGCCCAGCGGCAGCCACGTACGCGTTGTGAACGACAGGGTTCTTGAGGTTCGCCGAGTTGACGGGCACCGGCTTCGCCCAGCCGATGAACGGGATACTGCTGACAAAGGCCATGAGCGGGAGAATAATGCTGCCGATCGGATCGATGTGCGGCAGGGGATTCATGGTAATGCGGCCGAGGTCGCGCGCCGTGCGGTCGCCGTATCGCTCAGCGGTCAGGCCATGCGCGTTCTCGTGCACGATGATTGAAAACACGAAGACCATGAATCCAACCAGCGTTCGAAGTATGTGTTCGGGTGCCACGGACGATGTCCATTCCTGTGCGAGACGTGCCGCGCTAGCGTACTTTCAGGATCCTGTGACACTGTGGAATGACCCGGGCATCGCTCAAGTGCTTCAGCGCAAAGCGCTGGCCCTCTTCCAGCAGCCAGCCGAGGATCTTTCGAGCTTCGGAGCCTTTTAGACTCTTGAGGTACGTCGTGCTCTCCGGCTGCAGGACCAGCGGTAGATCCCGGTCCACCGAGGCTATCAACCGCACCGCTTGTTTTATCTCTTCGAGCGGCGTTGGCGCATCGACGATTATCTTGACAAAAGACGCCTTCCCGGGCAAATAGGAGAGGAACTCATGGTGGGCTTTCCAGTGGTCCTCACCGGTTGCGTGCGGCAGCTTTATGTCCATGGCGATAACGTCTACGTGCGGCCGGACCTTGCGCAGTCCCCAGAACTCAAGCCCGCTGGTCTCAAGGTAGACACGAAATTTCTTACGGCGCAACCTTTTTGCGATTGCCGCTGTGAACTCCGGCTGTTCGAGCGGCTCGCCGCCGGTTAGGCTCACGGTCCTCACGGGGCCACGATGCTCGACGAGTGCGAGTGTCTCCTCGACAACGGTTGCGGCACTGATCGGATTGGGCAGCAAGCGTTTCGTATGCCCGTGGACCACACACTTGTCTTTCTCTTCTTTGCTCGCCTTCGTATCGCACCAGTAGCAGGTCGCCGTGCAGCCTGCCGTGCGCACGAAGACCTGCCGCTCGCCGACATACAGACCCTCACCCTGCACCGAGCAGAAGATCTCCGAGACATATCCCACATCCGTCCCGGGGGTATGAATGAGTTCGGGGCCTCGCGAATGTTCCGGAAACATGCCCCTGACCATCGGTTTCACCTTCACGATACCGTGCGCACCTTGCCTTCGGCATGGCGGCACGAGGAAAGTTCTTTGTGGTAACGCTCCAACAGTTCTTCGAGGAGCCAGCGGGGCTCGATGTCCAGTTCTTCCAGCCCGACCGCCGGTACCGGCGCGCCGCGCGGCCGCACATTGATCCCCAGGTGAATAACGTTCGATCCCTGGGCCGGCGCGGCGATCGACACGGTGAGTTTGCGGTCGTCGATGTATACGTCGTCACCATCCCGCCGTACCCGGCAACCCCGCTCGATCAGGATCTCGCACAAGAGCCACACCATGAGCCGCTGGCGGAGCACCGCCGTCCTAAGGCTGCAGCGCCGATGCTCGACGATCACGTGCGCCATCGACTCGCTGCGGATGAACGCGCCCGCCTCCCGGTCATCGAGGTCTACCAGATCCTCGGTCTCCACATTGCAAGGACCGACGAACGCGACCGCGGCGTCACCGCGGCAACCCGTTTGGTCCTCCACCCATTTCGGCCGGAGTTCCTTGCCGGTATAGGGGATTTCCTCTTCGAGAATCCGGTATTCCATCTTTGCGTCCCAGGCTAGGCTTCGAACTCGATACGCGGCCTCTCCTCCTCGGAGAGCAGGGCCAGCGCTCCACGCAGCCGCTTGCACGACGAGCAGACGCCGCACATGCGCGACCGGGCGTCGTAACAACTCCAGATGACCGAGAGCGGGGCTCCCAACCGGGCTCCCAGCCTGAGGATCTCGGCCTTGTCGAGGTCCTGCGTGAAACTCACCACGCGGACACCGCTGCGCGTGGACAACTCGAACGCGGCACTCACGCGCGCCACGTATTCGGCGCTGTTATCCGGAAACTCCACCGCCTCTTCCCGGTTGAATCCCGTCACCACCGCATCGCACCCGTAGCTCTCGGCAAACGCCGCCGCAACGTTGAGAAATACCCCATTGCGGTTGGGTATCCAAACGGCATCGAGTGTATTGAGGGGCGGCTCGCCGTTCACCTTTTCCCGCATGGCACCGGATCCGGCGCTCTTGACCGCCTCACCGTCCGGCTGGGTGGCACCCCCCGTTCCCACCGCCCGCATGCCCGCCGGGGAAATAGCTCCGAGCCACCCGATGTC
>JAZGDW010000014.1:0-2231 GCA_036478295.1 Candidatus Krumholzibacteriia bacterium
ACTTCCAGAACGTAGTTGTGGCCGTGCCCGTGCGGGTTGCTGCATTTACCGAAGACGCTCAGGTTCTCCTCGTCACTCAAACCCGCACAGTACAGCCGGTGAGCGGCGGAAAACTCAAACGTTCGCGTCAAGCGGACCATAGTCCGATCCCCTTTTTCAATGCTGATACTCATATACGGAGTGATCAAAAGCTCCAACGACTTCAGCGAAACCGAGGCTGGACATGCCCCGGCGGCGTGAGGGAAGACGTCGAGCAAGGCTAAGCCAAATGCGGCGACTTCTTGAGGCAACGCCTTCGCCGGTTCGCATAGCCGCGGGACCACTACCTCACGAAGCATCCCGTCCAGGTGCTTTATGTTGCACAGAAAACCGGTTGGCTGGTCCACCGCGCCTTCGACAACCGCACGGATAATACGGAACGGCGCAAGGTCTTCATGGCCCGCACGGCGGACCCACAGGTTGACCTCGTGCGTCCCGCGCGGCTCGCGGACAGAGCAGCATCGCACTTCTCGCATCAACCGCATGAGCGCATCTTATCACGTAAGCCGGGCGCCACGAACCGCAAGACCGTGCATAATTGGAGATGGAAGGTTTTGGCCGGCGCGAAATACCGCGCGGCTATCCCGTAAGAAACGGGGAATCGGTTCTAATGGAAGACCTTACCCGGTTGGGGAATCGAAGTGCCACATGGTACTTTGTAGTGCCGCCGCGGCGCAGACCGCCACGGCAGCCGTCTCCGTTCGCAATGCCGTGGGACCGAGCGTGGTCGAAACCGCCCCTGCCTCAAGCGCCCGGCGGCGTTCCTCGTCCGTCCAACCGCCCTCCGGCCCAACCCAGACCAGTACGGAGCCGCCGACCGGCTGAGCGGCGAGAAATGTGCCGAAAGGGGTCAGCTTGGAGTCTGTGTGGGTCAAGCTTGAGGCGTCAAACTCGCTGAGACGATCGACGGACTGCACGAATGTTTTGGGGGCGGCGATTTCCGGCACCCATGCCCTGCCGGATTGTTTCGCCGCCTCGATCGCCCTGCGCGACCACTTTTCAACTTGCACGCCGCGTTCACTTCGAGCCGCGGGCTTGTAGACACTGCGCTCGGCGATTATCGGCCAGATCGCGGCAACTCCCAGTTCGGTACATTTCTCAATGAGATACGCTTGCCGCTGCTGTCTTGGCATTGCAACCGCAAGTGTGATTTTGGAACCAAGCTCAAACGGGCGCAGCACCGGCGGCGACATATCGACACGCAGCAGGCGGTGCTCGATTCCTGCGATTCGTCCGACGGCTTCCCGGCCTCTCCCGTCAAACAACACGACTTGCTGCCCCGGATTGACGCGGAGCGAGACTATGGCATGGTGCGACTCCTCCGGGGAGAGAAGGAGCGAGCCCTCGGATAGTGCGGGGCAGAATAGGCGGTAAGACCGCATCCCTGGCGATTATCCGCACGCAAACACCTGACTACAACCTAATGCTGCTCCAGCGACGGACCGATAAGATTTAATGCTGTCAGCTATAAGCACTACGGCCGGTCATCGGACCCGCCATTTCATTTCCATCTTAATGTCGGGTCCGATGATCCAACCTACGGCTGACTACTGAAATCTTCGCCATGGCAGACAAACATCCACCAGATCAACCTTCCTCCTCTGGCTCGTCAGAGGATGGAGGCTCGGAGCTTATTTCCGAGCAGGAACTCGAGGAGGTACTAGCCCAAGCCTCCGCACTGGCCACCGATCTCTCCAAGCAGCTCGGCATTGGCGACGACGATCCAAGCTCTGACTCGCTGGCGCGAGATTCCAATATTCCACCAGCAGCCGCGGAGGCGGCAACCGGCGACTCCGATAGCATAGACAACCTTCCCCAAGACTTGGACGCTGAACTTGGTGAACTGGAACGTCTCATAGCCGCAACACGCAGCGATGTGACTGAGACCGGCGAGGGCTCCGAGGAACCGGCACCATCGGCCGAGGAACCTGCCCAGGTGCCTGAAGAACCAGCGCCACCGCAGGCCCGAGATTCCAATCTCGCACCTGCGGCTGCGGATCCCCCGCCGGATGACTCCGTGCCTGATGCGCGCGATGACCCTCCCGTGGACCAGCGTTTTTCCGAAAGTGCGGGACCGGGTGCCGATATGACCTTCCCTGCCGTATCCGTAAAGCCCGGTTTAGTGGGTCCCGGAAAGGTCGGCGTCGTCGGAACGCACACCGTCTCGCCGAAGGTCAACGCATCGGCCCCAA
>JAZGDW010000140.1:0-3238 GCA_036478295.1 Candidatus Krumholzibacteriia bacterium
CGATCGGGAACAGCGTGCGCGTCGGTCAAACCGTGCAGTTCCACGTGCGCGACGCGGTAACGGCCGACGAGGATTTGGTTCGTCTATTGGAGCAGGATCTGACTACCAACTCGAATCCACCGCAGGCGGCGTTGCTCTTCAGTTGCAATGGTCGCGGGACCCGGTTGTTTCCTGAGCCGAATCACGATGCTGGGACGATCCAGGAAAAAGTTGGGCCGATCCCGCTGGCCGGCTTCTTCGCCCAGGGGGAACTCGGGCCAGTCGGCGGGAAAAACTACATCCACGGATTCACCGCCAGCGTAGCCCTCTTTGAATAGCAGGCGGAGGCCCGCATAATAACGGAACGGGATTGGGCCGAACTACGGGAATCGTCCTACCCGCCCTCCACGAGTATCATCGATTTCGATACAGCCTTCCCGAATTGACGGAGCGAACCATAATATTAGGGCGATGAGTGATTCGCTTGAAGCCCTCAGAGCGGCTCTGGCCGACAGGTATGACGTCGAACGGGAACTAGGCTCCGGCGGGATGGCGACAGTCTATCTCGCCCGCGATCGCAAGCACGAGCGTCAGGTGGCGATAAAAGTCCTCCGCCCCGAATTGACCGAGACGCTCGGCGCTGCCCGGTTCCTGCGCGAAGTAAGCATTGCGGCCAACCTCACACACCCACACATCCTACCACTGCACGATTCAGGCGAGGCCGATGGGCTGCTCTACTATGTGATGCCGTATATCGAAGGCGAATCGTTGCGTAGCAAGCTGTTTCGTGACGGCAAGCTTCCGGTACAGGAGGCGGCTCGCCTATTGTGGCAGGTAGCCGATGCGCTTTCTTATGCGCACTCCCGCGGAATCGTTCACCGCGACATAAAGCCGGATAATGTGCTGCTGTCAGGCCGGAATGTGGTGATTGCAGATTTCGGGATCGCGAGAGCCGTCTCGCAAGCAAGCGACGCCGGTGCCACAGCGGGCTCATCAGATCTGACAAAGTTGGGTGTTTCAATCGGGACACCAGCATACATGCCGCCCGAGCAAGCCGCCGGCGAGCTCAACATTGATCATCGAGCGGACATCTACTCATTCGGCGCTATGGCTTTTGAGCTGCTCACTGGAAACCCGCCATTCCCTAGTGACAGTGTGCAAGCAATCCTGACCGCGCACCTTACCGAAAAGCCAAAGTCCGTCAGTGAGCATCAGCCGTCGATACCATCCGAGCTTTCTGATCTCGTGATGAAGTGTCTCGCGAAGCTGCGAGCCGATCGATGGGATAGCGTGGACCAATTCCTGCCGCAGCTCGAGGCCCTGGCGGCCGCTGACACCGTCGCGCTGATGGCCAGTCGGACAACGCGAAATCGCGTCACGGCTGGCGCGACCCTGGTTTTCCTGGCGGGCGCCGCTTGGTGGTTCGCAAACACTTACAGTGGTCAAAGAGAGTTACCGCAGGCCGGTGAATCACTTGCATCTATCGCGGTTCTCCCGTTTTCGGATCTCAGCGAAGGCGGTGGCAACGAATTCTTTGGCGATGGCCTTGCAGAAGAACTGCTCAACTCGCTGTCGAAGCTGGGGCGGCTTCGTGTCGCCGGTCGAACTTCGTCATTTTCTTTCAAAGATAGAAACGAAGACATCCGATCGATCGGGGAGCAACTGAACGTGGGAAGCGTACTCGATGGGAGCGTACGCCGGGCGGGAAACCGGATACGGATCACGGCGCAGCTGATAAACGTGACCGACGGGTTCCAACTCTGGTCAGAAACGTACGATCGAGAATTGGAGGACATCTTCGCCGTGCAGGAAGATGTGGCTCGAGCGATAGTAGCGGCGCTGGAGGTCGAACTTTCCGGCGGTGCCGACACGCAAATCGTGATACACGGCACAGACGAGGTTGCAGCGTACAATTCATATCTCCTTGGGCGATTCCACTGGAACAAGCGGGCGGCGGCCGATCTCGTCACAGCGGCGTCGCACTTTGAAGACGCGGTTGATGCCGACTCAACCTTCGCGGCCGCCTGGAGCGGTCTAGCTGATTCTTATATCCTGTTTCCACCCTACGGAGTGGAGACGGTGTCGTGGGAAGAGGCGATCGACCGGGCCGAGCGGGCGGCGCGCAGGGCAATTACCGCGGACAGCAACCTCGCAGAGGCCCACGCGTCTCTCGGCATTGTGTTGGACGCCAGGTGGGATTGGGAGGGTGCGGAAGACGAGTTCAGCAAAGCCATCGCGCTGAACGCAGGTTACCCCACGGCTCACCAGTGGTACGGGATCTTCCTCGTCGGCATGAACCGAGTACAGGAAGGCTTGGCCGAGATACGGCTCGCCGAGGAGCTGGATCCGCTGTCACCCATAATCGGAACCTGGGTGGCCCTCGCGCTGGACGTTGCGGGCGAGACGGAGGAAGCTACCGATCAGTTTGAGAAAATACTTGCGTTACACCCGGGCGTGGGTGTCATACACCGGGACGCCTGGCTTCACTTTCTGAGAAATTCCCAGTATGAGCCGGCTGCCTTGCACTTGCAGCGGTATCTCGAACTGTCCGGCTCCGAAATGGCCGCGGTGTGGCCAGCCGGAGTCCTCGACGGTGAGGCCCGCACCGCAACGCTGAGAGAAATCGCCACCGAATTTGCGGATGACTTCAAGATGTCGACAGACCTGAACATGATTCTGGGTGAGGAAGAAACAGCTCTGCGTTACCTAGAATCCCGGCTTGCCGCACCAAACAGGCTGAGGGACTCGGCTGGCGCGCTGCGCGCCTACGTCCTCAGCGAGGACCTTCGCAACAACCCTAGGTTCCGCGCCCTGCTTGGTAACATGAGATTGGATTGAAAATCATCCGTGACCAGCTATGCTCGCACCTAGAATCTGAAGTAGTGTCCGATCCAAAGGGTGTAGAAACGCAGCCTCTCGTCTGCGATACCCGCTGCGAGACCGGGACCGCCAGTGGTGGCGTGGTAGCGTAGTCCGATGTCTAGGGCAACCCCGGTCCGGAGATAGTATTCCAGCCCAACACTCGCATTCCACCCCAGATCCCAACCCGCTTTCACCAGTTGCGGCCCATCTTCTGACACTCGAATACGCCACTCCCAGCCATAAAGACCGCCACCCACACTTGCGTATGGACGAAATAGTGCGTCCGGCGCGCGAACAACGATGTTCCCCGTGATCGGGTACACGAACAATGACCCGCCCAGTCCTTCGGTCCGGGGGAATCTCTGGTATCCACTCAATATCTCGAAAGTTCCAAACC
>JAZGDW010000141.1:0-15823 GCA_036478295.1 Candidatus Krumholzibacteriia bacterium
CCAGGGCGGGAAATCGGCCGACGCCGTGTTCAAGAGCCAGGGTGAATTTATCCGGAGCGAGACGCTCGCCGTGTCCACCGACAATCGGGAAGCGGACTGGAATGAGCCCACGGAGCTCGAGGCGGCCGGCGAGACCATCCGGCTTTGGATCCGCCGAGAATCTGATTGACAAGCTACCGGGCCGCTAGTATTTTACTTCCGCTTTCGGGTCATGGCGATGTGCATAACGGGCTAATAAATAAGAGGTTAGCATGAACAAAAAGGAGCGAACCCGTTTCAAGAAACTTATCGAAGCCGAAAGGGAAAGGGTCGCGGGTAAGCTCAGCGTTATCGGCGAAGGAATCTCGGACCGGGCAGCCAGTCAGTCTGCCGGCAATCAGAGTTATTCCAATCATATGGCAGACGTAGGTAGCGACGCGATGGAGCAGGAACAGGCGTTCCAGCACGCCAGTGTCGGCTCCGATTATTTGCGAATGCTGGTGGATGCTCTCAAGCGCATCGAGAAGGGTACGTACGGCGTATGCGAAGTCTGCAACAGCAAGATTCCGGTCAAACGTCTCGAGGCCTACCTGGCGGCGAGGCTCTGCATACAATGCAAGTCCGCGCAGGAGAAGCTCCAAAGGAGCTAGAGTTGGGTTTTCTGCTCCCTGCCCTGATTGTTCTCATCCTTGATCAAGCCACCAAGCAGTTCTTCTGGCATCTCGGCCGCAACTTCGATGTGATCGATGGATTCTTCCGTGTGACGCTTGTCCGCAATTCCGGCGCCGCGTTCGGCATGCTGCAGGACGGCCGGGTCTTCCTGGTCGCGTCGAGCATTATCGCCTCACTGTTCATCTTGTTCCTTGCGCAGCGCCTGCCAGCCCAGAACCTCGCCCGGCGCGTATTCCTCGGTTTGATCCTGGGCGGTGCACTGGGCAATCTCGTCGACCGTATCTACCCCGGGCAGGTCATTGATTTCATCGACATGGGCATCCCGGCCTATCGCTGGCCCGTCTATAATATAGCCGATTCCGCAGTGACGATAGGCGGACTGTTGCTCGTTCTCAGTGTCACGCGATCCCGTAACGGTGGAGAAGAATAATCAGGCAAACGTGCTGACCGTCGGTCCCGAACACGCAGGCCGGCGACTGGATGTGTTTTGCGCATCGCGCATTCCCCTCCTGTCGAGAAACCAGATCCAGAAACTCAACAAAGACGGTGCGATCGAAGTGGACGGTGTACGGCGCGCCGGCCGTTATCTCCTCAAGGAAGGTGAGATCGTCCGCGTCACGGTACCCATGCGGCGCGACGCGGAACCCCCGAAGCCCCAGGACATACCGCTCAGAGTTGCGTGGGAAGACGATGATATTATCGTCGTCAACAAAGACCCCGGAGTGGTGGTGCACCCCGCGTACGGCAACGAAGAGGGAACCCTGGTGAACGCCATTCTCGGGCGGGGCAGTCAGCTGTCCGCCCTGGGTGGCGCAGACCGCCCAGGAATCGTGCACCGCCTCGACAAGGAAACATCGGGTCTCATCGTTGTCGCCAAGAGCGATGCCGCCTACCGGGGACTGAACGAGCAGATCCGGGAGGGCGGCTTCCGCAAAGTCTACCATGCCATCGTGTGGGGTAATCTCGCCGCGCGCCGACAGACCATAGACGCGCCCATAAGCCGGCATCCCGTCCACCGCAAGAAAATGGCGGTCGCCAAGAGGGGGGGCAAGTCGGCAATCACGGAGGTGTTCGTGGTAGACAGCTTTGAGTATTTCGACTATATTCGGGTGGTTACCTTGACCGGCAGGACGCACCAGATTCGTGTACATCTGGCGCATGTGGCGCACCCGGTCCTGAGCGACGGCGTTTACGGGGGGCGGCGTAAGAAAGGCCTTCCTTCTAACATAAAGACTCGAAACTTCATTGGCTCGCTTCAGAAATCGATGCCGCGGCACGCCCTGCACGCGTCAACACTTTCATTTGTGCATCCGGGGTCGGGCGAACAGTTGAAATTCGTGACCACGCTACCTGAAGACATGCGGCTGACGTTAGAGAGGTTGCATCGGGAAAACCTGGTTCAAGGAGGTGCGAGAAATTGAAATTCAGTCGGCGTGATGTTGAAGGAGCCGTGGCGATTGATATCAAAGGCAAGCTGACCGGTGGCCCGGAGGCGGAGACGTTTCGTGAAATGTTCAAAGACCTGGTGGAGAAGGGCCAAAAGGACGTTATCCTCAACCTCAAAGAGGTAGACTGGATTGCGAGTACCGGTATCGGCATCATGATCCGGGGGTACAAGACGATCGCCGAGGCCGGCGGCCGCTTCATTCTCGTCAACGTTGGAGAGAGAACCCAGCAGGTTTTCAACGTGATGCGGCTCTACGACATTTTTGAAATTCTGGATACGGAAGAAGAGGCTATCAAGAGCATTGCCGGATCCTGACGCTGGGGTTCGGCCTCGCCCGCCTGGGTGTGGTTGGACGGTGGTGCGGCAGGAGCCCGTAGCTCGCCAGGCGCCGCGCTTGCTATTCTAAGGAGGAACAAGATTGAAGGTTAACCAGAGAGAAGTCCATGGGGCGGCGGTTCTGGAACTGAACGGCAAGCTGACCGGTGGCCCGGAGGCGGAGACGTTTCGCGAGCTCTTCAAGACGCTGGTCGATCAGGGCAAACGCAATATCATCATCAACCTCAAGAAGGTGGACTGGATCAACAGTACCGGCCTCGGGATCCTGATTGCCGGACATTCAACGGTCCGCAAGGCGGGCGGCGAGCTCGTTCTGTGCAACGTTGGCGACAGGATCGACAGTATCCTCTATGTCACCAAGCTCAACCTGTTGTTTCCCGCGTTCGAGGACGAAGAAGCTGCAGCCGACCACTTCAGGAAAGAAACAGAGTAGTTTGCGGAGATTAGTTCGCACCATGGCCGTTCGCCAAGAGAAGATGGAGTTCAGCATCCCCAGTGACTTCAAGTTTCTGGGCGCCGTGGACGCGGCCGTTCAGGATCTGGCCCGGGAGTTGTCCTGCGGGCAAAGATGGATCAACGATTTTAGCACCGCGCTGGTCGAGGCCTGTTCCAACGCCATCGAGCATGGTAATCAGTATGACAAGGGTAAGGCGGTGCGCGTAGTCATTTGCTTGAATGGACACAGGCTCATCGCACGCGTGCAGGACGAGGGGAACGGTTTCAACTACGACGATTATCTCTCCGACGCGACTCCGCCTGATCCTCTCAGCGAGCGGGGCCGCGGTATACTTATAATGAGGGCCTTCACGGATGAGTTGACCTTCAGCCGGCGCTCCGGCGGCGGGGTTTGCGTCGAGCTCGTGAAGGACTGTGAAGACGGCTCGCCCTCGTCGCAAGCCTGACGATAACGGTAGCTTCCACCGTTCTTCCCGCACGCACGCCGCTTCCGCCAGCGCGGGAACCTTTGGGTTCGACCACGCGTATTTATTATAACAGGCTCCTGTCCGCCCCTGATCCCCCGGAGTATTCATGGGTGTGCCGTTCACACTTCTGCTGTCCGTGTTCTACCTGGCAAGCGGCATTTTCCTTTTCTTGCTGGGTCTGACCATCCTGAGAACGGGGAACAACAGTGCTCCCACCCGCGCCACCGCCTTGATTTTGTTCTTCGCTGGCGTGGGACCGATCCTTAGTGCGTCCAGCATTATTCTGCAGGGCAGCCTGAAACAGGACGCGGTCGTTTACCGGTCGATGGTGGATAACTTCGAGTACCTCTGGGAATTCTACTTTCCGGCGCTGTTGTGGTTTTCGTTGACCTTTCCCAGGCAGAAGAGGTTCTTCACCAATTTTGTGTTCGTCGGTGTGCTGGTCTTCGCGCCGTACGTGTTTCACCTCGCGATGATTATGGGCGGTGACGGCTTCTCGAGAACGATTATGAACATCGCGGACAACGTGCAGCTGTCGAGAGAGTTCTCGATAGCTGGGAGGACCGTGTCCCTGTCCCGCCTGGGCGATGTTATCTCTGCCATCTTCTCCACGCTGCTCAACCTGCACAAGCAGTTGTTCCTGCTCGTGAACATCCTCTACGCGTCCGCGGCGGCCGCAGTGCTCTTTCGCAGCATGAAGCTCCATATCAATCCGCGTATCACCGGCCAGCTGAGGACCGTGCTCATTGGACTGACGGTGAGTATCGGCGGTTATACGCTCGCCAAGGTGATGCCACTGCTTCCGGGACCGCTCACCTCGGAGACCATCAGCCTCGCCTTGATCAACTTCGCCCTGGTGGCCGGTGGGGGATCGGTCGCGTGGGTCTTGATTCGCCAGCAGTTCCTCGGCATCCGCTATGTGACCCGCCGTGCCGTGTTGTACGGGGGCGCCGCGCTGGTGTTCGCCGTGGTCTATCTCATTGTAGTCAAACCGGTGAGTGATTTTTTTGGACAGTACACTGTGGCGGGCAAGGAGGCCTTCGAGACCGGTTTCATTATTCTGACCATCATCGCGTTTCAGCCGGTGTTCTTCCGCATCGAGGAGGTTCTCGAGCGCGCGCTGCTGAAGGGCAGGGATGACCTGCAGACAAAATTCAGGGAGTTGGGTAGCGAGATCTCAAACGTCGTCACCGAGGAAGAGCTGGAACGCCGTTTGGGGGACGGCATTCGTCAGATTCTCGACGCCACCGACGTCAAGATATACCTGAACGGCGATGAGCACAGGTTCGAGCAGCTGGCACCGATCCTCGAGGAGATCGGTGAGCCGATCCTCCGGCAGGAGCTTCTCGACCTCGGCGAAAAGGGACGGTTGCCCGGCCAGGCGGAGACGGAGAAGCCGCGTGACAAGGCCCAGGCGAAGAGAAAATCCAGGGAACGATTGGAGGCGGCCAGCAAGCTGGCGGGCGGCGACGAAGTGCTGGTGCCCATCCTGCGGGACCGCCGGTGCGCGGGTTTCGTGGCGCTGGGCGAGAAGACGTACGGGCTCAAGTACGAAGAGGAAGAGCTGGGATTCCTGTCCGTAATCGCGAACCAGGTCGGGGTGGCGTTGGACAATGTCCGTCTGCTGCGTGAAAACGTGGAGAAGAAAGTGATCGACAAAGAGCTGCAGATGGCCCGGCGCATCCAGTCGCAGCTGCTGCCCTCGGGGTCGCCGGAGATACCGGGCTACCAGCTGAGCGCAACGACCATCCCAAGTCGATACGTGGCTGGAGATTACTATGATTTTCGGGTCCTCGACGACACCAGTCTGGTGCTGGTGGTGGCGGATGTTTCGGGCAAGGGTATTCCCGCGTCACTGCTGATGGCGACTCTGCGGGCGGCGGTCAACTCGAACCAGGATGCCAGAAACCAGCCGGCGGCCATGTTGCGGCGGATAAACACTCTCCTCTACGAGAGCACGTCGCCGGAGGAGTTCGCGACCGTTTTTTATAGTGTGGTCGATTTGAGAAGCGGTGAGATAAGATACGCCAACGCCGGGCACGAATTTCCTTATCTGCGCGCGGACGGACGGCTCGAACGGTTGGACGAAAGCGGGTTGGTGCTGGGCTGCGTTCTGGATTTTCCCTATGAAGAGAAATCGTGCAAGCTGCCTAACGGCGGATCGCTCATTTTGTTCACCGACGGTATGACGGACGCGGTCGCGAGCAGCGGCGAGAACTTCGGGGAGGATCGACTGCGACGGGCGATCGACTCCAATCACGACAAGGATTCCTCCGCTCTATGTGCGGCGCTCCTCGAGGAAGTGCGGGACTTCTCTCGCGGCGGCGACTACAACGACGACCTGACGCTGGTCGTGCTCAAACGCGAATGACCTGGGGGGACTGCGCGGCGTCGACGTCGCCAAGACGTCGATACCCCGCAGCCCCATGCGAAAGAAGGAGCGCATGCGCATTCTAGGCATTGACCCCGGCGATCGCCGGATTGGGCTCTCCGTCAGCGACGAGACGGGTATCATCGCCCAGGGTCTCGACACGTTTGACAAGCGGAACGGGATCGATTTTCTTGTGTATATATCGGATTTGACGCGCACTTACGACGTGTCGGAAATCGTGATCGGTGACCCTGTTCTGCTCTCCGGCCGGAGGGGAGAATCGAGCGACAAAGCCAAGGCGCTGGCCGGGAAATTGCGGAGGAGGTTCGATATCCCGGTGACGCTGTGGGATGAGCGCCTGTCGAGCTCGGAGGCCAGGCGGGTGTTGCGAGGTTCCAAGAGCGACAAGGGTACAGTGGACAAGCTGGCGGCGGTGATCATCCTGCAAAGCTACCTGGATTATCGGAGGAACGCTGAGTGATCCGAAAACTCGTGTTCGGCGGTGCGCTGCTGCTCCTGCTGTCAGTCGGGTTCGGGGCCTTTGTTATAATGAGAGGTCTCTACCAGCGACCTGACGGGACCGGAGTGGAGCCCGTTCTTTTTACCGTCAAGAGCGGGGAATCGTTCTCAGGCGTCACACGGCGCCTGCAAGCGCAGGGGCTCATTGTCCGCAGGCGTCCACTCGTTGTTTATGCGTGGTTGCGGCGGCTCGATCGCCGGATTGCGGCCGGCACCTATCTGCTGGCCCCGGGGACGACTCCAAAAGATATCTTGTACAAGCTGGAGAACGGAGATGTCCACAAGGTGCCGGTTACCATTCCGGAAGGTTTTATGCACCGGCAAATCGCGGGCGTGCTGGCGGCCAGGACCGACGTGGATTCCACCGCCTTTGCCAACCTGCTGACCGATTCGCTGATCCTTGCCGAGTTTGGCATTGACGGGCCCTCACTGGAGGGCTACCTCTTTCCGGACACCTACCTCATCCCGTGGGGGGCGGCGCTGCCGGAGATCGTAGGCGCCATGGTTCGAAGGCTCGGAGAGGTTTTTGATGGCAACCTGCGGCAACGCGCCGAAGAGCTGGGCATGACCCGCCGCGAGGTGCTGACGCTGGCCTCTATTGTAGAGGCGGAAACCCGGTTGCCGAAAGAGCTGCCACTCGTGGCGGCCGTATATCATAACCGGCTCAAAAGGGGAATGAGGCTGGAAGCCGACCCCACAGTGGCCTACGCGATGGGCGGATACAAGGGCCGGTTGCTGTTCAAGGATCTGACAATCGACTCGCCGTACAACACCTATAAACACGGCGGGCTGCCGCCGGGACCGATATGCAACCCTGGAGGAGCGGCAATCCAGGCGACGCTCAATCCAGACCCGGCGTGCAAGGCGATCTATTTTGTGGCTGAGGGCAACGGCAGACACATCTTCTCCTTGAACCTGCACGATCATCTTGCCGCGGTGCGCAAGGTGAGGCGTAGTCGTCGGTAGTGAAAGGTATTCGTTTAGAATGACACGTGAACCCGCCACACCAGATACCGGGCCGATAGTTCCGGCGGAGCTCGAAGTGCATTACGCAAAGTTGCGTGACGTTGTGGAAAGCTATGGTTCCATGGTGGTGGCCTATTCCGGAGGCGTGGATTCCGGTCTGCTGGCTTGGGTGGCGCATGACGTGCTGGGCGGGCGGCGGGCGCTGCCCGTGATTGCCGTCTCGCCTTCGCTGCCGCAGCGTGAGAAACATGCGGCGCTTGACTTCCTTCTGCGGCACGGGATTCCCTGGGAAGAGGTGGCTACGGGCGAGATGGCGGACGAGAACTATGTAAAAAACAACCCGGACCGCTGTTATTTTTGCAAGAGCGAGCTGTTCGTGCGACTGAACCGACTGGCGCAAAGTCGAGGCTATGCGTGCATCGCGTACGGTGCGAATGTGGATGACCTTGGCGACTACCGGCCCGGTGCGCTTGCGGCCAGGGAACAGCGCGTCGTTTCACCACTCGTGGAGGCGGGGTTGACCAAGCGGCGGGTAAGGGCTTTGGCCAGGGTTCTGGGGCTCTC
The DNA here is from genome assembly GCA_036478295.1 of Candidatus Krumholzibacteriia bacterium. GTDB lineage: Bacteria > Krumholzibacteriota > Krumholzibacteriia > WVZY01 > WVZY01 > JAZGDW01. Next base: position 7,778 of record JAZGDW010000141.1, read on the forward strand.
GCTGTGGGATAAACCCGCCGCGCCGTGTCTGGCATCACGGATCCCGTACTTCGACCAGGTTACCGGCCACAAACTGGAGCAGATCGAGAGATCGGAAAACATCCTCAAAGATCTGGGCTTCGAAGTCTGTCGCGTACGCCACCACGGCGAGACGGCCCGCATCGAAGTGCCTCGCGACGAGCATGAACGGCTGCTGCGAGACGACAACTGGGCGCGGGTGGTGACCGAGCTCGGACGGATCGGGTTTCGGCGGGTCACACTGCACGGGGACGGTTTCCGGAGCGGGCGGTTGAACCAGTCGCTGGCGCCCGGGCGCGCGGCCGGCGGGCGAGGAAGCGATTGACAACCGGGCCTCACGGGGCGAGTATTGTCGAGTGTTGTTATAATGAGGGGCTCCTGAGGTGCAAAGCAAAAGCAAGACCGGATCCTTTAAGTTCAAGTGGAAGATCTTCGCCGCCGGAATCGTGTCCATTGTAGCGGGGTACGTGTTTCTGGCGGGCAACGACATTACCATCGCGCCGCTGCTGTTGGTCCTGGGCTACTGCGTGCTGGTTCCCCTGTCCTTCTTGTAAGATTCCAAGCGGCAAGTTTGGGCGAATAGCTCAGTTGGGAGAGCGCCTGCCTTACACGCAGGAGGTCACAGGTTCAAGCCCTGTTTCGCCCACCATTCCTTGACATTTGTCACCTCACCGGCTGCGGGTTCTCGGCAATATTCCGGTATATCCGACGCACCGCGGTGCCCTGAACAAAGGGCTGTTTTTGGCGTGCCCGATGTCCATAATCAGCTTGCGGGCGCCGATTTGGGTGTTGACAACGGCCCGTCCACTGTGATAGTATCTACAGCTGTCGAGTAAGGCGTGCAAATGCCTCTGGTGGAAGGAAGAGAGACCTACCCCTGAGCTTCTTTCCCAAACAGGTGGTCTGCACCTGTCTTCAAGTGCATCCAAACTTTTTGGAGGTGTACGAATGTTTAAAGGTAAACTGGCTGTTCTCTGTTTGCTTGCGGCATCACTGCTCATGATACAAGGGATAGCCTTCGCGGGGATCATCAACCCGTGCGTTTCCAACTGCACACTGAGTGCCGCGGTAAACGGCGGCGCCCCGGGCGTCAACGGCAATTTCGCATTGTTCGTTTGTCCGCAGGGCGACACCGACACGTTCGACGATCAGATTGGGGGCCTCGGCTCCGGGGTCGGCTTCATCGTTTCTATCACGATGCTGGAAACAGACTCGACCCCGATTCCGAATATTCCGGGTCCCGATTTCTGGCTCGTTGACTGTGATCCGATCAACGACGCTATCCTCTGTGGAGGTTCCGCGTCGTCCGGTGCCGATTCTCTGACGAACGCCGCAGGCACGACAACCATGGGTGGCCTTGGTGGCTTCCAGGGTGGTGGCTGTACTGACGGCATCTCCGTCGTTGTGCAGGGTAACGCACTTCTGGATCCGGTCGTCAGCTGCGCAGCTGCGAAATGCCTCGGAGTCAGTATTCGCAGCCCCGACATGAACGGTGACAACGTGGTTGCCCTGGCAGATCTCGCGATTTTTGCCACGTCTTTCCCGCCGCAGCCGTACGATACGTGGGCCGATTTTGACCTTTCCGGCATCGTCAACCTGTCGGATCTGGCCCGGTTCGCGTTTCACTTCGGTCCTCCGGGACACGCGTGTAACTAACGAAGCTGCGGAAAAGTTGGACAGGCAATAGCTCCTGAAAATTGGTTTGCGACAACAGGGCGTAACAGCAAGTAAGAGGAGTTGCCAGATGAGAATTGCTAGAACATTGATCTTCGCGCTTGTCGCGCCGACCCTGATCGGCGCGTCTGTGGCGAGTGCGCAAACTCCCTACTAGTGTCTGAAATCTTGAGCTGGATGAGCCCCAACGGGTTCATCCGAAGTGGTTCATCCAGCTTCCCAGAATCAGCACTCCAGGGCGATTCAATGAATCAAAGGTTCTTCGCAATTTCTGACCAACAACTGTTTCAATGGGCGTAACCTCGACTTGAGCGAGATTACAACAATCAGGACACGCAGCAAACAAGCAAAGGAGTTGCACCAATGACGAATGTAAAAGTGTTGGTCTTCGCGCTGGGGGTGCTCGCAATAGTCGGAGCATCTTTCGCCGGTGCGCAGACGCCCTACGTAGCTGTCTTTTCGGACATATCACCCAGTGGGGACGGGCTGAACGAGGCCTTGATTCCGCCGGGTGTGCTGGGCCAGGTGGATTCGCTCTTCCTCGTTGCCTACAATTTGAACTGTCTGGTAACAGGTATTGATGTTCGGGTCAATTACCCGGCGGCCATCATCTGGATCGCGGATATTGACACACAGCCGGTGACCATTGGCACGACGCCGACGGGCATGTCCATGGGATGGGCCATTCCACAGAACGGGTTCGAGGGCGTAAACATCGCGACTGTCATCTTCCAGTGGGATATCACCTCCTGTGGAGGGAACAGGAGGGACCTTGAGATAGGAGTTGTTGGCCATCCGTTGTTCGCGACCCCTCTCGAGCCGGCGTACGCCTGCTTTCAGCAGGTACCCCTGTCCGCTGCGGTGGGTCTGACCGCGCTCATTTGCGCGACGGTGCCGGTTGAAGAGAGTACGTGGGGCAAAGTGAAAGCGCTGTATACGCGATAGGTTGTATTGAGTTGCTCCATAGTTTCTGGAGCCCGGTACTACGGACTTGGAAGTACCAGTTATTTGGCGCGCGTTGCGTCGGCCAGGTCTGTTGGAGCGGCGGAGAGCCGGGATTGAAGTTGACATGAGCGGCTCTGTTATGGTAACATCTACGGGCTCCAGAAAAGTCCAGGTCCTTAGTCGGCACTCGAAAGGGAGGTAGCTGTCGGTTTCTCAGCGAGAGAGTTTTTTTGACCGCGCGGACACACCAAGCGGTTAAGCTCTTGTCCGATCTCCAACGTGCTACCGGCTGAGCGAATGGAAAATGGTAAATGGCAAGCAGGCCTTTCACCCCGTTCACTCAAAAAGGAGTGTTTCATGAAAAAGGTGATACTGTTAACTACGGTTATGCTTTTCGGCGCGAGCCTCGCGTTCGGCCAGGTGGGATTTCTCGGTACCTACGCCGATCCGGGCGGTCTCGAGTGTAACGTCGACGATGCAGTCGCGGGATTGCTGAACGTCTTTATAGTCAGCACGCACTCGATCGCCGCGGCTGTCGCTTTTAAGGCGGAGACGCCACTTTGTATGAGCACGACGGGTGCGTCGTTTCTCGCCGACACGAAGCCGTTCCCGGTGACGGTCGGTAACTCGCAGACCGGCGTTTCTGTGGCATACGGCGCCTGTTTAGGCCCCGATGCGACTAACGTTCTGATCATCGCCTACTTCGCCAGCGGGACGACCCCGTTGTGCTGTTTCTTCCCGATCACGGGCGATCCGGCCCAGCCCGGGGGCGAGATTATCGTTACCGATTGTGCTTTCGATGACAACATTGGAGTCGGTGTTATACACACGGTCAACGGCACACCCGAGAACTGTGCTTGCACCCCCCCGAGCCCTCCGGTGCCGGTTGAGGAGAGCACGTGGGGCAAGGTGAAGTCGCTGTACGTCGAGTAGAGACTGTTCGGTTATACTTGTTTCGTTGAGATGACGCCCGCTGCCACGTAGCGGGCGTTATCTTTTTTCTCGAGTCTTGCCGTTTGGCAGCCGATTTTGCACTCTGCGAGAGTGCCGGCCGGGCCAGGCGAACGGACTGCCTCTCCCGCAGCTCCCCGGTCTCCCGAGTGTGGAAGCCCCTCAGGAAAAAGCTGCCCAAACGGGGGCGCATACGGTCGCACAACGGCCGGTTAGTTCCGGCACGAGATTTGGCCCTCTCCGGGACGATTCCTGGTGCCGTGCCCGCCCGTTGGGTCCATCTCTTGCATACGATACCCGCAGGACGTCCTGATCCAAAAACCTGGTTAATTTCTAGAGCGAGGTGATCGTATGCGCATTTTTCGATCGATAGCGGTGGCGGCTCTGCTGCTCGTGGTCTGCACGGGCCTGTCCTTGGCGCAGACACCCACTGTCCGAATCTATTTTGACACGGGGCTCACGGCACAGAGCGAGAATTGCCCGCCCGGCGGTGGGCTTGATTCGATGTTCGTCGTGGCCCAGGCGTTCGGCTCCCTCATCATGGGCCTGGAGCTGGCCATCAACTTTCCCGGGACCATGACATGGCTCGCGGACGTAGGCACACCCCCGGTGACCTTCGGCGACTCGCCGACGGGCATTTCCATGGGCTGGCCGGTGCCGGAGAATGCGTTCGGGAGGTTCAGGGCCTACATGGTCCTGTTCACGTGGAACTGCAATGGTTGCGGGGTCACCGACGATCCCGCCGTTGTCGTACCGAACCCAAGCACCGGATTTGTCGGCGCTGCGTCATTCCCGACCTACCAGCTCATCAGCGCTGTTGGCATGACATCACTGGTGTGCGCCACAGTCCCCGTCGAAGAGACAACCTGGGGCCGCGTCAAGGCCCTCTATTCTGCGACGCGATAAGCGACGTTTTCCGCATACGTCTCCGACGATAACCCACCCACGAGAGGCCGCCTCCCGTGGGTGGCTGCTTTTTAGCCGGTTGCCGGGCATAAACGTCCGATCGCACGGGCGGGCCTTTTCCAAACCACAAAAAAGCTTGACATCCACGACGGCTCCGTTGAACACTTACTCCGCGGTCGTCCTGTGCCGCTTGGTTCACGTTGGTTTGCGTGGCCGCCGCTCGAGACGGCTTGCCGTTTGGGCGATGGCAAGGGGTGCACGGGGCTGCCTGTGCCGCCGGATGTAAGGGCTCGTTGCGTATTTCCTCGTCTTCGAAGGAGACGTCTATGAAAAAGGCTTTGTTATTGACGATCGTGTTCACGCTGTGGGCGACCATGGCTTTTGCCCAGGCGGGGCTTATTTCGATATTCGCGGACGTCGGGGGCAACGACTGCAACCTGGTGGACGTAGCAGGCGTAAACAACTGGAACTTCGTGCACATGGCCACGGTGGGCGCGACCGCGATCTGGTTCAAGGCGGAGTTTCCCGCTTGTTATGCGGGCAGTTTTATAGCGGACCAGGTCCCGTTCGCTGTCTCGAATGGCAACTCGCAAATTGGCCTTGCCGTTGGGTATGGCCAATGCTTGGTGTCGCCGATCCTTGTTGCGACGGTGGTCTCGATTGGTTTGGGTAACACACTCCCCTGCTGCGCGTACCCGATTGTCGGCGACCCTTTCTCTTTGTCGGGGACGATCGAAGTGACGGATTGCGCCTTCAAGGACATTCCCAATGTTCCCAGCCAGAACGGGATGATAAACAGCGACGCGACGTGCCTGTGCGCCGTTGCCGTCCACGAGACGACCTGGGGCCAGATCAAAGCAATCTATCGGTCGGCCGATTAGTCACAGCGCGTAGTTAATCCAAGTGTTCGGCCCTTGCCCCTGTAGGGGTAAGGGCCGTTCTTTATTGACCATGCGGTACGTGGGTACCGGTAACCCATGAGCCGGGCGATTGACAACGGGCACCGGTCCGCGGTATACTGATACTCGATCTCGCTTCGACTTGACGGCGACGATTGGATCTAATAAGTTTTAGCTAGTTTGCCAGCCTGCTTTTAGCCCCCTGCGACATCCAAACACGGTAACCCCTGTGCTTGAAGCCTTGGGAGGTTGTATCTACATGCGTTCCGGCCGTTTTTTCGTAGTGCCCCCCCCACACGGGTTGTGGTTCGGCGTCGTGCTGGCCTGCGCCGCACTCGTCGTGGCAGGACCCGCCGCGGCGCCCGCCGTCGGTGCGGAGGTCAAGCTCGTGTCCTCAGACGCCTCCCGGCTGGTTTTCGAAGTGAACCTGGAAGGGTTCCGTTTCGAGGCGTCACCGTTTCTCGCGGGGACCGAAAGACTCGAGATACCGGATTTCGGGACCCTGACCGGAGAAGGCGAGCCCCGGCTGCCCGGGCGCTACTATATGGTCGCCCTGCCGCCTGAGGGCCGCTACTCGCTTCGCTCCACGATCGTTCGCTCGCAACCCCTCGGCCGGCACCGGCTGGAGCCGGCGCCTTCGGCGGTTGCCGTGCGGGACGGAGCGGATTTCGTGACCACCCGGGAAATCTACCGCATCGACGACTCGGTATACGGGCAAAAGAAGTACACCATCGGTGTGACGGACGCCGGCGTCGGCCGCGTGCGACACCAGCGCATCGTGTCGCTCCGGGTGGATCCGGTGGCGTACGACCCGGCGACGGGAGAGACCGTTTTGGCCACGATCATCCGCATCGAGGTGTCCTTCGACCCGGCCGGCCGGAACAGGCTCGGCCCGGGCCGTGAGGACGCCCTGCGACCTGTCCCCGAGTCCGATGTGTGGGACCGTATCCTGTCAGGAATGCTGGTGAATCCGGGGCAGGCCCGGGAATGGCGGGCCGCGCCGAGGCGATCTGCAGTCTATCGGGAAACAGCCCAGGCCGCCCTGGCGCTGGCCGGTCCCGTGGTAAAACTCCAGGTGAAGGAGAGCCGGATGCACCGCGTGAGCGCCGCCTCCGTCATTGCCGAAGGGTTTCCGGCGGGGACGGCAACCGCAGATCTACACTTGTTCAAACGCTCGTACGACGACGCCATCCTGGCGGAGCGCGTCGTCGATGTGGCCTACAAGGTGGTCGAGGACCCGGCTGGCACGGTGGGCACTTTCGACGGCAACGACTACGTGATTTTCTACGGCCAGCAGCTCCGCGAAGACACGCTGCAAGACGATCCGATTCAGAAGTTCACCGACGATAACATATACTGGCTGGGTGCGTCTGCCGGCCCGCAGATGAGTCCCAAGACCGTCGCGCCCGGGTTCGTGACCGGCGACACCACCTCGGCGTCGTTCCCCGTGACCCGCCGTTTCGAACGGGACCTGTGGTTCCGCGAGAAGACGCCGCCGCTGGAGCGGGATTTTTTCTACTACCATAATCCACGGCTGCAGTCTTTTTCGGCGCCGTTTGTGCTCGACGCGGTCGACGGCGGCGACCAGTTTCGCGTGAAGGCCCGGTTTTTGGGCGCAGACCGCAACGTCATCTCGCGCGTCATAAGGGTGAGAATCCTCAACAGCAAAGGCACGACCGTCTTGAAGCAGGTATCCGTGCCGAGGAACACACTGATCAACTACGACTCCGGGCCGATGTTTGCCGGTTCTCTGGTCGAAGGCCTCAACACCTTTCGAATCACGCCAGACGCTCAGAACCAGGCGTCGTTCCTCGACGTGCTCCTCAACTGGTTCGACCTCGAGTACCAGTCACCGTACCGCGCCAAGGGCAACGTGCTGGATTTTCACTCCGCCTCGTTGGCCGGTGACACCAGTCTCACCGTCACCGGTCTCAGCCGCCCGGACGTGATGCTCTTCGACGTCACCGATCCGCTCGCGCCCCGCGATTGCCAGCTCGGAGGCGGGCACCTTACCCCGGTAGGAGGCGGTTGGGTACTGTCCTTTCGAGAAACGCTGGTGTCGCAGAGGCGTTACATCGTGACACCGCTGGACAAGATAAAAGAGATCTCAGGGGGCGACGTCATCTCGGACGTGGACGGTGGTCTGATCGACAATCCGGCCAAGGGCGGCGTGGACGTTCTTGTGGTGTCGCACAGGAACTTTCTCGGCGAGATGCAGCGCTGGGTGGATTATCGCAAGTCGCAGGGCTACCGGGTGCTGATGGCCGACGTCGATGAGATCTACGATGAGTTCAACGGCGGCGTCAACCACCCGCGGGCAATCCGCAGGTTCATCCGCCATTTCTTCGAGAACGGAAACGCCAGCTTCGTGCTGCTGGTGGGGGACAGCAACGAGGACAACAAGCGCGTGCACGGCACCGACTCGGGTATCAATTTTGTTCCGACCGAGTCGTTCACCGAGTTCGTCGGCGCCGGATTCAACGAGGACGAGGTGGTGACGACCGACAAATGGTACGTCATGCTCGACCATGATTTCATCAAGGATCCGCTGCGAGAGTTTCCGCTGCCCAACCCGGTGAATTTCATTCCAAGCCTGATCATCGGCAGGCTGCCCGCGGGCAACACCACGGAGCTGCGCCGGATGATCGACAAG
>JAZGDW010000142.1:0-2914 GCA_036478295.1 Candidatus Krumholzibacteriia bacterium
CCGGAGTGCCCGGCGGAGGCCGTCGCGAAGATCATGCTCCAGATGCAGCAGCGCGGCTGCCACAATATCATCTTCGTCACTCCCGAGCCCGTGGTACCCCAGGTCATCGAGGCCATCGCCGAAGCCGTGCCGCGCGGGCTGTCCGTGCCCATCGTCTACAACACGAGCGCCTACGACGCCGTCGCATCGCTCGAACTGCTCGACGGGCTCGTCGATATCTACATGCCGGATTTCAAATTCTGGGAAAGGGAAACCGCGCGACGCCTGGGCAAGGCGAAGGATTACCCGGAACGCGCGCGGGAGGCGATCCTCGAGATGTCCCGGCAGGTCGGTCCGCTGCGTTTCGGCCCCGACGGCCTGGCGCGGAGGGGTCTTCTGGTACGACACCTCGTTATGCCAGGTCTCGCGCGCGAGTCCGAGGCCATCTTCCGCTGGCTGGCTGACGAGGTCTCGCCCGACACACACGTGAACATCATGGCGCAGTACCGCCCGGAGTACGAGGTGGGGAAGGCGTCCAAAAAGGGCGACGTGAAGCACGCCGACATCAACCGCGGCCTGGAACACGAGGAGCTGCCACGCGCGTATGAAACGGCCCGCGCCGCCGGTCTTTGGCGGTTCGACGAGCGGGTCGGCCTGGTGTGAGTGGGCGCGCAGATCGCAGTGAAAACCGGATCCCGCGCGGCCGCTGGTGGCCGTTGGCAACGTGCCGCCACACTCCGTTGACGCCGCACCGTCCGTCTGGCCGTGCTCCCTCCGATTACTTGGTATCCGGCATCTGCTTGATGTAGACATCCCGCTTGGGATACGGGATCTCGATGCCTTCTTTCCTGAGGCGTTTGTAGATTAACGTGTTGAGCTGATCCAGGACACGGCCCCGGTGCACGGGTTCCTCGATCCAGCACAAGAGTTCGAAGTCGAGCGAGGAATTGCCGAAGGCCCGAAAGCGCACCCGGGGCTCGGGATCGTCACACACGTCGGGGTACTTGACGCCGATCTCGGTCAGGATCTCCCGCAGGCGGTCGACGTCCGTGCCGTAGGCGACACCGACCTTCACCCGTATGCGCTCTTTCGCCCACGGTCCGCCGCTCTCGTTGACGATCTTTGCGGTGGCGATAACGGCGTTGGGGATCGTGACTTCGACGTCGTCCCGCGTGAGAAGCCGCGTGCTTCGGAGCCCGATGTGGGTCACCTCGCCGCGCTCGCCGGTGTCCAGATTGATATAGTCGCCGAGTTTGTACGGCGCGTCGGCCAGGATGAAAATACCGGAAAACAGGTTGGCCAGTGAGTCCTTGGCGGCGAAGCCGACGGCGATGCCGATGATGCCGGCCGACGCCAGCCAGGCGGACAGGTTGATTCCCCAGAACACGAAAATCAGGTAGAGCACGAGGGCGACAAGAACAATCCGCGCCAGATTGTAGAACAGGGGGCGCGTACGGGGTCCGACCATGCCGCCGGACTTGGCGCGGCTGAGACCTTCAAGGGCGAGGCCCACGAAGCGCATCGCGAACACCGTCCACACCAGGGCGGCGATGGTCTTGATGAACGCTGCCGCAATACCCGCGGGATAGGCGGGCAGGGCCAGCCTCGCCATCGCCATCCACAGCCCCAGCAGAACGACTGTGATTCGAACCGGTTGGTGGATCAGATCGATAAAGGAATCATCGAGGGTGGACTTCGTACGGCGAGCGAGTGCGCGGCACACGCGAGCGACGATGAAGTCGACAATGGCTGCCGCCACAAGAGACAGGAGAAAGATAACCGCGGCGCCGACATAACGGTTCGAAATCACCGTGTCCAGCGCCTCGCGAACTTGTTCCATGTTCAACCGTTCCACTTACTTATGGGGTGGAGTTGACCATGCGACTCGGTCTTACATCATAAACCCTTGGTGGGTTACAGATTTTTCATGCTAGCATATCCGCCCAGGGCTGAATGAATCGTCGTCGAGTCACACCGACGGGATAGTACCACAACAGCAGGGCCCAGCCAAAGCCGGATAGATTATGATGGATTTTTTGGTGAAACTCAACCGTGAGCTACTGGAACCTGTGCTTGCGGGTTTTACTTTTTGAAGGAGACTGCGGCGATGAATCTGCCGTAGAACCGCGGAGGTATCTATGATATTGCGCAAACTGTTGCGGCTCTGCATCGAGCCACCCGTGCGACCGGTACGCCGGCTAACAGTATACTACCTCCTGTTGGGCGCCGTGACGGCGGCTCTGGTGTGGGGGTGGCCGCCGATCGTCGGTTACTTCCAGGGTGGCAGCGATGCGCTCGGAACAGGGGCCACCTTCGAGCGCGTCGGTATCGATGACGTCGCATCTACCGGCGGCTATATTGTCATCTCGCTTGTGATCTCCATGGTCGGCGCGCTGCTGTTGATGTTACCGGTTTCCTGGGGTTACATGGGAGCGCGAAGACTCACCGGCTTCGACCAATCCGTCGTTCAGACGATGGTCATATTGCCGATCGCCATCGCCGGCATTGTGGTCATGGTAAAGAGTAGCGTAGCGCTCGCGTTCAGCCTCGCTGGGATTGTTGCTGGAGTCCGGTTTCGCAGTTCACTGCAGGACACGGCAGACGCATTGTATATCTTTGCCGCCATCGGCGTGGGGCTGGCCGCCGGCATCGGTGAGTTGGCAATTGCGGTGGTAATCTCCGTTTTCTTCAACTACGTGATCCTCGGGTTGTGGAGCTGTGGTTACGGGACATGCCCCATTAGTGGACCGAAAGCCGGTTGGTCCTCGAAAGGCGCCCCAGCGCCACCCAAGAAGAAGAAACAAAAGGACTGTTTTCCGTCAGCATGAGTAGGACCAGATCAAGTCCAAAATTAATGGACACTCTGCGATGTTATAATACCCCTAAAGGAGTGGCCCATGCCGAAGCGAACCAACCCCGAGAGTGTTGTACGAGA
>JAZGDW010000143.1:0-4198 GCA_036478295.1 Candidatus Krumholzibacteriia bacterium
GTTCGAGCGATTTCACCGCGTTGAAGGAATTTACGGCGCGTCGCCGCACGGTCGCCATCGTGCTCCTGCGCCTTGGCGCATACGCCGTCGGCGTCGCTGTGGACGGCAAACTGGAAGTCACGAAATCGGACACTCGGTACGTGAAGGGCCGGCACAGGGCGGGCGGACAGTCCCAGCGCCGCTTCGAGCGTAACAGAGAGAAATGGATCAGAGAGCTTTTCGACAAGGCCTGTCGTGACGCAAAGGAGCGCTTTGCCCCGTTCTCGAACTCGATTGATCATCTCGCCCTTGGCGGAGATCGGCAGGTGCTGAATTCGTTCATGAAGCGGTGCGACGCCCTGAGCCCCCTCCAGGACCGCTTGCTGCCCGGCCGGGTGGCGGTAGACCGGCCAAATACCGGCGCTCTCGAAGCTGCCGCACGGGATCTCTGGAGCTGGAGGGTTTACAGAGCGCCGACGTCCATCGCATCGGGGAAGTAGTGGTGCTCCCGTCCCTCGGCTCTTCTCAGTCAGTGGCGGGAGCCGGGCGTTACACCTATACTCGGCGATATGGGGTGACGCGGACGAAGTCAGGATCACTACCCAGGGTCAAAACATGGTTGACACGGAACGCGCGCTGGAATCTGATGGAAATCGGGCCAGCCCTGCGCGAGTCGTTGATACCCACCTGATCGGGCAGATCGTCCACGACCTGCGATCTCCCCTCGCCTCCATTCGGCTCGACTTCGAACTTCTCAGCGACAAAGAAGCGATGGCGAAGATGCGGGCGGACCCCAGGCAGCACGAGCGGCTAATCCTCAATCTGGGCCGCGCTCTGGGGAGGATGGAGCGGCAGATCACAGATCTGCTCGACATCGGAAACCTTCAGGCAGGCCAGCTCACCTTGAGGTTCGAACAGATCAACCCGGCGGAACTGATCGCAAGTGCCTGTGAGCAGACCGCTGTTCTGGCGGAGCGACGAGACCAGCTTGTCGAGTTGCAGCTTGGTTCAAGTGTTACTGTGTTCGATGGCGATAAAAAACGCCTTGAGCAAGTTCTGGTTAACCTGCTTTCCTACCTGATGCAGGTTACTCCGGTCGATTCGACGTTGACGATCGAGGCGGAAGTCGAATCCGACGAGTTCCAATTCGCCATCAAAGGTGGCGGGAAACAGGTGCCGGTTGAGGAGCGGGAAAGCCTGTTCGAGCCGTTCTTCAAATTGCGAGCCGAAGTTGGACACGTCCAGGAGAGTGGGCTCGGATTGGCCATCGCCAGGGAGATCATCGCGTTGCATGGTGGCTCGGTATGGCTGGAAAGCACCGAAAGCGGTGGAAACACTTTTCGTGTATCACTGCCGGTAGAGCACGACTATGAAAGTCCTGATAGTTGACGACGACCCGGACATTCTGGAGGCGGTAAACATCTGTTTCGCCCTCCGCTGGGAGGACGCGGAACTTTTTGAAGCGCTAGACGGCACGACCGCGATTGAGAGCTTCAGGGAACACAATCCTGACGTAGTGATTCTTGACCTTATCTTGCCGGATATCCATGGATTCGAGGTCTGCAAGACAATTCGAGAATCATCAGATGTGCCGGTGATAATGATCACCGCCCGCGGCGGCGAAGTGGACAAGGTCAAGGGCCTCGAAATGGGTGCCGACGACTACATCACGAAGCCGTTCAGCCACCTGGAACTCCTCGCCCGGATCCGTGCAGTCATGCGGCGCTATCAACTCGGCGCTATCGGCGGACATGAGCAGCCCTTCGAAAAAGGCCCCCTCACGTTTGATTTCGCCGCGCACAGAGTCAAATACAACGGAGAACAGGTCCCCCTTACTCCGCTCGAGTGGAACCTCATGTATCACCTCGTCAAGAACTACCCCAACGTGGTTCAACATCGCACGCTTCTGGCCAAGGTGTGGGGCAGGGAATACATTGACGAGATGGACTACCTGAAGGTCCACGTCCAGCGCATTCGTTCCAAGTTCAATGCGGTCGAGGATAACGTTGACGTGATTGCCAATGAGAGAGGCGTCGGCTACAGGCTGTCGGTCGTCGACTAGAGCCACCGCAACTCTGCTGGTTTCGCGAATCACGCATATCCCTTTGCGCACGGCGCCGTAGTTTCGTCCTTTCCGACTATCCGAAATGTTCCGATGCGCGCCCAGGCGGGAAGTCGGCCCGGTGCGCCGTTACCGATTCGTTACCGGCCCAAACTCAAACTTCACGTCATCGCAACGATATTCACTGGATTGATCGCGCAGTTATAGATAAGTTGGAGTCGTTCCGGCGAATCTTGGACTTCGTATAAGGTACAAAACCGTATGCCCACCCCTCGCAAAAGCAACAATGGTGAACAGCCACCGCCAAAGCACGTTTGCTCCGGCTGTTTCGCCGAATTCGACTGGGCGACGATTGAATTCGAGAGACATGGCTACTGCTGCCGCGGCTGCGCCGATGGCGGACCCTGTGCCTGTACCTACAACAGTCCAACTACCGATGCCGTTACCGTGAGCGACGGCGAGCCGGCCGATCAGCCCGAAGACGCCGGTCATGATGACCACGCACATCCCGATGCCGAACCCGTAACGGCGAGCAGCGCTCCCGTTCCGCCCGCGGCGCCGGCAGGAAGCCCGCCTGCAAACGATGACGACGCCGGCCACGAGTGCGCCAACTGCCTCGCAACCTTCTGGTGGGATCCGACGGCCGTCAACGGCAAGGCATACTGTTGTGCGGGGTGCGGCGATGGCGGTCCCTGCTCCTGCACCTATGAAGGTCCTCCGCAGACCGCGCCCGAGTCGGACCCAGCTCTGGTTGCCGTGCAGGCGCAAGAAGAAATGGGGCCGAGCAGGCACGACGTCCTGCTCGCGGCGATCGCTGAATTTCCCGTGAACCTTCGTGCAGTCGCAACGCTGCGGGTCACCCGCGACGTCTCCGTCCGCGAGATCGCTGCGGAACTGGGACTCGATGAGCGAAGCGCAGAAGATCGCCTCGATCAGGGCCGCGCGCTCCTTACCCGTACCGTAGGGCCCGAATACAGGTTGGAATATACCCAGCGTCCACAGGAGCGGATACCAGGTGTGGGGCGCAAGTCTCTGGTCGCGGTAGCAGCCGCCGAATCCGCCGAAACGGGGGCGCTGGCGAGCCTCGTCACAGAGTCGATAACAACGCTCCACCAGGTCCGGGAGGCACCCACTTCTGGTAAGGAGGCCACCTCGCTGGAGGAGGCATTCGGCGAGGCCGCTGAGGTCTTCCAGGAGGCCGCACGCAGAATGCAGCTGCCCGTTGAAAATCGCCCCTCCCTGAGGAAGATGATCCGCGACCGGGCTGGCGAAACTAGAATCGTGGTCTCAGGCCTGGACGACGCCAATGAGTATCTTCTCGCCCTTCAGCATATCGACGCTGTCACCAATGCGGTTATCGAATCGGTAGAAGAATCCGTAACGGTCTACGTCGTAGAAGCCGACCCTCAGCGTACGCTGATCACGGGCCTTATCGGCATGTCCGGCGCCTACAAGCCCAGGAGCCTGCGCGTTGCGGCGAGCCGCATTGAGATCGCGCTGGGCCCGTCGGGCGTTTTCGCGGCGCCTGCAGCCCAGGCGGGCGCAGAGGGTTCGATTGAGCCGGCTGTCGTCGAAGCGTCGCCACAGGCGGCTAAGGCCGACATCGCCACATTTGAACTGGGCGCGGAGGCCTTCTTCGGGGCCCGCCATTACCTCTCCTTCGGCGGGGACCGGGGTGAGACCCACTACCACTCATGGCGAGTCGAGGTGCTCTTCGAGTCAGACGCCAACGACGAAGAGGGAACGGTCCTCGGATTCGCGGAAGCTCGCGACGCGCTCGAAGCAAAAATCGCTGACTACAACGAAACCCTCCTCAATAACGTAGAACCCTTTGACAGGATCCAGCCAACCGCTGAAAACATCGCGCGGGTGATATTCCAGGACATCGCTCCCGGCCTCGCACGCGGAGCTACCAGGCTGAAAACCGTAAGGGTATGGGAGAGCCCCACGAACCACGCCGCGTACTCGGTCGCATGACATGGACGCAAGAGTACGGACAGGTATTGCCGCTGGCGTAATCCTCGTGGCCGCCCTGATCCTCTACCAGGGGATCATCTTTCCTCGAGACGCAGATCGGATCTACCCGTGGTCCTCCGACAACTGGGGCCACCTGATCAAGGCCGAGTACCTGCGGGACCAGATCAGCGACGGAGTCCT
>JAZGDW010000144.1:0-4040 GCA_036478295.1 Candidatus Krumholzibacteriia bacterium
GAAGAGGGACACGTTTCGGTTTCGCGCCCTTTTGTATTGGATAACCCCCACTGAACGGGGGACCGGTGAAAGGAAAGAATGATGTCAAAGCGAAAACACATGGTGTACCTCAAGCTCGCAGTTTACTCAGTGGTCTTGGCTGTGGGAGCACCTCTGGCCCAGGCCGGGGACCTCAACCCACCACCCGGACCTGTCGGACCGACTGGTCGCTTCGGCCCACGAACCGAGATCAGCGACACAAAAACGCCCGGCGACGCCGACTCGCTATTCAAAATCACACAACCCGGCTCGTACTACCTTGCCGGAAACATCACCGGCGAGTCCGGGAAGAGTGGGATTGAAGTCGCTGCCAGCAATGTGACGCTCGATCTTAATGGATTCGCGCTCATTGGCGCGCCCGGTTCTCTGAGTGGCGTGAGCGTCCCAGTCGCTCAAGTCGGCGTTGCCATTCGCAACGGGACGATTAGAGACTGGGGCGCGAACGGCGTTAGTGCAGGGTCCGTGAAATACGGGATGCTTGAAAACTTGCGCGCCAACAACAATGGTGGAACTGGCCTGCAACTCGGAGACGGAGGTGTGGTCACAACCTGCATAGCAGGTGAGAATAGTGGCGATGGTATCGCTGTGGGGCGCGGGGCTTCTGTCAGCAACTGCACGAGCTATGACAATACGGGCAAAGGGATCTTCGGAACATTGGGCACCAAGATTAGCGGATGCAGTGCGTACAGCAACTCGGGATTGGGGATTTGGAGCGGCCAGGGCAGCTTGGTCGCCAAGTGCGCTGCTTATGCGAATGGCGCTGGCATACAAGTAGACATCTTGAGCACGGTCACTAACTGTACCGCGAGCCAGAATTCCAACGATGGGATTCGCGCGGGTGACGGCAGCACAGTCAGCAACTGCACTGCTTCGGACAACTCCGATGACGGAATCCGAGTTGATTCTGGATGTCTCGTCCTGGGCTGTACAGCGAACGATAATACTGGTTCAGGCATATTTACAGACTCTTCAACAGGGCGCATCGAGGGCAATAATGTGATACCCCCTTTTGCAGGATTTGGACCGGTAGGACAGGCCGGTAAGGGCCGCTGTGCAGATCTACGAATGGTGTGCATCTTACGAATCGTGTGCAATCCGGGTAACGCCCATCCAAAGGGCCTCGCCAGCCGCTGCCACAAGCGTCAGGGGAAAAACCCACAAGGCAAACGTTTCCCAGGCCTGCGTCCCCGACAAGGCGATGGGCACGCGTCCCAGGCTCAGCCCGATCGTCAGTATAATGGCGGGCGGCTCCAAGAGGTTCAGGGCCACACCGATTCGTAGGCACCGTCTTTCGTCGGCACAACGCTTCCTTACAGGCGCGGTTCTGATCACTGCGCCGGAGGGTCCGGAAAGGACTCGAAGTCCAATCCCCAGGCTTATGCCGAGACCCGCCACGCCGACAATCGACGCTGCATGCCATCGACCCAGGGCCAACAGTGCGGCCAGAATCGAGAGGTTGTTGGCAAATATTGCCGCTGCCCGTCCCCACCAGGACCGACACCGCAGGACCGGTAGGACGAAACGGCTTACCCACCAGGCGATCAACCGCACCGGCGGCAGCCGATCCGCTTGACCAACGGTCCACCCCGCGCCCGTACCGATAAGCATCAGTCCCGTTCCCAGAGCGGCGTTAACCCAAACCGTTCCGATGACATCCAATGTTCGAGCCAGCAATGTCAGTTTCTCCCCAAGGGCTTATTAACGCTTTGAAAATGAACGATATTACTATAGTTCACTTTGACCACCTCAGCCTTTCCGGGGCAAGGCTGCGCGGGTTGTGATCTGCACCGGGACAGCCACCCGGGCTGGAATTATAATGTGTTAAGAGTGCGTCCTAAAACCGACACCGACCCTGGGCTCTTCCGAACCCCGACCGTAAGGGAGGTGGTTTTAGGATGCACTCTAAATCGGAGGCCGCGATGAACGCGGCGCTGCCGGACACCGCCAAATGTGTCAGCGTTGAAGTCGCTCAAGACTTGTTGACCGCGTTCCTCAAACTCGGGCCGGCCAGCGCTACGGATTCACCTACCGAGACCGACGTATTCGCCGCCCTTGAGGAGGCCCAGGTCGTTCTTAACGACGCGGTCAAAGCCCGTGTGGCGGAGTTCGTTCACCTGGCATCTACCGGCAAGGCGGGCTCTGATCCCTTCATCGTGGCTCAAGGTGAACCACCTCAGCACGGACAAGACGCGAAGTTTATCTGGGACGAGCGCTTCGCGAAAGAGGCCACCGATTGGCAGGACGACGCGTCGGTCAACTATTACACTCTCAATTCCATACTCACCGTGGATAAGGATGCGACGATCGGCACGATCGCTCCGGCCGTCCCGCCACGCAACGGCGTTGACGTGAAGGGACAACCGATCCCGGCCGAAGGCTCGGCCATCCCGCTGCAGATCCATGAATCGATCCGGCGATCCCCCGATGATCCAAACCGTGTAATCAGTAATCGGGCGGGAAAGGTCACGGACGATGATCGAACACTGCAAATCGTGGAAGTGCTCAAGATTAAGGGGGACGTCGGGTTCGACACCGGAAACGTGGATTCCACCGTTGACGTGTATATCGCCGGCCGCGTTCCCGATCGTTTCGAAGTAAAGTCCTCTGGGTCGATCACCATCGCCATGGCGATCGAAGCGGCGAAAGTCACCGCCGGCGGTGACGTAGTGGTGCGCCGCGGCATTTTGGGGCGAGGGAGCGGCCTCGTGACCGCCGCTGGTCAGATCAGCGCCAAGTTCGGTGCCGATGCCAACCTGGTAGCCGCCGGTGATATCAAAATCGGCAAGCAATTGATGAACTGCCACGTCTGCGTCGGTGGCAAACTCATCGCCGCGGGTGCAAGTGTTATCGGGGGTAGCCTGTACAGCAGGGACGGGCTTGAAGTGAGCCACCTAGGGAGCGACGCCAACGTGCCAACGCGCATCGTCGTCGGCGTACGGCCGGAAGTCATCCGCGAGGTTGCCGTGATTGACAAGCGGGTGAAGCGTGCCCGGGAACTGATCGACCGGATTCGGGAACTGGTCCAACCGCTGCTGGACCGTGAAAGGCCGCTAAGCGGCGCTCATGGGCAACAAGCCTCCGATCTGCTCTCCGCAACAGGCAACGCCGCCCCTATGATCGCCGAGGACGAGAAACGCCGTGAGGAGCTATTGAAGAACGCCTATGTTGACGGTACGGCGCGTGTCCGCGTGTCGCGGAAAACCCATCAGGGCGTGACGATTCGAATCGGCGATCGCGAGACCGTTTTTCACAGCGACCTGAAAGGCCCAGTAACTTTCGAGAGACGCAAGATTCAGAACGTTACGGAAATCGTGGCGGTCAACGTACTGAGCGGCTCGATCAAAATCCTTACAAGCGGGGGGCGAACCGGTGACCAACTGATGGAAGGGTTCGAGTTGGAACAGGAAATCGGGCAGTCGCGCTAAACCGCCACGCGTAATCACAAACCCAGTAGGGAGTAGCGCCGGTGTCGGGCGCCATGGCCATCCATGTAGCATGGAAAGTCAACCCCACACCTCTCACCTTCCCAACTTTAGAGTGCGTCCCAAAACCGACGCCAACTCCGGGCTCTTCCGAATTCCGACCGTAAGTGAGGCGCTCTTAGGACGCACTCCTTGCCGGCGTCACGGTAGATTTGGAACCGAGGTAGATACCGACGTGGGTGTCGTCGCCCTGGTCGTTGAGATAGCGGCTTGTACTTCAGGTAATGATAGCGTTCGATCAGTTCGTTCCACAGCGACGAATCGCCAGGAGTATCCACAGGACGAAACTCGAGCGGCGTTACGGCCCGGGCTGGTATTGACAGGCCGGTGCCCCCAATACTGTTCGGCACGGGACTTGCGTGTCGGGGGATTGGTGGAGAACCGCCGGGGAAACGGCCGTTTCGTTTGCAGTCGGGGGCTGGTGTCAGCCATGGGCGGGATTATTTTCGCGCAGTATCAAGGGCCGGCTCGTCGGCGGAGGCGGACGTCCGGTCAGGACTGGTTCTTCAGTTTTTCGAT
>JAZGDW010000145.1:0-2216 GCA_036478295.1 Candidatus Krumholzibacteriia bacterium
GCGGATTTCCATCTGCTTGAACACGCCCGTGACGACGCCGCGGATATACTGCGAGCCGACGCCGAGCTGAAGCGAACGGAACATGCCCAGCTCAGGCAGGCGATCGCCCGGCGGTATGCGGGTATGCTGGGTCTCATCGACGTTGCGTAAGGGGGGGCATCGGCAAAAAGCTGCCGGGGTGCATCCCATTCTGGGTGGCACGGTCTGGCACGCCGCAGGCGCGACAGGCCGTGAGAACGTCCGACCACGACCTCGCTGCGCGAGACCGTGCCACATGTGCAGATTCGCCACCTTTTTTGGGATGCACCCAAGCTGCCGGGGCCTCTGGGATACGTCTTGAAGCGTTCGCCCGGCGGTGGTATGATGGGTTAGAGCTATAGCCCACGGATTTCAATCCGTGGGTTTTCCGCTGGCCCGGTTACCGCAGGGGGCTTGGGGTTCCCGTGTAGGCTCAGAGCAAGGTCCGGATATCACCGTCCTTCGGGGGGCAAGGAATGAAAAAGTCCTGTACGATCGTTGCGTTGGTTGTCGGAGCTGCCGGCTTGAGTGTTCCCGTGCTGGTTGCGTTCTCGGCAGGCGCCGAGGCAGGCCGATCGGGTGGACCGGCCGGTTACGACTTCTGGCAGCAGTCCGGGCAGCCTGGGAACTGCACGGCGTGTCATATGTTCAATAGCGGGCCGGGCGGGGTGGAGCTGCTCGGTGCGCCGCGGCGTTATCGGGCCGGCGCTTCCTACGATCTGACCGTGCGCATCGGTGATCCCGAGCAGGCGCGCGCCGGTTTCGAGATCAGCGCCGAGGGACCTGGAGGCCACGTGGGCGCGTTCAACATCAGCGACTCTGACAACACCCGGAACGCCGGATTCAGTGAACCCATCCGTTACGTCACCCACACGCGGGACGGCTACGACGACTCACTTTCTAACTGGGACACAAACGGCGGCTCGTATGAGTATCATCTCCACTGGGAGGCACCAGCCGTTGATGAAGGGTCGGTAGTTTTCTTCGTCGCCGGCAACGCCGTAGACGATTCAGGATTTTATGACGGCGATCGTTACTACGCGACGCATGCGATCGCTGCGTACGCCGAGCCGGGTGACGGTGATGGCGATACCGACCTCGATCTTCGCGATTTCGCCGTTCTTCAACGATGTTTCAACGACGCGGGTCCGGCGACCGGTGAAGACTGCGAATTCGTCGACTTCGATGATAACGGAGCCGTCTCGCTCGCCGACACCAACGACTTCGTGTCGGCCATGACCGGGCCGACCGCCGCCCTGCCGGCTGGATACGTGCTCGCCGACGCCGTCCGCGGTGGACTGCTCTACGACAAATGGTGGAAGGTTAACGGTGCGCCCGAACCGACGGGCGACCACCCGCTCTGGGCGTTTCGACCTGACATGGAATCAAACACACGCACCGGCTCCGCCACATGGCGCTGTAAGGAATGTCACGGTTGGGACTACAAGGGACGGGACGGCGTCTACGGCTCCGGCAGCCATCGCACCGGCATCGGTGGGGTGATAAGCACCACGCTGACGCCGCAGCAGCTTTTCGATTTGCTCAAGGCGGATGATCCGGCGGTGGACGGTCATGACATGGACGCCGGTGGCATGAGTGATCGCGACCTTTGGGATCTGGCGAAAATGACCCTGGAGAGTGTGATCGACACCGACCTCTACATCGACTACATCGACGGAACCGGAACGTTCGCCGGTGATATGGTTAACGGTACATTCTGGTTCAACACGGTTTGCGCCCGCTGCCATGGTTTCGACGGCACGGATATAAACTTCCATACTGATGCCGACCCGGAGTACGTCGGCACCGTCGCGGCTGGAAACCCCTGGGAGTTTCTTCACAAGGTGCGGTTCGGTCACCCGGGCGCGCCGATGCCGTCGCTTGACCTGTTGGGTTGGAGCGTGCAGCGGGCAGCCGACATCGGCATGTACGCCGCCACGCTGCCCCAGTAGAATGGCGAATGACGAGTCCGTACCGCGACCGTAAGGGAGCGTTTTCTTCGGTACCACCCCGCGCCCCGGGCCGCTTCCTGACGGGCGCGGTACGGATTCGACATTCTGCATTCGACATTCGACATTCACCAATGTGGGAGGCGTCGGGTGAGAAGTAAATGCCTTGTGTTGCCGACTTTTTCACTGGTTACCGTCTTGTTGGCTGCGGCGGTTCCTGCGGCCCGTAACAACATTCACGCAACGGAA
>JAZGDW010000146.1:0-20577 GCA_036478295.1 Candidatus Krumholzibacteriia bacterium
GAGGACCCAGCCGCCCGCTCGATGAGCACCTGTTCCTTGGCCAACCGCACGGTATAGGTCAGATCCGAGGCCAGAGAAACGTGGGGCGAAAAAAGAAGCGGTGCCAATCCAGCCAGGAACAACCCAAACCCGGCCGGAATCGATGCGAGCTTGCGAACCATTGGTCCTCCTTACAAAAGATGACGAAACGGACAGACCGCTTTCGTGGGCAGTTCCAAGTCTTTGAACTTCTTATGGACGAAACGTGAGCGGCACAAGAGTTGGTGGCAGTGGGCAGCAAGAACTCCTTGGGACCAGCAGGAACCGGATTGGTCAACACACCTAACGGATTAGTCAAAACACCTGATGAACGCTCATTATAGGCGATTTCAGGGGGAAAGTCAAGGCCGTAACCTGCTTAGGAATGCGACCCCAGGGCATTTTGGGCCGGCGGGGAACCAGCAATCGCGTAGGGCTCACGGAGGGTGACGTGATTGTGAGCGGAGGCCGGCTAATACGTATTCTTGTCCGACACGGCAAGAAACCCTCGTAGTTCTAAACCCATGGACATTGGACTTCCTTTCTTAGTAATCACGCACTTTCCGGATCTGCCGGGCAAAGACCCGTGGATCAGAGGTGGGAAGCTCACAGACCCCAGCTTCACACACGTAGGCCATCGGTTTTTTCCCCTGGGTAATCTTGCCCTCGACAAGGGGTATGAGTTTCGCCTGGGACTTCAAATCGTCTCCCTCGACAACCACCGCCAGGACACGGTTGGGAACAAACGCGGCGCGCAGCTCCGCGAGAAGAGGTTCTGCCTCCTGCCTCGAGGTGGGCGTTACAATCACGATCTCCAAAGGAGAGTCGAGGTAAAAGTCAAGGGCGAGCAGCATCTCGGCCAATGCAGCCGGGGACTTCGATAAGCTTTTACCGAACGCACGGAACGTTCGTTCGGCACGCACCCGGTATCGATCATCGGTGGTGAACTCGAGTAGTCGGAGAAGGTTCATGGCCGCGATCGAGTTCCCCGACGGCTCGGCTCCGTCGATGGCCGGTTTCTCTCGCGCCAGGAGTTTTTCGTGGTCGTCACTGACCATAAAGTAGCCGCCACTTTTGTCGTCCTCATAGAATTTTTCCAGGATCGTATCCAGGGCGATGGCCTCCTTTAGCCAGCGTGTATTGCTCGTGGCCTCGTAGAGGTCAAGGAGCCCGGCAATAACAAATGCGTAATCATCCAGGTAGGCGTTGTGCCGGGCCTGTCCGTTCTTGTAACTGCGCAGCAGGCGCCCACCCTTGCGCATGTGGGTGAGCACGAAGTCGGCCGCCCGCTCGGCGCGTTTTGCATAGTCCTCCTCACCGAGAACGAGCGCCCCACGCGCGTAGGCCGACATCATCAGGCCGTTCCACGAGGCCAGAATCTTCTCGTCTCGACCCGGAGCCGGGCGTTTGGCACGAGCGGCATAGAGCAAATCCTTCGAATCCCGAATGACTGAGCGCACTCGCTCGGGGTCGACCCCAAGCTCTTTCGCAACTTCGGCAAGCGGGCGAGGCGTATGCAGGATGTTGCTGCCTTCGAAGTTCCCACGCTCGGTGACGGCATAGTACGCCTCAACGATTCGTGCCCGTTCCGCACCCATGACCGCCCTGATCTCATCGGGCGTCCACGTAAAGAACCATCCTTCCTCCTTGTGACCGCTCGGAGTAGGGCTGTCGGCGTCGGTCGCCGAGTAGAAGGCGCCATCGGGTGAGGTCATGTCGCGGCCGACGTAACGCAAGATCTCTCGGGCGACGCGGGCGAAGTCCTCCCGACCGGTTACCTGGTAGCCCTCCAGATAGCCCATCACAAGGAGCGCGTTGTCGTAGAGCATCTTCTCAAAGTGCGGGACCAGCCAGCGCTTATCGGTGGAGTAGCGGTGGAAGCCGCCGCCGACATGGTCGTACATACCTCCCGCCGCCATCTTCTCGAGAGTGAGCGTCGCCATGTGGAGGGCCTGCTCGTCCCCAGTTCGACGGTGATACCGCAGCAGGAGGCGAATCGACAGGCTGCTCGGGAACTTGCGGGCACCGCTGATGCCTCCGTATCTCTGGTCGAAGCGCTTCTCGGAGTACTGGACCGCGTCCTTGAGCGCCTTCGCGCCGACGACGCCTTGACTGGGGGATTTTGCAGCGAGGTTAGCCCGGATCCCCTGGATGATCTGGGCGCTAGTCTGAGTGACTCGACCCGGCTGTTCGTCGTACACCTTCTTGAGTCCACGCAGCAGGGTTAAGAAACCTGTGGCCGCACCTCGGTCTCCGTCGCGGGCGGGAAAGTAGGTTCCGCCGTGAAAGGGCTCACGAGCGGGCGTTAGCCAAACGGTCATCGGCCACCCCCCGCGGCCAGTCAGCAATTGAACCGCGTTCATGTAGATGGCGTCGACATCGGGCCGCTCTTCCCGGTCGACCTTTATTGCGATGTAGTACTTGTTGAGGTACGTCGCGATCTCCTCGTCCTCAAAGGATTCCTCCTCCATCACGTGACACCAGTGGCAGGTCGAGTACCCTATTGACAATAGCAGCGGGCGACCCAACTCCCGCGCGGTGTCAAACGCCTCATCACCCCACGGGTACCAGTTCACTGGATTGTGGGCGTGTTGTTGCAGATACGGACTCGACTCCAGGAAGAGCCGGTTCGTGTATTTGGGAGAGCCGTCCGGGTTAAGGTGCCGCGTCCGCGGTTCGTATTGCGCGGGTCGCGAGGCCCAGGCGGCATTGAGCGTTGCCACCAACTCGGAGCTGTAGCCTGGAGCCCCCGGCAACAACCCACCGCTGGCCGGCCCCGACCCCTTGGTGTTAGCCGATCCCGACTCCTTGGTACTGGAGGAGTCACACGCCGTCCAAACAAGCACAAGGGCTACGATGATCGCGTAAGTTTTTCGTTGCAATATCTTTTCCCCAATCTCTTAGGTCTACCTGGGATCTTGCAGGTATCAATCGCGCCCGTTCCGCTGGGACGTGTTTAGAGGCCGACCGTTGCTACTGCGCACCGAACCAGCTTGCGTCTAAACAACTCCTTAGTTTGCCTCTGGCCCGGTGAAGTATCACCCACAGGTTCGTTGAGGTTATATCAAGTATCTTACATATTTCATCGCCCTTTATACCGTCGATCTCTCGCAAGGAGAATGCTCGCCGGTGCGCCTCCGGAAGCGAATCGAGGGATTTCACGAGCACATTCCAGAACTCTTTATTTTCTAGTAGCTTATCTGGACCCCCCAGCCAGGCCGACATGTGGGGGTTCGGCGCGCCGCAGCGATCGAGACGGTCCGCCTCGGTCTCATTCTCGTACATGGTCAGGTCTCCGGCCAGGACCTCGGATTTACCCTTTCGAAAGTGGTCGATGATTTTGTGCTTGAGGATTCCGACCAACCAGGTCCGTAATGCCGACCTGCTTTTGAAGCGATCGATCGCCTTGAGCGCTGAGAGAAACGTCTCCTGAACGAGGTCCTCGGCCACCTCCGGGGTCTTCACGCGAAGTAACGCAAACCGAAACAGCGCGTCACCGTGTTCGCCCACCCACTGGGTCGGGTTGTGTTTCTTGTTATCGACGGGCTCACTCACAATGCTATCTACCTCATCCTTGGTTGAACGTGGAACTCCACCCAATGTGGCGCCGGAGCAGCTGGCTACAAAGTGTCTGTCTGCCCCGAATCCGCCAGCGACTGGCCAGGTAGCGCATCGTGCCAGTGCCCGTGCTCAGGCGACCACACCTTGCCCGGCGGCGCTGCCCCCTGCGGTCGAGGAGTGAATGCTTGACCTAACCCCGGCAACGGCTGACCCGGTGAGGCATCGTGGTAGTGCCCATGCTCGGGCGACCACACCTTGCCCGGCGGCGCGGGACCAGGCGGTCGTGAAAAACTGCTTTGAGCCACATCGCTGGAGAATAAGGCTCTGCCTATCCAGGCACCGCCGACCAGGATAACCACCCCCACTATTAGTACTAGCGACTTATGGCGGCTCATCAGGCTGGTCTTGACTTCACAGCAGTGCTTGTACTTTTTCCCGCTCCCGCACGGGCAAGGGTCGTTTCTTCCAGGTTTCATGATGGTTGCTCCTAAACAGCCGGCCCTTCCCTCCACGATACTGTAGACCGCCTATGACGCCGTAAGTAACGATCCCAAAACCTCGTGGTCTTCCCAAGAATGGGTAGCGCCGGGCCACCGACTTCCGGGTTCAGCTCTTGACTTTCTTCCAGATCCCGTCTACTTCCTTCCAGCCGTAACGTGGCTTCCCAGATTTCTTGTGCACTGTGACCTCGGTAGTCTCAATCCCCTCGTCGGTCTGCTTCATGAAGAAGTCCAGATCGTACACCGTCCCATCGGCCGCTTTCATGTCGGCGCATGCGAAGTACACGCCATCGTCAGCTGTCGCGTGCAGGGACTGGTGCACCTCAAGTAGCTGGAGCTGAAGAGGCTTCTTGTCCACCGTGTCGTAGACGAGGAAGTATCCACCTTTGAGCTTCGAATCCTCGTCGATGTACCCGGTAATCGCTTTCACAAGCGCCTCTACTGTTGTCTCCACCGACGCCTTGTCGTCCTCTTGAGCCGGGGCCGTCTGTGGCGAGAAAAACAGAATCGCCAAGATACCTGCGCCCAGAGCAGTTTCACGAACCACTCGATTTGAAAATCTGACCATTAGTCTGCACTCCTTTTTTTGAAAACGTTCTTGTCCAGAGTCCGCTCCTGGTTCCCACAGCTCATGGATATTGGTTCCCCCCTTGCCTATTCCTCGTAGGCCCCAGAAACCAGCTTCACCAGCCCATCGTTTCGGTCGCCCCCAACCAGGGCATACAGCAGCCCTTCCCGTCTCCAGGAAAGAACCTTGTACCCCTTGTAGTTCTCCGTCGCGCACTCCGCGTGCGCGAGGTCGACCAGCACCATGCCGTGGAAGTCCAGACCACTAGCATCCATTACAAAGAGCGACAGCGTCTGTTCACCTCGACCGTAGAACAAGAGCGCCACCCGGCGATCGAGGACATAACAAAGCCGACCGCCCCGGAGGACAAGGGCTTGCGCATCGAACCGGGGTAGGGTAACCGCGATGTCGAGGTGCCTGGTGAACCACTGCTCGGCCTCTCGGCGGTTCGAAGAAACGAACTCGGCCGGTTCATTAGAAGAAAGGTACCGGATGTGATCGTCCACCAACTCTATCGTTAGCCGCGAGGTCGCCTTCTTCCCCTCACCTGGACCTTTAAGTTGTTCTATGGTCGTGAATACGCCGAGCGCGACGACGATGACCACCCCTGCAATCATCCCGGTGACCTGCCGTCGGGAGAGCACAATAGTCCTCCTACCCGATCTACGCTCGGAGCCTCTCGCCACTTTCCTGACGTCCCTGCAGATGAGCTCCGCTAAACCCGGCGGCGACGGTCCTGAACGAACCTTTGTCCGGATGGCAAACTTGAGCTCTCGCTCAGCCTCCACGCGGGCGTTGCACGAGGCGCACCGGGTGCAGTGCTTCTGCAACCCCTTCGCGTCGGCTTCATTCAACTCACCATCCATGTAGTCGCGGATCATGGAAAGAACGTCACGGCAATTCATGGCTTCGCCTCCCGGAGGTATCCGGTCTTTTGGGCATAGTCTCGGAGAAGATCCTGCAGCACCGCACGCCCCCGGTGAATTCTCGACCGAACGGTACCGACCGGGCAGTCGAGGACCTCCGCGATCTCCTGGTAGCTGAGCCCCTCAACGTCACAGAGCACCACGGCAAGCTGGAATTCCTTAGGCAGCTGATGCATCAGCCGCGTGATCTCGTCCCCGAAGAGATCATAAAACACCTCTTTGTTTTCGAGATCTACAGCCCTTGGTGGTGGCACCAGTTCCTCCGGCTCTTCGCCGGGGCGCAGCAGATGCAGCGGAACGATTTCTGGACGAGAGGCAATGGATCGCATCGAGTCTAGAAAGGCGTTGTGTAAGATTTTCAGAATCCATGCTTTGAAGTTGGTTCCAGCCTCGAACCGGTCAAAGGCACGATAAGCTTTGCCAAAGGCAACTTGTGTCAAGTCTTCCGCCTCCTCACGATCCTTGCACCACGCAGCGGCGACCTGGAAGACCACGTCGACATGGCGGACCACCAGGTCTTCGAAGAGCGAATCACGCTCACCACGGTCGGGCTTTGTCACGCCAGACCCCGCCGAAACTGTATCGCGATCGGATCCAAAACACTCCAGGCCAGATTCGAAGACATTGTTACTCTGAGGCAACCGACGCGGCATTTCGCTCAGACTGCCTTAACCATTAAACGTAGAGGGAGGGTAATTTAGTTCCCGTATTGAGCAGACAGCAGCCGTTCCCTGTGGGATTGGTGGTATCCAGACGTGGAGATCAGACACCTCGGCAACGTTGATATCACACCCGATGAGCAAGCAGACCGCTTGTACCACCCCACATTAGGACCGGGCTCTCGGCTCGTCGTGTGCAAATTCCTTGAATGCTTACACAGACAGACGGCCGAAGCAATGACGAGGGCAGGGAGGCCGTGTTACCCGCGAGGGGCATCCGTTCCCACGCCAATGAAACTGGCTTCCCCGGAGGACTCAAAAGTAAGAAATTTCAGAGAAACGGGCGGTGATGACAAAAATGACTCCAGATCGAATCGTGGCGATGCGCGTGTGAGTAAAGAAGCGATGCCGCGGGCACGCCACACGAATCCCAAATGACATGGAGAACAATCGCTACCTGAGTAGGACCGTCTTCTTTGTCAGCATTGCAGGACCCGCACGCAATTGATAGAAGTAAACGCCGGACGCAAGCGGTCTCCCCGAATTGTCTCGTCCCTCCCACTCTACTTGATACGTCCCATAGGACATCGGTTGATCAACAAGCGTTCGCACGAGCTTGCCCATCGCGTTGTAAACGCGTATGTCCACAGCGTATTGACCGGACACTGAAAACCGAATCAGCGTCGACAGCCTGAAAGGATTTGGCAGGTTCTGAAGAAGAGCCGTCACGAGTACGGTCGGTCTCACAATAACCGGCGCAGACTGTACCGTGGATCCGTCCTGGAGAACGACCACTAATGTATAGCTATATTCCACTCCCGACACTGAAACGTGATCGATAAAGTCACGCTGCCATTGTGGTAAGAGGCCGCCTGTGATCTCAACCGGCTCGTGAGCGCCCGAGCTTCGTCGAATGCTGAACCCGAGGACCGTGACTTCCGTCAGTACGTCCCAGTTGAGTTCAACACGACCGTCGATCTCGTTGGCGGAAAAGTTGCGGATCAACACAGGTGTTGCGTTGAACGGAAGGATGGTTAAAAAGATATCGGAGAGCCCAGCGCTGGTGAGTTCACCATCGCCTAGGTCGACCCCCCCCTCAAAAGCGCCGACTATAGCCACATTTTCCGGAGCCAGCGTGACAATGTCAAAAGCAAAGTCATCATGAACACCACCGAATCGCTGACTCCACAAGTGGACCCCCTCGGAATCGTACAGGGCGAAAAAGATATCTGCGGCGCCATCCGGCGTCAACGAATCGCTACTAGAATCAGCGGTGGACTGAATGTTGCCGGTCACGACAACGTTCGCGTCGGCATCTACCGCCAGCGCCCAACCTGAGTCTCCACCGGGACCGCCAAGCCTCCTACTCCAAAGATGAGTTCCACTCGAATCATACTTCGCGACGAAGATATCCAACGCCCCGGCACTCACGAGCGTTGACCCGTCGAAGCTGACACGGTCACGAAAGTATCCGGTCACGAAAGCGTTTCCCGATTCATCAACTGCGAGCCCGTAACTGATGTCTCCGAGGGGGCCGCCGAATCCACGGCTCCAGAGGTGATTTCCCTGAGCATCGAATTTCACCAGAAAACCATCGTCTCCTCCAGCGTTGATTAAAAAGTTCCCTTCGACATCAAGGTCCCCACCGAACTGGCCGGTGACAAGAACGTTGTTGAACCTGTCAAGTGCAATGCGGTGGGCACGGTCTTTGTGGGCACCACCGAATCGCTGACTAGTCACGTGATTCCCGGCTGCCGTAAGCTTTGCAACGAAAACGTCTGTGTCGCCTGCCGCTGCGAGCGGCCCGCCGCCGAAATCCACGACACCTTCGAAAAATCCCGTCAGCCACACATCCCCCGCCGTATCGACGGCGACGTCGTAACCAGCGTCAAGTCCTACGTCACCAAACAGGAGGCTCCACAGATAGTTGCCGTTTGCGTCGAGTTTCATCACAAAGATATCTACACCGCCCGCGGCCGTAAGCGGCCCACCGCCAAAGTCGATCGCGCCCACGACGCAACCAGTAACAAACACATTCCCATCCGCATCAATGCCAACGCTGCTGCCGCTGTCCAGGTTCGGCCCTCCAAATCGTCGGCTCCACAAGTGTCTGCCGTTGGCGGCGTACTTCGCCACGAATACGTCGCCGGACCCCACGCTGACGAGTGGTCCGCCGCCAAAATCCGTAGCGTTCGAAAACGTGCCTGTAATGATCATGTTTCCTGATAAATCAACAGCAATGCGGTAACCGCTGTCCGCCCCCGTCCCCCCGAATCGCTGGCTCCACGAGTTGGATTCAGCACTTGCCTGGCCTGTGTATGTGACCACGGTCAGGAAGGCAATCATCAGCCAGAGGCATTTTCTGCCCTGCATTATTCTCCTTCTTGTAAGCTACACCCTACAGGCGCATATTTTCTTGCAGTGAAGTGCGTCAACGCTGCAGATCGATTGGCTGAACGCCCGACATCCCTCTTGCAGCACGTATAAGCTGATCGCTTCGGTTACGCATTCGACTTATGGGGTCGCTCACAAGTCGATACAAAGGGCTTCGCATATTAACGTAACGGAATTCTCGTATTTTCCCGCCTATCGATTGTTTGAACGATTCCACGCCTAAAGATCCATTACTACCGAGGAAGTTTAGATACGTGCATCGTGAGTCGCAAGCATGCCGAATCAGACGAGAATAAATCAGGTTTTGGGGTGCAAGAGGGCGTGTCTCCGGACGAACGAAACTGAGAAACACCGCGGCCTGGCTTTGAAAACGAAAGACAAGCAGGCCCGCCAGCATCACTCCCTCTTTGTAGGCGGTCCACAGTTCAATGCCGCTGGATCGATATCTCCAAACGGCGCGGAAGAATCTTGGGCCAAAGAGCTTCCCAGTTGGCCAGCTGCGTGCGGTGCGCGCATAGTGATTGTAAAAGGTTTCAAGTGCGTCCGCGTCCAGGCGGCTGCGGATCTCCACCCCTCGGCGTTGTGCCTTTTCTGTGTGGTATCGCGTTTTCTCATCGAGGCCGCGCCACCAGCTGTCCCACCCATCGCTGAGATCCGGCGCATGAACACGGCTACTATCGGTTGTGAATGCCTGAGGCAACGGAGAACCAAGGGGATTTGGGTATACTGTGGTTTGAAAACGCTTTGGGACGCCTCGAGTCAGAATTCGAAGTACTACATTGACTTCATCGGGCCCGAGATTCGACCTCCCCACTAACCCGCCATAAGTGCCAAACGGCATCGAGTGTAAAGCCGTTGTTCTCCCGCACAATCGACGCACCTCGATCGCAGGCACCAAGCAGCAAGCGCGGCCATCGAATGAAAACGAGAATGGTTTCGACTGGAAACAAGAAAAGGCCTCAGTAAGCAAGGAAGTCCATAGCGGCGTGGCAAAGAATGTTGCCTCTGGATCTGACTCGCATATTCCCCACCAATCAGCAATCGCAACCTGCTCTCCGCAGAGAATCCGAAGGGACGAGACGGAATATCCGGCGTCGACAGACGTACATATGTTTGACGAGGAATAAGTGTGCACTGAGTTTCGACTCCAGCTGTCCTTTAGATCAGGACCTTCAAGGGAGCGACTATCTACTCAGTAACAGTGATGCTACGAATCATCCCCGTGGGAAAAATGAGCGAAGATTGAACAGAAGGCGTTTAGGATGCCCGGCTCCCCGAAATCGATCGCATGGATAGACGGTTTGTCATCCGTTGATTTAGAAAAAAGGGCCACCCGAAAAGTCCGAACACGTCGTGCCATACTCGGCCGATCGACCTCATCCCCGGGGCAGAACCAGGGTATTGGGGTGTTTGTTGAACCACGTTTCCCACCAGACATATTCGGACGCCAGCGAGGCTAACTGCCGTCCCACGTAAAACCCTGCTATACATGTGAGCGCATTTGTGCCGGGCAGCTCGTACCACATGCTTTCGGTCTCGTAGTCGTAAAGGATAAAGAGATCATCGTACGTCCATCCGGAGGAAGCCAGCGTCAATACCTTGCCATCAATTTCCCGACCGTACACGGCGGCCGCATCTGCGAGCGGTCAGTAGGCGACTGCAACAGGCGCGTCACCAATTACCTCGTCGACCACCTCGAACCGTCTTATGTCCCGAATACCGTATGCCCTGACATCATCGCCGACACCTGTGCCAACAACCGGAAACGATTCCTCGGGTTTGGGGAATCCCTCATCATCAACAGATATGAGCGACGGTGCGAGTAACGGCGGGATTGCATCTTTTCCGAGCCCGTGGTGGAACCCATCCACCGCCATGTCGTAGTCATAAACTGCTGATGTGACATCCCACTCTTTGTCGTCGACATCGACAATTACGATACGATTACGCGGGGGCTCCACGATGTTGGTCTCGCTGAAGCTGCACGCTGTGAAGCCGCTGGCCACCATGACCAGCAAGAGTGCGAACGGAACGTGTCTTGTCATACTTGCCCCCGTCTATGGCTTCCTGCGATCTATCAGTGTGACAAAGCAGTCTATGCCCACCAGTGGTCGCTCATCATGTGCGACGCACCGGCTACCGTTGCGTACGAATAGTGGGTTGAACGCGACAACTCCACACGCGTACGGGTCCCTTGGCAGTGTCAATTTGTGATGTGAATCAGAATTCTTGGCAGAGAATCGCTAGGCTGCGCTCCCAAGTGGAGGGAATTTCTTGGCAATAATACTACCAGAATGCGCTTTCAGTGTCAAGTAAAGAGCACGGTCTGTCTCAAAGCGAGGGTACTTGCCCTCATCGACAATTTCGAAAACGTTATGGACGCGGGATCGAATGCCCAGAGTAAGCACCTTATCGGGCTGCTGGTTAAGAAGGTGCTCGTCCAACACCGGGACACGATCGAGGTCTTGTACTAGGTGCCCAACACGCAGCGGTTCCAGGGGTTCGAACACTGGAACAATTGGCTGCGCGGTCTGGACGTTTTGCGAACCTTTCCGATCGAGCCCCCACGAGTTCGATAAATCGTTCATGACGGTCCCTAGGCCGCAATTCACCTGCCTAAAACCTCCATCAACCCGTCGGCAACCTCTTGTTTCTCGAGTCCGAGCCGAATTCTCCAGCACCGTCTAACTAGGCTGGTACTGAAACCTTGTACCGCCCCGTGCACGGGTAGGACTCGAACCTGGCAACGCGGCGATTGACCCACGGTCGCGCTGCCGCGCGGCCTCCCTTCGTTCGGATTCTGCATCCGCGCAGGGTAACGCCGATCTCAAGCCTCTTCCGCCTGCGGGCACAGTTCGCAGCCCGCAGGAACTTCCGCCGGCGCGATTCCCAAGCGGTCGGCTGCGCTCGCCGCGATGCATGCCATGGCATCGGCGGGAGAATCGGTCAGGTAAAGGCGGGTCACATCCTCCGGGCTGATGGTTTGCGCTCCCTTGAGAAGCGTGTCTATAATGAAGCCGCGCAGCGGCAGCCAGTACTCGGTGCCCATGAGGACGATGGGGAAATCTTTTATCTTGCCCGTCTGGATCAAGGTGGCGGTCTCGAACAGTTCGTCGAGCGTGCCGAAGCCGCCGGGCAGCACGACGAACGCGTGCGAATAGCGCACCAGCATGACTTTTCTCACAAAAAAATAATGAAAATCGATCCATAGATCGAGATAGGGATTGGGTTCCTGCTCTTCCGGCAGCTTGATGTTGCACCCTACCGAAAGGCCCCCGCCCTCTTTCGCTCCACGGTTCGCTGCCTCCATTATGCCGGGACCGCCGCCGGTTATGACGGTGGTGCCGGTCTCGGCCAGGTGCCTGGCCACAGCCCTCGCCAGTTGATAATAGGAGTTGTCTTCTCCGAAGCGGGCGGACCCGAAGATGGTGACACTCGGTCCTAGCTTGCGCAGGTGGCGGTAGCCGTGAAGGAACTCCTTGAAGATACGAATCGCGCTTGCCCAGTCGCGCGCGCGCGTAATTGGGCCGGAGAGAAAGTCGCGCTCTACGGCAGTACCCGGCGTTTTTCCCCATTCTTTTTGTGGCATGTCCGTCCCCTAACGTAACAGTGAGATGTTGCGAACAGTATAGAACCCGCCCGCCGGAGCGACAAGCAGGAACACTGGGGTGTTGTGGGATATGCTTTTGAAACTACAAGCTCGCGCGGCGGAGTCGCAGCGCGTTGGCGATGACCGACACCGAGCTGAAACTCATGGCAGCCGCCGCGATCATCGGGCTCAGCAGAATACCGAAGAACGGATAAAGAACACCGGCGGCGATGGGCACGCCCACTCCGTTGTAAATAAACGCAAAGAAAAGATTCTGTTTGATATTGCTCATGGTCATGCGGCTCAGCCGCCTGGCGCGTACGATACCGCGTAGGTCGCCCCTCACCAGGGTCACGTCCGCACTCTCCATCGCCACGTCCGTGCCTGTGCCCATGGCGATTCCGACCTGGGCCTGCGTCAGCGCCGGTGCGTCGTTGATACCGTCGCCCGCCATCGCCACCACCCGTCCCTGTTGCTGCAGGCGCTCTACCGCCTGCGCTTTCTCGCCGGGCAGCACCTCGGCGACGACGTCGTCGAGACCGAGTTTGTCCGCCACCGCCTTTGCCGTTGCTTCGCTGTCGCCGGTCAGCATCACAATGTGGATGCCGTCGTCTTGCAACCGGCGGATGGCGTCGGGAGTGGTCTCCTTGATAGGGTCGGCGACACCGATCAGGCCCGCCGGCTCGCCGTCCACGGCGACGAACATGACTGTCTGCCCGTCTGCGCGCAGCGCAGCTGCTGCACCGGCCAGTTCGCCGGGATCGACCCCGATGTCGTCTAGCAGCTTACGGTTGCCGAGCGCGACTGTTCGGCCCTGCACCTCTCCTGTCACGCCCTTGCCGGTGTGCGACTCGAACGCCCCCGCCTTCGCCGGCGTCACACCACGCTCTTCGGCGCCGCCCACGATCGCCTCCGCCAGCGGATGCTCGCTCGCGCGCTCTAGACCCGCTGCCAATTCGAGCAGCGTGCGCTCATCCCAATCCGCCGCCGTCTTGACCGCCACGAGTTTGGGTTTGCCCGCGGTCAGGGTACCGGTCTTGTCGACCACCAGCGTGTCCACCTTGCGCATCACTTCGATCGCCTCGGCGTTCTTGAACAGGACCCCCACCGTCGCGCCCTTGCCCGCCGCGACCATCACCGACATCGGCGTCGCCAGTCCCAGCGCGCAGGGGCACGCGATGATGAGAACGGCGACAGCATTGATCAGCGCGGCGGCCATGCGCGGCTCGGGGCCGACGAGCGCCCACACGATGAACGTAACGATCGACGCCAGCACGACGGCCGGTACAAAGTACCCGGCAACGACGTCGGCAAGCTTTTGAATCGGTGCGCGGCTCCGTTGGGCATGGGCGACCATTTGTACGATCTGCGCGAGCAGCGTGTCGGCACCGACCTTTTCCGCTTTTATAATGAGGGCCCCCGTGCCGTTCAGGGTGGCGCCAATCACCGGGTCACCTTCGCTCTTCTCTACGGGAATCGATTCACCGGTCACCATCGACTCGTCGACGCCGCTCGCGCCTTCCAGCACCACGCCGTCCACCGGAATCTTTTCGCCGGGACGAACGCGCAGGCGGTCACCGGGGTGGATATGGCTGAGACATACGTCCTCTTCACTGCCGTCGCTCCGGAGGCGGCGCGCGCGCTTCGGCGCCAGGCCGAGCAGCGCCTGGATGGCCGCGCCCGTTTGGGCGCGTGCCTTGAGCTCCAGCACCTGGCCGAAGAGCACCAGGGTGACGATAACGGCCGCGGCCTCGAAGTAAACGCCGACCTCACCGGAGGCCGAGCGGAAAGACGCGGGGAAGATGTGTGGAAAGACCTGTGCGACGATACTAAAAACGTAAGAAGCGGCGACACCGAGCCCGATCAGCGTGAACATGTTGAGGCTCCGGTGCACGATCGACTGCCACGCACGCTCGAAAAAGGGAATTGCCGCCCACAGCACGACGGGCGTCGCCAGCAAGAGCTCTATCCATCCCTTGAGTCCTGTGGCCGCGAGCCCTCCCAGCGGGCGGCCGGGGATGAAATCGCCCATAGCGATAACGACGAGCGGCAACGACAGAACGGCGCTCATCCGGAAGCGCCGCTGCATATCGATGAGTTCGGCGTTGTCGCCCGCATCGGCCACCGGCGTCACCGGCTCCAGGGCCATGCCGCACTGCGGACAACTCCCCGGAGCATCGCGAAGGACTTCCGGATGCATGGGACACGTGAAAAGCGCGCCATCGCTCTGCGACGCCGGTGCCGCGGTTTTTTCCATCAGCTCTTCTCCCACGCCTTGTCTGCCCATGCTCTATTCTCACAGTCCGGTCTCTTGAATCCACCGAATGTACGCCAGCACCGCTTCGAGCTCTTCGTCATTCAAGAGGTTCCGGTAGGCCGGCATTTGAATGATCTGCCTCTTTGTGAAATAGCCAGCCAACGGATTGTCCTCGAATCGATCGATCCTGCCTTCGAGAATCCATTGCCGGAGCTCCTCATCGGATTTTACCAGCTCCGCGTAGTCTTTTCCCTGCCATGGAGGAATGTATCCCTTGAAACTCCGCGGGTTGTTGGATCCGACTCGCCCGCCCGGGCCGTGGCAACCGAAACACCCCAGCCGCGCCGCGATACGGCGTCCCTCCCGCGCCTGGGGAGGCGGCTCCTCGAAGAGTGCGACGG
The DNA here is from genome assembly GCA_036478295.1 of Candidatus Krumholzibacteriia bacterium. Lineage (GTDB taxonomy): Bacteria > Krumholzibacteriota > Krumholzibacteriia > WVZY01 > WVZY01 > JAZGDW01. Next base: position 14,874 of record JAZGDW010000146.1, read on the forward strand.
CTTTGTAGTAGGCCACGAGATCGTTGACCTGATGGGTGGAAAGCACGCCCTCGAATGCAGGCATCTCGAGCGGAGGCGAGGAGGCCGAAGTGACCGCGCCCGCCTCCTGGCTGCTGGCGTGTTCATCCTGGGTGTGGCCGTCACCGCCGTCGTGCGTGTGTGCGCCACCGGGATCGTCCGGCGCCAACTGCTGACGCTCCGCGTCGTGTTCGTGCTCTCCCTCGAGGCGCTCCGGATGACCGTAGAGAATCCACTCGCGGATTTCCCCCTCATTCTTGACGTACATCATCGAGGTGCCGCCGTCCCAGGCGGGAACTTCACGCTCGTCGCTGCCTGGATTGGGGACGCCCCCTGTGCCACTGGGTCCGTGACAGGCGAAACAGCCGAACCGCTCGGCCAGTTGCGCCCCGCGAAGCGCGGGCGTGAGCCTGGGCCGCCGCACGTACGAGAAAACCGTGAGTGCGACCACTGCGGGAATAACCAGAATGGTTCCCGCGAGGATTAGCTTTCTATACGTCACGACACTGGCTCTCTATTTGCCGCCGGCGGGCGTTACCGCCCGCCGGGCGAGGTTGCTTGCTGACGGAGTTACTTGCTGACGGACACGTTACTTACCGCCGGACGCATCGATCTTTTCAATGCTCTTGAGCTCGATCGACTTTATTCCGTCATGTGTGATGAGGGTTCCGGTCAGTCGCGCCTGGCCGCCGGCGAAGTCAACAACCATGTCCTTGGCGCTTTCGTGATTCGATCCGATAATGACATAAACCACACCATCGGCGAGAAAGCCAATCGGCAGCCCCTTGTTGATGCATGACTTGGCGCACTTGGCGTGACCGGGACCCTGGCCGTCGGCCGGGTGCTGCATAAAGCAGTAGAGGTCCAGCACTTCGCCCACCAGGGTCACTTCTTTCTTTGATTCATCGTGATGCCCGGGCTCTTCGCCCGCCAGAGCGATCACCGCGCCACTCATGAACACGGCGGCCAAGGCTAGCGCAAAGGTCACATGGATGGTTTTCCTGGGATTCATTCTTTTCTCCTTGTTGGTGTTGGAACGAAAACATGACTATTGATCAGCCACCGCGACGAGATACTTGTCCGGCTCGGCCGTCAACTGCTCTCCGCAGTGGGTCCCACAAACCGCATAGTGCTTGTCATCTATAGTGACCACCGTCGTGCCGTCGACCGACATCCCGCACACCGGGTCGACGCCCTCTTTGGGATTCGAAAACGCCAGCGTGGCCTCTTTCGCCGCTTCATCCTTCGCGGCCGGTGACGTGGTCGCAGCCGGTGACGTTGTCTCGACTGCCGGCTTCTCTGTTTGCGCGGTGTCCTGTCCGCTCTCCGAGCTGCACCCGATAAAGATTGCGAGCGTAAGCACCGCCAGTCCTAAAGCAAGTTTTTTCATGGAGATTCTCCCCCGGGTTGATGTTTGAATACACGCGGTGGCTCAGGTACCAATGAGCTCCTCCGCTTCCTTGCGACTCTGGATGCGCTCTTCCCGCGCTTTCACCATAGCATAGATGGCGGGAATCACGATCAGGGTCAGTATTGTCGACGAGATAAGCCCGCCGATCATCGGCGCCGCCATTCGTTTCATCGGCCTGGCACCAGCACCGATCATCCACATGATCGGCAGCAGCCCCATGATGGTCGTCGCCACGGTCATGATTTTCGGCCGCACACGAATAACGGCGCCTTCAATGACGGCGCTGTGCAGGCGGCTCATGGTCATTACTCCCGCCTTGGCCTTCTCTTTGGCCCAGGCAATGTTTAGAAAGAGCAGCATGACCACACCTGTCTCCGCAGCCAGGCCGGACAGCGCGATAAAGCCCACGCCCGATGCGACGCTCAAGTTGAAACCGAGGAAATACATGTACCAGACTCCCCCGACCACTGCGAAAGGCAACGAGAGCATCACCACAAGTGTTTCCTGGATGCGTCCGAAGTTGAAATAGAGCAGCAGGAATATAATAAGGAGGGTGATCGGAACCACGACCCGCAGCTTACGGTTGACCTCGATCATCTGCTCGTACTGACCGCTCCACGAGATGTAGTATCCAGCGGGGAGTACCACTTCACTCTCGACGGCTTTCTTCGCGCGCACCACATAGCTGCCCACATCCTGGCCTTTCTGCAGATCCACGTAGACGATCGCCTGCAGGAGCGCGTTCTCGCTCTTGATTCCCGGCGGACCCTTGATGATTCTTGTGGTTGCGAGCTGGCCCAGTGGAACCTGGCTCCCGCCCGGCGTATGTACGAGTACGCGGCTTAATTTCTGCGGGTCGTCGCGGAGCTCTCTCGGATAGCGGACGTTCACCGGAAACCGGTAGCGGCCTTCGACGGTCTGAGTGATATTCATGCCGCCGACTGCCGTTTCGATGACATCCTGCACGCGTTCGATGGTCAGCCCATGCCGAGCGACCTCACGGCGGTCGATATCGAAATCGAGATAGTTGCCACCCATGACTCGTTCGGCGATCGCGCTGAGCGTTCCCGGTACCCTTTTCACCACACCCTCCGCTTCGATGGCAATCCGTTCGAGCGTTTCCAGGTCGTCTCCGTAGATCTTTATCCCGATGGGGGTCTTGATCCCCGTGGCCAGCATGTCGATCCGGGTTTTTATTGGCATGGTCCACGCATTAGTGAGCCCGATGAATTTGAACTCTTTGTCCATATCGTCGTACATCAGCTCTTCGATGGTCAGGCTCTTCATGGGCACCGACTTGATACTTACCTTGTCGTTTAGAATCGTCGCGATCTCGTCGTGTAGACCGCCGATTTTTTCCGGGCTTGCGTAGTCGTTCGACACCAGGCGTTCGTACAGGTTGTCCGTGATCCCTTCCGTCACACCGTTTACGGCCGCGATGTCGATCAGTGCCCTCGAGCTCCCACGGACCAGCAGGTGCCGGATCCGGGTCTGCACACTCTTGCGAACCATTCCTTCTACCTCTCCCCCGAGCGTCGTGACATCCACATCCGCGTCGTCTCTCAGAAAATCCCGGCGCTCGAGCTCTTTCAATACGCGTTTCGTCTTGTCGCGCACGAAACCGTACTTGATCCACCGCTTGGGCCAATCATCGCGCTCCTTGAGCGTCACCGTCGTCTCCACCATGGTAAGCGGCGCCGGGTCCGTGGCGGTGTCCGCCCGTCCGATCTTGCCGAACACCACGTCGACCTCGGGAAAGGTCTTGAAAAGCTTATCTTGTGTCTGCACGAGGCGCTTGGCTTCGGTCTCCGATATGCCCGGCAACGACGTCGGCATGTAGAGAATATCCCCTTCGTTCAGCGGCGGCATGAACTCGGAGCCCAGTTTGGCGTAGGGAAAATAAGTGAGCGCGAGGATCACAAGGGACAGAAGAATGACAAGCCTGCCATTGTTGAGCGCCCACTTGATCACCGGCCGGTATATGAATATCAAGAAACGGCTGACCACCAGCTTGTTTTCGGGATGGATCTTGCCCCTCACGAAAAACCCCATGAGAATCGGTGTTATGGTAATGGCGATGACGGCGCTGGCGGCCATGGCGAAGGTCTTGGTGAACGCAAGCGGCTTGAAGAGCCGGCCCGCCTGCCCCTGCAGGGAAAAAACAGGGAGGAACGATACGGTAATAATGAGCAGCGAGAAGAACAGCGACGGCCCCACCTCGACGGCCGCTTCGCGGACCAGGTCCCAGCGTTCCTTGCCGGTGACGTCCCCTGCCTTTTCCAGGTGTTTGTGCGTGTTCTCTATCAATACCACGGCCGCATCCACCATGGCCCCGATGGCGATGGCGATGCCGCCAAGCGACATGATGTTCGCGTTCACCCCGATGCGGTGCATGACGATGAAGGCAATCACTATCCCGAGCGGCAGGGAGACGGCGGCCACGAGAGCGCTCCGCGCGTGCCACAAAAAGAGGACGCAGACCAGTGCGACGATGATAATCTGCTGGATGAGTTCGTGACTGAGCGTATTGATCGATCTTCGTATCAGCTTGCTGCGATCATACGCCGTTACGATCTCGACCCCGGGCGGAAGCCCGGCCGATATTTCCTGTATCTTCGCCTTGACGTCATCGATGACTTTGAGCGCGTTCCCGCCATAGCGCATGACGACGATGCCGCCGACGACCTCACCTTCGCCGTTCTTCTCCGCGATACCCCGCCGGATATCCGGTCCCATCTGCACCTGTGCGATGTCCTTGACGAGCACCGGCGTGCCACCCCCGGCCTTGAGAACAACGTTTTCGATATCCTCGATGCTCTGGATATAGCCGCGACCCCGCACCATGTACTCGGTCTCGGACATCTCCAGCAACCGGCCCCCGACGTCCTTGTTGCTCTGCCGCACCGCACTGATGATCGAGCTCAGGGATATGTTGTAGGTCTGAAGCAGGTGGGGGTAGACGGTGATCTGGTACTGGCGTTTGAAGCCCCCGATGCCGGCGACTTCCGCCACGCCGGGAACGCTCATCAACTGGTAGCGAACGTACCAGTCCTGTAGCGCGCGCAGCTCGCCGAGGTTGTACTGCCGGTTCTTGTCCTCGAGTGTGTATTGAAAAACCCACCCGACACCACTCGCGTCGGGACCGAGCGAGGTGCGTGCGTCCTTCGGCAGCTGGTCGGTGGCCTGGCTCAGGTATTCGAGCACGCGGCTTCTGGCCCAATAGATATCGGTACCGTCTTCGAAGATGACGTAGACGAACGAGATACCGAAGAAGGAATACCCGCGAACGGCCCGCACGCTGGGCACCGCCAGCAGCGCCGTGGTCAGCGGATAGGTCACCTGGTCTTCGATGGTCTGGGGATCCCGGCCCATCCACTCGCTGAAAACGATGACCTGGGTGTCACTGAGATCGGGGATGGCGTCGAGCGGTGTGTCGAACATGGCAAGCAGACCGCCAGCTGTCACCATCAGCGTCAGGATGATGACGAGAAGGCGGTTGTCGATGCACCACGTAATCACATAGGCGACGGCCGAGCGACGCTCCCCCTCGCCCGCCCGGTTGTTTTCAGCGGTCATTTCAATTCCACTCTTTGAGGATGCCGCACCGCGGCATCTCGGCGCCAAAGTACGGGTTCGCGGTCACGGCGCCGACCTGGATCCAGTCGGCACCGTCGGGCCCGGCCATCGGACAGTGAATCCTGTTGGGCACATCCGTCATGTGTGCCCGGTGCACACTGATATAGGCAATCATGACGTTGCTCATCTGTTTGAAGTCCTCGCGCACCGCCTTGATATCGTTCTTGTGCCCGGCATGCTGCAGCGGCTCCGCCGCTTGTTTGATGGCCGGGTTTTGAGCGTTGGCCGTAATCTTTTCCGCCAGGGCAGGGATCCCCGCCACGGTGTCGTTGGCCAGCTTGCCGCCGATGCCGAGATAGGACTCCAGCAGCAGTGCGAAGCGCTCTTCTTCCACGTCGAGAACGATTCCCTTCGGCGTCCCGTCGCCCTCTCCGGTGTGCCCGCTTTCCTCCAGCATCTTTGCCAGGGCGCCCTGCAGTTGGCTCTCCGAGCCCAGCAGGAAGTTGCCCGACGTAACGATCATGTCGCCGCCGGCGAGCCCCGCAATTACTTCGTGATAGCGCAGCGATCCTCTCTGGAAATCGAGCGACTTTTCTCCCGTCGCCTCGCGTTCGAGGTCGTTCAGCCACAGGCGGCCGAGCTTCACGAGCTTCGGCGTGAACTTGCCCTTCTCTTCTTCTATCAGCACAATCTTGCGGG
>JAZGDW010000147.1:0-23906 GCA_036478295.1 Candidatus Krumholzibacteriia bacterium
TGGCCTCCGCCTGCGACGTCGCGGTGGCCTCGGAGCGGGCGTTCTTTTCTCTGGCGGAAATCCGTCTCGGCATCGCGCCGGCGGTGATCTCACCGTACGTGATACGCAAGATCCAGGAGCGCAAGGCGCGCGAGTTCTTTCTGACGGGAAAACGGTTCGACGCCGCGAAGGCCTACGAGATCGGACTGCTGAGCGCCGTGGTGGCACACGACGAGTTCGAGGCGGCGGTGGAGAAATGGGAAAAGAGTTTTCTCAGAAGCGCACCCGGCGCGATCAAGGTGTGCAAAGAGCTCATTGCACGCGTATCGCGGTCGTCGATCCCGGATGTGCAGGACTACACGGCGGAAGTGATTTCGAAGTTGCGCATGGCGCCGGAGGGCAGGGAAGGCTTCACGGCGTTCTTCGAGAAGCGGCGGCCAAAGTGGGACCCGGACGCCGAGTGAGCCGTGGGGTGGTGGCGGGTTGAATTGTCTCCGTGGCCGTGCTTTGGCGGTACGCGCGTTAGGCTGTTTCCGTCACCGCGCTCCACTTCGCTCGGCTACCCACGGCCGGCGCGGGAGACAATCCAACCGGCGCCCCCAGACGCTCAGGACGGAGACAATTCAACCCGCCCCGCTACTGACCCTTTTTCTTGCGCGTGGACCCGATCGCTTTGACCCGCCGGACGAACTCCTCCACCCCGATCGACGCGATCGTCTCACCGATCAGCGGCAGGGGGATGTCGTCGAGCTTCCGGAAGCGCACGCACGACTTGCCGGCATCAAAGCGTTTTCCCGTCGCCTTGTACGCAGCTTCGAACTTGCGTCGCGCTTCCTCGGCCATGTAGATCCCCGTGAGATAGACGGCCATGTGATTCTTCTGCGAAGCCAGGGCCGCGTACATCAGCGGCTGGCCGTTGTACGTGTCCGGGTATTTCTCCAGCGGCACCTGGTAGGTAATCATCCCCCAGTTCATTGCTTCCTCGTACCCCTGCGGAAGATTTTCCAGGACCACCCGGCGGACTTCTTCTATCGCCGTTCTCCGGTCGTCGGGTAATTCGGACAGGTATTGCGCGACGGTATTGGCGCGGGATTGCATGAACCGTTTCCTCCTTATGCCGACATGTGAATTGCACGGCGCTTGTCAAGCACCGGGCCAGAGCCAACCAAATGTACCTGCGGTGACCACGCCATAAATGACACCGTCGAAGAGAAACTTGAAGGTGACGCCCCAACTCTGGGCCTTCCAGATCGAGTCCTGGAACTGGGACACACCATAAACGAGAATCGCCGTGGCTCCGGTGACGCGAAAAACGCCCAGGTATTCCGCCCCCGGCCCATGCGCGAGCCTGGCAATATAGGCAACCAGAGCGCTGATCAACACCGTGTAGAGAAACCACTGGACGAGGCTCTTTCCCATGGCAGGCCTGCCGTTTCGTATGACCGTCATGAAACCGCATGGCCCCTTCTCGTACTTCTCGATCATCTCCGGTGTGGCTGCGTCCTTCATGGACGCCGCGCAGGGGAACATGTAGTGGCCGGGCTGCACCCCGTGGGTGCGCATCGCTTCGAGCACGCTCTCCTCGTTGGGGAGTTTCTTGTAGTCGTTTCTGTGGATGGGCAGTGCCACGTGCATGATGGAGCTTACGATGAACACGAGTACCGACGACAACAGGATGGGAAGCCAGAGATCCGTCAAGAATTCCATCGTGTTACCTCCCGACAGCAAGGGTTTCTGGAAACGCCAGGGCTCCGCGCGCCGAGCGGACCCGGGCGCGAGCATAATCGTCAAGGGAAACGCAAATCAAGTACCAAAGGCGGCCCTTCCAAGTGTGCTAGAACTTCTGCATGGCCTCTCTCAGCCGTTCACGGGCGCACGCTGGCGATGCTAGGCGGCTGGCCCGCGGGGTCGGGTCGGAAGCCAACGACGCACTCGCGCGCAGTAATCGTCGTATTCGCTCCCAAACTGCCGCCGAAGATGCCGCTCCTCGTAGTAAATGATGAACAGGTTGAAAGCGATACCCAAAAAGAGAGCGTGCACGATCAGCGCTGCGGCGCGGTAGAGAACGATCCAACCCAATATTGCGGTGAGCACACCCACGTACATCGGGTTGCGCGTATACCGGTACAGTCCGCGGACCACGAGTTTTTTTGGCGCGTCGATCGGTGCGGGTGTGCCGCGCCCGAAGGTGGCGAAGTTCCACACGCACCACAGGTAGGCTGCGCCGCCCACGCCGAAGAGTACGAGAGATATCACAAGACTCGCACCCGACGCAGGCGCGCCGTTCCGAGTGATCAGCAGTGGCACGTAGACGGCGACCGTGCCCGGAGCAACAATTGTGAACAGCAGGTTCTTGAGCAGTAGCACCATTGCCGACACTCGCTAGCCCTCTTTTTCCGCCCATACGTTGGCGATGTTGACGATTGTCTCCACCGCCTTTTCCATCACTTGTACCGGCACCCATTCGATCTTGCTGTGAAACGCCTCGCCGCCGTCGAAGATGTTGGGAGTCAGGAGCCCCATGTAGGTGAGTCGTGAGCCGTCTGTACCGCCGCGCACCACTGTGTAATGCGGCTCGACGCCGGCGCGCTGCACCGCTTCGGCGGCGTATTCGAGCAGGCGTTTTTCCTTCTCGATCGGGTAGCGCATGTTGAGGTACTGCTCGTCGATCGTTAGATCGATTCGCGCCTTGGGGTAAAGTTCGCGGACCTCGTCCACGATATCGGCCAGGACGCGCTTTTTTTCTTCGATGCCCGCCATATCGAAATCGCGCAGGAGAATCTTGATTTTGACCTCCTCGGACTGCCCCTCGAAGTCATAGGGGTGGATGTAGCCTTCCCGGCCGCTCGTCATCTCGGGGCTCATCTCTTTGGGCATGCGGGTGACGATATCCGCGAAGATACGGATGGCGTTGACCAGTTTGTCCTTGGCGTAGCCGGGGTGAACCCCCACGCCCTCGATCTTGATCACGGCACCGAAAGCGTTGAAAGTCTCGAACTGGATCTCGCCCAACGGACCACCGTCCATCGTGTACGCAAAGTCGGCTCCGAATTTCTTGACGTCGAAGTAACGTGTCCCGTGACCGATCTCTTCATCGGGAGTAAACGCGATCTTTATGGTGCCGTGGGTAACCTCGGGGTTTTCGCGCAGCGTGTCGACCGCGGTCATGATCTCGGCCACGCCCGCCTTGTCGTCGGCGCCGAGGAGCGTGGTGCCGTCGCTGGTAACGATGTCCATCCCGATGTAGCGCTTCTCCAGGTTCGGGTACTCGTCGGCGTGAATAACCTGCGCAGGATCGCCGGGCAGTGCGATGTCACCGCCCTGGTAATTCGGGTGCACGACGGGTTTGACCCCGGTGCCTGTGATGGCGGGTGACGTATCGACGTGGGCGATAAAGCCGATCGTGGGTATTTTCTTGCTCTCATCCGGCAGGTTGGACGGCACGGTACCGGTGACGTACCCGTACCTGTCCACGTCCGCGTCGTCCACGCCGAGCGACTTCAGTTCGTCCCGTAGCAGGTTGAGCAAATCCCATTGCTTCTCCGTGCTGGGGTAGCTCTCGCAGTCTTCCTGGGACCGCGTGTCGATCTTCACGTATCTCAGGAACCGGTCGAGCACGGATTCTCTGGCTGGATTCAGGTTCATATGAGCTCCTTGCAATCGTACTGCTGGCCGTCGGGGCGTGCTAACATCCAGTGGATAACAGGCGATCTCTTGTAGCACGCGATGGTGTCTGGTTGAATCGGCGACGAGCCCATCGCGGGAGCGAGCGAGGATCACGCCGCGGCCAGCGCGGGTCCTGTCAGCGAACAGTCCATCCGTGCTCGCAGGCTGCGCGCGGCCGGGCGCCCGTTCGCTGCCACCCCCGCTGGCCGCGGCGTAGCCGAGCGAAGCGGAGCGTGGGTCGGAGGCGATTCAACCAGACACATGCCGTATGTACGAAAGTCCAGCTGTTATCCACTGGATGTTAGCATGGCCCCCCGGCGCCATCAATTTTTTCCCGAAACCACAGCTCGAGCACCATGAGCGCCCAGATGATCGAACTGTTATCACGGCGACCGCTACTGTGTTCGTTCATGACCCGCTCGAGGTATTCCCGGCGGAAATTGTTGCGTGCAAGCGCGCGCGGTCCGAGCACAAGGTCGGCACTGAGACCGGTCCACTCTTGCCTGAGCCAGAACTTAATCGGAACGGCGAAGCCCTTCTTGGGCCGGTAGATCATCTCGCGCGTAAGCAGACGCTCGGCGGCCTTCTTGAAAATGTACTTGGTGGTCGTGCCTCGCAGTTTGAGTTCGGGGGGGATGGTCGCCGCGAACTCCACCAGATGGTGGTCGAGAATGGGAACCCTGGCTTCGAGCGACACCATCATGCTGGTGCGATCGACTTTGGTGAGAATATCTCCGGGCAGGTACGTCTTTGTGTCGAGATACTGGCGACGCGACAGATCGTCCAACGCTTCGACGGAGGCCAGGTGGTTCATCATGACCGGCGAAGGATCCGTGGTTTTCAACCGCTCACGGATTTCGTCGCTCAAGATGTTCTCGTGCGCGGTGGTAATTCCCTTGGACATGCGTCTGAGGTATTGTTGATCCGTGTTACCGGACAGGTTGCGCAGGAAATTGACACCCGGATAGCCCTCCGGCAGAAGGCCGGCGAGCCCCAACAGAACAGGGTCCCGCAAGGCGGCGGGGACGTGGTTGGCAAGCCGCGTGCGCGAATCGTCCACGTAACGGAGATAACCGGCAAAGAGCTCATCGCCGCCGTCACCGGAGAGCGCCACGGTCACGTGTTTTCTGGCGGTACGGGATACGTAGTACATCGGTATCGCCGAGGAGTCCGCGAACGGCTCATCGAACTGCCGGACGAGATCGAGGACGACGTTCTCGGCGTCCGGCCGGACGATCTCTTCGTGGTGATCGGTCCCGAAATGCTCGGCGACCTTTCTTGCGTAGCCCAGCTCGTTGTACTCATCCTTCTCGAAACCAATCGAGAACGTCTTGACCGGCTGGCTCATGTGCTGCGCCATGAGTGCGACGACCATGCTCGAATCCGTGCCGCCGCTCAGAAAGGCACCCAGCGGCACTTCACTCATCAGCCGCAGCTTCACCGCTTCACTGAGAATGTCGAGTAGCTTTTCCACATAGAACGCTTCGGGTTGAGGGTCTCCCACCTCGAAACGGACGTCCCAGTACTGCCGTATCGTCGTCTGGCCGTTCTCGTACTCGAGCGTGTGCGCGGGAGGCAGCTTGTGGATGCCCTCGAACATGGTCAGCGGATCCGGCACGTACCCGTAGGCGACATATGTAACGAGCGACGGGGGGTGCATCTCACGCGGTACGTTGGTGTGTTCGAGAATGGATTTTATCTCGGAGCCGAACAGGAATTTGTGTGCATCGCGGAGATAGTGCAGCGGTTTTATGCCGAGGCGGTCGCGCGCGAGAAAGAGGCGCTTGCGGTTCCGGTCCCAGATTGCAAAGGCGAACATTCCGCGCAGGTGGAGTACGCAATCCGTCCCGAATTCTTCGTACAGATGAACGATGGTTTCGGTATCGGACTGCGTGTAGAAGGAATGTCCCCTGCGCTCGAGGTCAGCGCGAAGCTCGCGGTGGTTGTAAATCTCGCCGTTGTAGACGATCCACACGGTGCGGTCCTCGTTGTGGATCGGCTGGCTGCCGCCGGCGACGTCGATGATGCTGAGCCGCGTCATCCCCAGGCCGGTCCCTCCTTCCACCCACGTTCCCGAGTCGTCCGGGCCCCGGTGATCGATGGCCTTGCACATTCTCTGGAGCGTTTCGGCGGCGGCGGGCCGGTCGGGGTCACTATTGACTATGCCGGCGATTCCACACATAATATCTTCTGGTCGTGAAAAAATCCGGACGAGGGTATTGTGCCCAATTCCATCGTCGAGCTCGCCCGGGGATGTTCCCCTCTGTTACTCGAACGGTTTGTAGAACGCGAGTATACTCAATCCACCTACATAACTCAAACACGGAGGCCGCCAAAAATGCGTTCGCTTATCCTGTCCGTTCTCCTGCTCGTGCTTTGCCTGTCGCCGGCGGCGTCGATCGTCGTCGACGACCAGGTGGTGAGACCCGTCACCACCTACTCGATCGTCGCTCGGGACCCGAAGACCGGCCAACTCGGTGTGGCCGTGCAGTCACACTGGTTTTCCGTCGGGTCGAACGTGCCGTGGGTGAGAGCCGGCGTGGGTGCCGTGGCAACTCAGTCTCTGACCGACGTGAGTTACGGACCGCTCGGCCTCGAGATGATGCAATCCGGCAAGAGCGCCGAGCAGGCGCTGCGCGGACTCCTGCGCGCCGACGAGAATCCCCAGTGGCGCCAGGTGGGCATGATCGACGCTGCGGGCAATCGTGCGGTCCATACCGGCCGCAAGTGCATCCGGGAGGCGGGGCACGTGTCGGGCAAGGATTTCATCGTCATGGCCAACTTGATGGAGAAAGCCACCGTGTGGGAGGCGATGGCCAGGGCGTTCCGTGCGAGTGACGGCGACCTGACGGAGAAGATGCTGGCTGCACTGGAGGCCGCACAGGATGAGGGGGGTGACATCCGGGGCCGGCAGTCCGCCGCCATCGTGGTCGTCACCGGCAAGCCCATCGGCGTGCCCTACAGGGACACCATCGTGGATCTGCGCGTCGAAGATAACCCGGAACCGGTGAAGGAACTCCGCCGCCTCGTCGGCATCAACCGCGCGTATCGCTTTATGAACGAGGGGGACGAGAGGCTCACCGACAAGGACACCGAGGGGGCGCTCGAGGCGTACAGCAGCGCGATGAAGTTGGCGCCGAACATCACCGAGATCCAGTTCTGGTCGGCCCTGACCCTGTTCACGACTGGGCACGAAAAAACGGCGATCGAGTACTTCAAAGAGGTTTTCGCCAAGGACAGCAACTGGGTCACTGTCTTGAAGCGACTCCCCAAGGCGGATCTACTGGATAACGACGACGGGCAGGTGGAGCGGATTCTGAGCGCGGCCCTCGAGTAACCACCCCGTCCGGATCCGCGCAGAACCGGTCGGCTTAAAATTCGATTGTAATATCCTTGACCTCGACGAACTCGTGGTAGGCGAATTTCTTGTGAAGTGACAACAGCTTTTCGATGTTGCCCTCCGCGATGCCGCCACCGTGGTAATGATAGTGGTGGGCGGGCGCGTAGATTTCCACCCCGGCGGCGCCCGGGTGTTTGTCTTCTTTTTCCTGGAAACCGGTTAGCTCCAGGTCCATCGGCAGCCGGCGCACGATCCTCTTCAGACTCGATGCAACCTTCTCGCTGAACGTGTCGAACTTGAATTCGAAATAACTCCTCACGATGGGTCGGTCGGAGAGGATCTCGAAGCCAAGTGCCGGTGCGCGGTGCATGGCGGCGACAAGCGATTTGTGGTGGCCCTCGGTGCAGATCAAGTGTTCGCGTCCCGTTTGCAGTCGAAGTAGTTCCTGCAGGTGGTGGGTGTCGATGGGGTGGTCGTCGCAAAAAAGCAGGCCGCTCTTTACACGTTTCGTAGCTTTGTAACCCCATAGAAAGCCCTTGAGAAGCTTCCCGTCTCCCTTGATGATCAGTTCACGATAATTCGACGACATGACGGCCTCCCCGGCTGCACCCTAGAAGAACACTAACGCTACCAGAAAGAAAAGCGGTAGCAAGAACGGTATCGAGTACCTGAACATGTAACCAAAGAAACTCGGCATCTTGATGCCGGATTCTTCTGCGATACTCCTTACCATAAAATTGGGGGCGTTGCCGATATAGGTCAACGCCCCAAAGAACACGGCGCCTGTCGAAATACCGAACAAGAACGTTGCATGCTGCTCGATCAACATGGGGACGCTTTCCAGCAACGGGATACCGGTGAAGAACTTGCCCAGAGCCGAGTTGAAAAGCGTCAGGTACGACGGCGCATTATCGAGAAAGCTGGAAAGCCCGCCGGTGATCCAGAAGTAATGCTGCGGCGTTTGCAACCCCTTGATGATGAACCCAAACTCACCTTCTTCACCCGCGTTCAGAATCGCGATTGCGGGAATGATAGTCATGAAAATACCCGCGAACAAATAGGCGACTTCCTTGATCGGAAACCACGAGAAGCCGTTGGCCCGGTGAATCGCGCTGTCCGTCAGTCTCCACGAGACGATGCCCAGCAACAGAAGGATCAAGTCGCGAACCATCCCTTCTATCGTAACCTGAACGCCCCATACGGAAACCTCACCCACGTGCCACATGCCGCTCATCAACACCGCGCCGACCACGCCGAGTAACAGGACGATATTGTGCAACCCCTCGATCCGGAACGGCACGCTTTCGGTGTGTTCCGGTTTTTCCTCTTTGCGGTAATAGAGCCTGTCCAGCAGGTAATACAACGCAAGCAGAGGCAACGACACGAACACCATGGCTGGCAGGAGGCGCATGGTCCAGAAGAACGGAACCCCATGCAAGAAACCCAGGAACAGCGGGGGATCACCGAGCGGCGTCAACGACCCACCGATATTGCTGACGAGAAAAATAAAAAAGACAACCGTGTGAACCTTGTGCCGGCGCCATTCGTTCGCCCGCAGGAGGGGACGGATCAGGATCATCGACGCTCCTGTCGTACCCACCCACGAGGCGATGATGGTGCCGATGAGGATCAAAGTCACGTTCAGGCCCGGCGTGCCGCGGAGCGTGCCGCGGACGTGTATTCCCCCGGCTATGGTGAAGAGCGCCCAGAGCAGGATGATGAACGGGATGTACTCGAGCAGGTACGTGTGCAGAATACCCAGGATGGCGTCACCACGAAGAACCACGAGAAATGGAGCGGCGAAGAGGACCGCCCAGAACGCCGCTACCTTGGCGAAGTGCCGGTGCCACCAGTGTGGGGCGAAAAGCGGGAATAAGGCGATGGAGAACAGGATGCCCAGGAATGGCACCACCGACCACACGGGCAGCGCCGCACCGAGGCGTTCCAACAAGTTGTCCCCTTCCGAGGCATGCGCCGGAACGCCGCGCAGCAGGACTATGAAAATACAAAGAGAAAAGAGGACGGCGGAACCGAGCGACACTGTTTTGATACGTGGCAACAACGACTCCTTTACCTCGACCGGGTTGGGCGTCGAGCCTAATCCAACAGTCCATGTGGGGCAAGGAGCTTTTTGCGGCGCGCAGCACGGCGCATCGCACCGCCCGGGTGATGAGCCCGGTCTTGCTTTATAGGGCGCTATTTTGCTTGCAGGCGTCTCTGTAGATGTGCGCGTGTTTCCGGATGTACCGTGCTCTTGCGAAGGAGTTGCTCGACGTCGCCCCGCGTCAGGTCTACGAGATAGGCCAGGGACACGGGGGGTGGCGTCCGCGGGTTGCTGAGCAGGGCAATTTTCGCGGGCAGCGTGTTGTAGAGTGACCGGTTCTTGCCGATCGCACGGATCACGTCCTGGTTCACCGCGTGATTGTTGGCAATCCGCACCGCACGGCCCGGCGAGTTGATGTGTGGAATAGTTTCGCGGGCGATCTTGAACATCGGATGCATGGACAACTCGTGCCAGTAGTGCCCGTCGCGCGCGAGCTTTCTCAAAACAACGGGTGGTATCGAGGTCAGATTGGGCGCTTGCGCTTTGAGTGTACCTATCTTGTCCTTTTCCCTCTCCAAGTGTGCGACGTACCGATCGAGAATGCCTTCCTCTAGCTGATAGTATTTCTCCTTGGCGGTCACGTAATCAATGAGGGCCCGCATCTTCTCGAAGTACTGGTCCTCCATGAAGAAGGGCAGACGCGAGAAGATGCGGATAATGCCCGTTGCGTAAATGACATCGGATCGGGAAGTCAGCGACAGCAGCCTGCGATGTATCGTCTGAAAGAACACCTTCTGAAAGTTCTCGTCGTAGTTTTGTGAGCCCGCGACCTTCTCGAGCATACTGAGGATGGTCGAGCAGGGGACGGCCTGCGGTGTCACGACCTTCCAGAAACTTTCGATGTCAACGTTGTTGACCGCGTAGCGGCGAATCTCGTGGTCCGGGTGGAGGATGAGGCAGCGATAAAACGAGTTTCTCTGGTCGGGGCGAATGCTGTTTACGTCGTTGACAATCCGCTCGGAGACACGCGCGTCGCCGTTCACCGAGTCCGGGGAGAAAAAGTCCTGAACGCGCGCGAAAGCGCCCGAGAGCTTGGAGTTCTTTCGGCGCAGAATGTCGAGGATTTTCAATTTGGAATTGCGCCGCCAGTAGTCGTTGATGACCACGATCTCCGGGCGCGTCCACAGGCTCTCTTCGAGCAGGCCAAGCGATTCCGTGCTTCTCTCCAGGTAGCTCGCGAAGGTGTAGCGCAGGCGGTCTGTCAGCCCTTCGACGGCGTCTTCGACGTCGAGATGGTCACCGTGCACGAGCGATTGCAGGTTGGCGTTGAGGTCGAGGCCGTTGGCATCCTCCGCCTGGTCGACAAGAAATGCGTCCCACGGCGAGTCTTCGAGGTGCTCCGCCCACTCGGCCCGCAGGCAGGCGTAGAGCGCCGCCACCGGCTCGCCGATGCGGCGCTGCAGATCGGAGTGAACCGCGTCCACCATGAGGTTGGCGTGGGGAATGTACCCGCCGTACGCGCGGCCGAGGGTGTCCTTGAAGGCGGCGTCCAGTTCCCGCCAGTCGGCGTACGCGGTCTCGATCGCCTCCATGGTCGCCGCGACGGCACCCTGGGAATCCTTCACAAGCTGCTTGGAGCCCAGGTTGAGAACACCCTGGAACGCCTCGACCAGCAGGTCAGCCCCCTGCTCGACCTGACCGACGGAAATACGCTGCTCGTCCGCATTGGTGAGGAGGGAGACCATCGACGACTTGAGTGCCCGAATTCTTGCCGAAGCGGTGGAAAAATGTTCGCTCATTAGAGACCCCACGCGGGATAAAAGGTTGGAATAACTAGAGTTACGAATTACAGTGCGGAAAAACTGCAATTTGCATGCCGCGGGAGTATGGAGAGGAAAGTTCGCTGTGGCGTTTGCCGCCGCCGGCGCGGGCACCCAGGTCGTCAATCGCCGCGGGCACCGTGGCCCCACGAGCGGCGCCCACAAAAAAACGTCCGGCGCCCCTCCGGGCGTCCGTGTACGGGCGCTTACTAGAGATCGTCTCGCCAGGAGACCAGGCGGTACATGCTGTCGCCGTTCACCTCGGCAAAGCGGATCACGAACGACGCCTGCAGCCATGCCGCATTCCGGAAGGTGAAATCGCCAGCCGTGACATCGAGTTTGTAGTTCACTGTTTTCTCGTACCACATCTCGCCGGGGTGGACATCTTCGTCGATCTGCGGATTCCATGCCTCGTCCCCGGCTGGATACTCCATGGTGAGCGAAATACGGCTGATCGGGCCCGGATTGGTGATTGATCCATCCGGGTTCGTGTGCGGCGCCGGGTCGAATGTGGGGTCGAACATGTGTCCGGTCGCAAGCAGCTCGGAGGCGCGGTCCCATTTCGCGAGTGGTACGTTGCCCGAGGTGACGTCTTCAGGCGAGAAGAAGAACGTAAGCGAGTCGTCCAGCAGCCTGTCGTACTGCTGGATGTTACGCTCGTTGTAGGCTTTGCGCAAAAGGTTGAGAACGTCGTCTTTCTGGGGGATAAGCTCTGGCGACGGCACCGGCAAAGGAGAGACGGGGTCGTCGTCGCCGCAGGATATGGCGCCGAACAAGACAACAACGGCAAGCAAACCAGAAAGAATTCTATTTCTCATCGTAGAGACTCCCATTATGGATCAACGTTTTGAACCAGAGGTTGTTGGAACTGGTATAGGGATCGCCAAATCGTCGTACCACTCGACAATCTGCCACACGGTCCGCCCGCCTTCCTGCGTCGAGCGGATGCGGATCGTCGCTTCGAGTGGATTCGAAGTGGCGAACGTAAGGCTGCCGGCATTTACTGTGAAACGATACAACAGGGTCTTTTGAAAATACTGTTCTCCCTCGACCGGCAGGACACTTGGAGAGGGCAACGCCACCCACTCAGAGTCACCCGCGAGGTAATCCAGTTCCAAAGAAATGGCAGTGATCGGCTCGACCCACCAAACGGGAGGTTCGTACGCCGCCTTTAGCCCACCCATCGTGGGCTTTTCGACCCGCGCCGAGCTGACCCTCTGCGCAGCGAAGAGGGGTGCGAGGTTGAACATATGGGCGGTGGCCCTCAATTCGGAGGCCTTGTCCCAGTTTGGAACCTGGGTGATACCGACTCGTATGTCCCATAGCGAGAAATAAAACGTGAAGTCGTCCGCGAGCATCCTCTTGAGCTGCGCGTAGTCCATCTTGTTGTACGCAGTCTCCAGATTGAGCAGGATGTGGTCTTTCCGCGTCAGATCCCCGAAGGGAGACGGGTTGGACGGCACCACGGGATTGTCGTCGCCGCAGGAGGTGGTGCCAAACATCAGTACAAGAGCCACACAAGAAATCAGTAACCTGGTTATCATTTAGGAAGGCCCCCTGGTGGGATGCGAAGCAGATTATAGCACAGATCCCGGCGAAAAACCACCGGGCTAACAGCACCCGCCGTCATCGCAGCGCGCTGTCCGTGTGCACAAGTGGGGATTGTCGTGGAATCAGACTCGCAGCGGGCTGGCCGCGCGTACAAGTGGGGACTATCGTGGGATCAGGCGCGCAGCGGTCTTTCCAGACACACAAGTGGGGATTGCCGCGGGGTCACGCGAGGTTAGCGGGGAGGCCGAGTGCGCCTGGACTACGGAATGCCGTGCTCTTTCTTGTACCGTAGCCAGTTCTTCTTCAGTTCGACGAATTCCTCGAGAGACTCGCGCAGCAAGAACGGGTTGGTTTTGCGCTCGGTGCCGATCGTTGACGACGGTTTGACGCCGAAGTTGTGACCGGGGTAAACTTCGACGTCGTCATCCAGCGGCATGATCTTGATGTGCAGGCTGTCATACTCCTTGCGCGCATTTTCGCCGAAGTCGGTGCCCCCGACCTTGCCGACAAACAGGATGTCCCCCGAGATAAGCTTGTTCCCTCCGAGGATACAAATGGAATCGTCCGAGTGACCCGGGGTGAAGATAATCTTGAGCGTCAAAGAGCCTAGGTCGAGGGTGTCGCCGTCGTCGACGCGCAGGTCTGCGGCCACGGGATTGTTGGTGTGGGCGACGACGGTGGCGCGCGTCCGGTCCTTGGCCTCTTCGACCCCCCACGTGTGATCACTGTGGCCGTGGGTGATGATGATGTATCGGACTTGAAGACCGTGTTTCGGGATCAGGTGAAGGTAGCGCGCGCTCTCCGGCGGCGGGTCGAATAGCGCGGCGTCCCCGCCTTCCTTGTCCGCCATGAGGTAGGCGAAGTTGCGGTCACCGGCTGCGTCAATCTGGTAGAAGATCATGGGTTGATATTAGCGACAAACCAGTTAGAATGCAAGAGTCCATCAGCTGGAAAGACCGGCCATGCAGATCGATCTGTTCGATGCGGAATTGAACCACATCCTTGGTGCCTCGACCTATGGAGAGTTCAAGGAGCGCCTGCAAGGGTACGACTGCCAGCGCTGCACGCTTTGCCACAGCCGCAGCAACATCGTCATCGACCGCGGCAATCCCCGGTCCGACATAATGATTATCAGCGAGCGACCCGGCGTCAACGAGGACCGCGTCGGCAAACCGTTTGTGGGCCGGGCCGGTGAGCTGCTCGACAAAATGCTCACCGCCATCGGGCTCGATTCCAACCGGGACGTTCTTATTACGAATGTCGTGCGCTGCATGCCGGAGGTCGACCGTTCCCCGATCCGCGAGGAAGTCGACGCGTGTTTTCCCTTCATGGAAAAGCAGATCGCGCTCATGCGGCCCAGGGTGATTCTTCTCCTCGGTGCGGTGGCGGTCAAGTGGGTCGACCAGGAGCGCACGGACATCAAGATGGAGGACGAGGTAGGGAGATTCTTCACCCTGCCGCGTTTTCCAGGGATTCAGTTCATGGTGATGTTCAACCCCGCCTTCTTGCTGCGTGACCCACGCCGCAAGAAGGACACCTGGGAGCACCTGAAGAAGCTGCGCGACTATCTCCGCGGCGCTCAAACGTAGTGTATCGAGCGCCTCTTGCGTTCACCAACAAAAGTTGGTCCCGTAGGAGGGCTGTCCAAGAACTCGTTCTCAGGCGGCGACGGTAGCTGATAGGTGTGGGGTTGCGGGAGTGATATTATGTTAACCCGGCTGATCGGCCTCAATCGGCCGTGAGATCGGTCACGTTGTGCAGGCGGCTGAAACGGAGCTGTTGTGCGGTGAGATCTTCATCGTGCGCAATGTTGACGTCCACGACCTTTCCGCCTTCGATGCGGGGAGTCAAATGGGAGAAGACAAAGGCTTTCAGACGGGGAATGTTCAATTTCTTGAGCCGCGACACCATGTTTTCTTTCCAGGCGGGATGTACGCGGGCAGCGAAGCCATCGAATAACCTGGCGGCTCCCTCCGCGTCGCCCGTGGATTTCATGGCCTGGAGCTTGCCGAGAAGCTCCTTCAACCCGGCCCGCATGTTCTCTGCGTCCCGTAACTTGACAAAAAAATCACCATTCCGCTCGACAATCTCCAACCCGAAGTCCTTGCTGGCATCGCCGCCGTTCTCCAGCAGGTACATGAGAATGAGGTGATGGCCCTTGTTGTGCGCCTCCCGCACTTCCAGCCCCTCCACGCGGTCGATGCGCGTCAGCCATCCCTGGGTATAGGTGATGTACGCTGTCTCAACAATCGCCGGTTGTTCCTCGGCGGTGAGGGCGCCGATTTCGATCAGCTTGGGATCCGACATGTGATAGAGCGCCACCAGGTCTGCCCGGCACTCCTCGAGGGGCGAGTAGATGCGCCCGAGCAGCGCACGCGGATCCTCCTGCAGCAAGGGGTCGGGCTGCCCCGATCCATGGCCGATGATTTCGTGCATGTAGACTTCGAGCGGGCGGACCTTGCTTTGGGAGTACCGGAGCACGTTTTGTCGGTACTCCGGGAGATAGAACTCCTCGACGATTTTCTCCAGAAGTGCTCTGGAGCTCGTGTTCTCCACGTTGAGAAACATGACGTTCTTGCTGCCGAAGTCACGTCGAATGTCGTTGTAGTTGGGCAGATTGTAGGCCGCCGGCGACACCGGTCCCGCGTCCCCCGTTTCCACGAGCACGTTGACCACCTTGGCGACCGGGCGGTCGATCCGGGTGCGCTTGTACTTGTCGGGCCAGGGCATTTTCTCTTCGAAGTAGCGCACGTTGTCGGCGATGCAATCGGCGACCGTTGCATCAGCGGTGTAACTAACGTTCCCCTCGTAGCTACCGATAATCCCGCGGGGATCGACGTAATGCTCTATGAAACCGTTCAAGTAGTCGACCTTCGTGTCTGACTTCAGCCACTGGATACAGTGCTGGCGAAATGTCTCCTCCTCGCCCGTCTCGTAGTAATCGAGCAGGAGCTCGATGGATTTTTTCTGTGCCTCCGCCTCGGCGAAGGGGAGCGCCAGCCGGAGAAAATAGCTGATCGTCTCCAGTTCGCGACCGTACAGCCCACCGATCTTATAGGTTTCCGGGACGATCCGTCCGTCGCGCTTTGCGAAACGGACGTTGACCTTGTTGCTCCACTTCAGCGGCAGTGCCTGGATCTCCGCCTCGGTGACCCCCCGGTCCCAGAAATTCACTGAGCTGGCGGCGACCGGATCGACACCCGTCGACGAATTCGACTGGATCGGCTCGTACTCTGGGTCGAAGATCGTGCGCCGCAGGCGCTCGAGCACTTCGGTGGGTGATGCGTCGCCGGTTGACAAGACGGCCCCGTTTCGTACGGCGGTTTCGGCCGCCTGTTTCAGGCCATCGGCGGTGAGCCGGTGCGGAACGAATTTCGTGCGCGTGGAGTGGTAATAGTTTCCGTGATGGACCCAGATGAGTTTCAGGTAGTCGTGAACCGCCGTCTTCAGGTCCTCCTCCACCCCGGCGGAATGCGTGTGGACCGCTTCCAACAGTTTCTTGAGCTCGAAAGCGTGGCGGTGGTTCTGCATGTACATGATGGCATCACCGGCGATCGCCGCCCGGTACATGTAGTAGGCGAATATCTTCTGCCTGGTGGTGAGATCGTCGAAACCCGGAGCGTCGAGACCCAGGACCAGTACATCCCGGCCCTTCGGTCCCAGTCTCTCCAGTTCCCCGTGCAGTGGTTGTCGTGGCGGTTTGGATGTGCGGGAGGAGGGTTTAGCGCACATAGCGGTCCGCTTCCGTCAAATTGTGGCAACAGTACCAGCCAAGATGTGGGCGCGGGCTCTTGGTATGTTGTTGTCAGTATCAGATTCCATGCCCTTTTTCAAGGGGCAATCGTCCGGAATGCGGCGCCGCCGGTAAGAACCCGATCGCAACGCGCGCCGCCGTATGCGCGCGCCGCGGGAGCCGCGCGCCCGGAGATGCTGATTAACTCATTCCCCGGCATTGGATTAGGGCTGAAACGGCTATACACATTGCGCCCGGGTTTTGATATGCTTCGAGGGACACGTGGTGAACAGGAACCAGGATGACCTCAAGACGATCGCCCAAACAGCAAATCGAGGAGCTTCGCGAACAGCTCCACCGGCACAACTACCGGTACTACGTGCTGAGTGATCCGTTGGTATCCGACGCCGAGTACGACCGTCTCCTGCGCCGCCTCATCGAGCTCGAGGCCGACCACCCGGAGTTCGTCACCGACGATTCCCCCACGCAGAAAGTCGGGGCCGCGCCGCAGACGGGATTCGATGTCATAAAGAGAGAAAAACCGATGCTGTCTCTCGAGAACGCCATGGACCGCGAGGAGTTCGTCGAGTGGAGCGAGCGACTCGTGCGAGAGGTCGGGGAGGAAGGACGCACGGACTTCGTATGCGAGCCGAAAATCGATGGGGTGGCGGTGGAGTTGTTGTACCGGGACGGTGCGCTCGTCCAGGCGGCCACGCGGGGAGACGGAACCAACGGGGAAGTTGTCACCGAAAACGCCAGGACGGTACGCGCCATCCCGCTGCGCCTGCGGGGCGAGAACCCACCCGCCTATCTCAACGTTCGCGGCGAAGTCTACATGCACAAGAAGGACTTCGATGAATTGAACCGGCGCCAGGAGGAGGCGGGCGAGAAGGTTTACGCGAACCCCCGTAATCTCACCGCCGGGTCGCTCAAGCAGCTGGATCCCAAGATAACGGCATCGCGGCACCTGCGCTTTGCCGCGTATGGATTCGGTGGCGCCGAGGGAGTCGAGATCGAGAGCCAGTGGCAGTTTCTCGAGGCGGTACGCGAGTGGGGGTTGCCGTGCAGTCCGCACGCCGGGCGCTGCAAGGACATCGATGCGGTGATCCGGTTTTATGAGCGGGTACTCGAAGAACGCGGGGATATTCCTCTGGAGATCGACGGTATCGTGGTAAAGGTGAACGCGTTTACGCTGCAGGAAAAGGCGGGGTTCCGGGCGCGCTCGCCGAAGTGGGCGGTCGCATGGAAGTTCCCGTCCCAGGAAGAGCGCACGCGCATCCTGGACATCGACGTGCAGGTGGGAAGAACCGGGACGCTCACCCCCGTGGCGCGCCTGCAACCGGTGAAGGTCGGCGGAGTCACGGTGTCGAATGCCACGCTGCACAACGAGGATGAAATCAAGAAAAAAGGGGTGTTGATCGGCGACTGGGTGTTCGTGCGCAGGGCGGGCGACGTGATTCCCGAGGTCGTCGCACCCATCCCCGATCTGCGGGACGGAAACGAAAAACCGTTTCGCATGCCGAAGAAATGCCCCGTGTGCCGTACATTGGTGGTGCGGGTGGAGGGAGAAGCAGCGACCCGCTGCCCGAATGTCGAGTGCGACGCCCAGGTGAAGGAACGGATTCGTCACTTCGCGTCGCGGGAGGCGTTAGACATCGAAGGCCTGGGGGAAAAGCTCGTGGTCCAGCTGGTCGACCACAAGCTGCTGCGAAACGCCGCTGATATCTACGACTTGACGTTGGAATCACTGCTACCGCTCGAGCGCATGGCCGAAAAGTCCGCGGAGAATCTGATCACAAACATCAAAGAATCCAAAGAGACGACACTGCCCCGCCTGATTTTTGCCTTGGGGATCCGCAACGTGGGGATCACGGTGGCGGAAACGCTGGCGGCGCACTACGCGACGATCGATGAGCTCGTGCGGGCCAAGCAAGAAGAGATCGCAGGCATCTACGGTGTGGGACCGGTGATCGCGGCCGAGATAGCGCGGTTCTTCGCGGACCCCAGAAACCGGCGCGTCATGAAACGGCTGGCGGAGTCAGGTATACGTGGCCGGGCCGTGGCGTTGGTTTCGAGCAAGGAACTGCAAGGGAAGACCTTCGTGTTTACGGGCACGATGGTGCGGGTCAGCCGCGAGCAGGCGGAGGCCGAGGTCAAGAAGCGCGGCGGCAAAGCGGTAAAGTCGGTGTCGAGCAAGACGACGTACGTCGTGGCCGGCGAAAAGGCGGGCGCCAAGCTGGCCAGGGCCGAGAAGCTCGGTGTCGAGGTGATCGATGAGGAAGCGTTCCTGCGGATACTCGGGGAAGAACAGTAACGAGAGGTGATGCCCTGTTGAATCGGTGACGGGCCCATTGCGGGAACGAGCGAGGATCACCTGCGGCCTTATGCGGGTCCTGTCAGCGAACAGCCCGTCCGTGCTCGCAGGCTGCGCGCGGCCGGGCGCCCGTTCGGCTGCCACCCGCATCAGGCCGTGGGTAGCCGAGCGAAGTGGAGCGTGGGCCAGGAGGCGATTCAACAGGGCATCACCAACTGGTTGCTATTCCTTCTTTTCTGTTGCTGCCTTCTTGGTATCTGCTCGGTACGCTCGCTTGATGACCACGGCGGTCGCGGGCACGTCGTTGAAGCCGCTCTTGGTCACCGTTTTCACATTACGGATTTCGTCCACCACGTCCAACCCGTCCACGACCATACCGAAGACCGCGTAACCGTAACCGTTCGTCGTCTTATTCTTGAAATTCAGTGCCGCGTTGTCTTTTACGTTAATAAAGAACTGCGACGTAGCACTGTTCACAGCACCGGTCCGCGCCATGGCGATGGAGCCGCGGACGTTTTTGAGCCCGTTGTGCGCTTCATTCTCGATCGCCGGATTGCCCTTCTTCTTGACCAGGTCTTTGGTGAAGCCGCCGCCCTGAATCATGAAGTTCGAGATGACCCGGTGAAAAATCAGGCCATCGAAGAACTTGTGGTCGACGTACCATAGAAAGTTCTTCACGGAAATGGGTGCCTTCTCGGCGTTGAGTTCAATAGTGATATCACCCAGGCTTGTTTCCAGAACGACGACGGGAGCTTCTTCTCCCTTTGCGTTCGCCGGTTCCAGCATCATTGCGGAGACTCCTATCATCACGAGGGCAAAAAGCGCAACACCGATGCTCAGTGGACGAGTGACTCTGCTTGACACGCGTGTGAACATGTATTCCTCCCGTTAGCAAAAATGCAGCGTTATTCGGTGTATGACCTTCGGTTCATACGACAAAAAAGCGGGATTATCCCCCAAAGCAGGCGAGCGCCGCAGCGGCCGCGCTCCACGGTAATGTAGTGAAAATTCCTTGAATAGTCAAAAGGTTTGCCGGAACGCTAAGTGTAACTCCTGTAAAACGACAGGGTTTGACCGGCGATGCTTTCCCAGGAAAACTTCTCTGCGATCAGCTTCAGCCCGTTTTGCGAGAGCTTCCCGGCGAGTCCCGGCTCGTTCAGAACTCTGAGGATGGTCTTGCCCAGTTCGTCCGCCTGCGACGGATCCACCAGCAGGCTGTCCTCGTCATGGGTAAGCACGTGGCGGATGCCACCCAGCGCCGTCGCCACCACCGCCGTCCCGCACGCCATGGCCTCGAGCACCGTCATGCCGAAGGGCTCGTATTTCGATGGAAGCACGAAGACTCGGGCTTGCCGGTAATACGGGTCGAGAAGCTCATCGGGAACGTAGCCGGTGAAGGTCACGCGGTCGCCGAGCTCGAGATCATCCACCAGCTCTACCAGCTGCCTCTTGACCTCGATCTCGTGGGATTTCGGATTCTTGGAACCCCCGCCGATGACGAGATGCGCGTCGCTCTCCGCTTGCACGACGGCGAAGGCTTGGATCAAGTAGTCCAGTCCCTTGTTGGAGTCGATGCGGCTCAGTGCAAAGACGTAGTTGTCGGGTACTTCCAGGGCCCTGTCGTGCTCGCCGTCACCCAGCGGCCGGAAGCGCCGGGTGTCGACACCGGGCGGGATCACGACCAGGTCCGGGCTCTCGAAGTCATAGAGCCGCTTGTACGTGTCTTTGCCATCTATCGTGGTGACCGTCTGCGCGACCGCGCTCCTGAAAATCTTGTTCTCCCAGTGGACCCGCTCCTCGAACTTGAAAATCTTCTCCATCTCCCCGGGGTCGCCGCCCATTTGCTCACGCTTCCAGGCTCCCAGCGAGTGCGCCGTGTGAATGAACCGGATGCCGAGGCGCTTGGATAGATTCATGGCGACATAGCCGGCGTCCCAGTAATGGGAGTGCAGCAGTTGGTAGCTGAGGTCTTCGCGTTCGATGTACGCGAACATGTTGGAGGTCATCTCGTCGAGGTGGGGAAAGAGGTCCTCCTTGCGGATAAAGTCATCGCCTCCGCACGGTATCCGTATGACGCGCACGTCGGCGTTCACCGGGTCCGCTTCGCTGCGGTCGCCGAAACGCCGCGTATAGATATCGACCTTCATGCCCAACTCGGCGAGGTGTTTGGAGAGCTCCAGTACGTACGTGACCTGGCCGCCGGTATCGGTGGCACCGAGGATCGGCTCGGGGTCGAAATAGCCGTGCACACTGAGCATGGCGATACCCTTGATTCGCGTCATTGATACCCTCTAGCCCCTGTCTTCGTCCATGTCCACCGGCGTCAGCGAGAAATCATTGTTCACGACGATGTGCGCCATGGTCTTGTGCCTGACGATAATCTTGTGCTCCAGTTCGAGAACCCGCTCGGAGAAATCGTCGACGGTGTCCCGGCTGCGCTCTTTGCGGTCGTCGATCGTGTCCTTGTAACTCCGGTCGATGAATACCCGCCAGTCAACGTTCTTCAATAGACTCGTGTACGTGCCCTCGACAATGGCAACTTCGAAGGCCATGGGATCGATGGTCTCGCGGGTGACGCGGTTTTCATGAAAAATGACGAGCGGCCTTTGCAGGGTTGTCTGAGGGGTCCTCTTGAAATGCCCCATGTGCTCGTCGAGAAGCCTCAGGTTTACCTCGCCCAACCCGACGCGCTTGATACTCTTCCTGCGCGCCGCTTCGTTCGTCTTCGGCGGGTAGAAGAAGTAGTCATCCTGCTGAAACATGACCGCCGGGATCTTCTTGCCCTCGAAGAAACGCACAAGTTCAAAGGCAATCTCGGTCTTGCCGCTGCCCGATTCGCCGGCGATAGCGATGACGGTCCGATCGCGGATGTGGTCGCACAGCAGGGCGAACAGCCCCTCGGCAGCGGTGGTCTGATATGGTTTGGGGATAACGCGGTCACCGATCATAGCGTGAGTATACACTTGCAAATTTCGGGCACAACGGGCAAAATCATCGAACCTTTTGGGGGTCGAATCATGGTCGGGAACAGAAATCAGGAAGTCTTCGGTATCTTTCTAGCCGTTCTGGGGTTGCTTTTTCTTCTCGTGAACAACAATTTGCTCTGGTTCGGGTGGGAGGTGCTGTGGCCGACGATGCCGTTTCTGCTGGGGCTTTTCCTGCTCCGCGTCTACGCTGCGCGTCGTAAACCCAGACAGCTCTTTCTCGGGTCGTTCCTCGTGCAGTTCGGACTCTTTTTCTTCATCTTCTCCTCGGGGATCCTGCCGTGGGAATCAATGGACGACCTCTGGCCCACGATCACTCTCATAACGGGGATTTCACTGCTCGCCGTCTCGGGAGTGGTCGAGCCGGCTTCCTCAGCGCTGGTCATCGGCCTCTTTTTCGTCATCTTCTCCATCGTCAGCTACCTCAGCAACAGCGGGGCCATCGCATCGCATCTATCCGAGCCGTTCGTAAGGATATGGCCCCTGGCGCTGGTGGTTGCCGGGGTCCTCGTATTTCTGAGGGCGCGAGCCGGGCGGACGGCGCGGGATGAAACCGGCGGCATCGTGGCCGGTAGCGACGCCGGCCGGGATGCCACGGGCGACGGGGGAGAGCCAGAAATCTAGGCTCGCGCACCGGCTGCCAACCACAATCCCAAAAAAGTCGAATGGATTACAAAGAGGGATTAGCTACGCGCTCGCCCGGCAGAATTCCACGTAGCCGGTGAGCTGGCTGCCGGAGTAAGCTTTGAGGTCCTGGAGAATCATCTCCAGCATGCTTTTCGCCTCGCTACTCTCGAAACGCACCAGCGCTTCGCCCGCCCGTTCGAGGTGCTTGTCGATTTCGTCCTTCGCATGGTGAAAGCCCCCATGCTCGGCGCACAGCAGGATAATCCGCTTCTCGTCCTCCGGCGTGAATTCTCCACGGCGGATGAGGGCAACCAGATTCTCGCGGTGACCGTCGGTCAGACCGGTCAGCGTTTGGATCACGGGCAGCCCGAAGTAACCGTTCCTGAGATCACAATCCATGGTGCCGTTCGGCAGGTCGAGCATGTCGTCGAGGTCGTCGATCATCTGAAACGCCATTCCCATGTTCCACCCAAAGTGTCCCAGGACATCGGCGTATTCGGTTTTCCCGGCCATCCCACCGACTTTGCAGCTCAGTGAAAAGAGCGACGCGCTCTTTTCCGAAATAATCTCGTAGTACGTGGCTTCGTTCATGTCGAAGTCGAACTTATGAAGGGTCTCACGGCTTTCGCCGCTTACCAGCACTTGAATCGTGCGAAGGAATTCCGGCATGGTGTGAAGGAACCCGCTGCGGTAAACGAGGAGCAGCGCCTCGGCGAGCACAAAATCGCCGGCGAGGACCGATACGAAGTTGCCGTACTTGGCACGGGCGCTGAGTCTCATCCTGCGCGATTCGACCTCGTCGATGACGTCGTCGTGAAACAGGGTGGCGAGATGTATCAGCTCCACGGCAGCGGCCAGCTCGATGAGCCGCTTGGGGACCTCGCCGCGGCTAGCACCGTTCGGGGCCATGGAGGACAGGATGAGAAGGGCGGGGCGCAGACGCTTGCCGCCGTTTCGGAAACTCTCGGCGGCGATTCTCGCCTCACGCACGCTGCTCGAGTCGAGCACATCGAGCACCACGTTGTTACAGCGGTCTATCACCGACTCCATGGATTGGTATTTCGTGAGCACGTGCAGCATGCGTGTGACCGATCTCTACCGGGACGTCGCGGCCGGTTCTTCCGGCCGTGGTTTGGACGGCTCCGCTTCGATAAACGAGTCGAAGATGTCCGCGATGATCTCCATCAACTGCTTGAGTTTATAGAGGCGACGGGTGTCGATAGCTGCGAGGTGTTCCGTGCTGCCGGCGGTGTCTGCGGCGCTGATGGCATTCCGCACGACCCTCAGCGCGGGGTCCAGCTCGCGGCGTTTTTTCTCGCCCGCCAGCCGGCGTGCCACCTTTGCCACATCGTCTTCGGCCGTGTAGTAGTCCTTGCGGTCGCGGGGAACGATGACTTTCTTGACCACCCCGAGATCCTGCAAGCCACGAACGTTGAGGCTGATATTGCTGCGGCTGATCTTGAGACTGTCGGCCATCTCTTCGAGCGAGAGCGGCCGCGCACTCAGGTAGAGCAAGGCCTGGATCTCCGCCATAACCTTGCCGACGCCCCAACAGCTGCCCATTCGTCCCCAGCCCTCGATCAATATGCCGAGAGGATCTCGTGGACTGTCCTGTGTTTGGATCATCTGTATCTATATCAAATAAAATAGATTACAATCATTTCTGAACGTGCCGAACGAGTAGACCACGTAACTTCAGGGGTGTCAAGGGGATTCGAAAAAGTTGGTTCGGGGGGGGATCGCCGACGCCGGCTAGCCGTCGAGCATCCGTTTGGCAGCGACGAAACGGCGCTTGAAATAGCGGTTGTCGAGCTCGTCGACCCGAACCCGGCGCGCACTGGTCGAGGC
>JAZGDW010000148.1:0-16813 GCA_036478295.1 Candidatus Krumholzibacteriia bacterium
GACGAACTCCTCGTGCAGGGGACGATCACGCGACCTGCCGTTGCCGGATCGCTGCCGCGGTTCACCGTCCTCTTCGGATGGCGGCGCGGGCGCCACCGCACCCGTGACGCCGTCCCACGAAAGAACGAGCGACCCCTGGTCCCACGTCTCGCCGCTCCGTTCCTCCTCGTACTCGCTGACGATGGCGCCTTCGTGCCTAACGACCGGCGCGACATAGCTCGTCGGATAAACGAGGATGGAACTCAAACCCGGGAAGTAGTCGGTGTCACGGTGGAGAAGCAGAACGCACGCCTGGGCAGCGATAGTGAGACGGATTTCATCGGTAATGGGGAGACCCGCGCAACCCTCGAAGCGCTTTTCATGGAGAAAAACATGTACGTGCCCGTGCAGCTCCTCCCGGTCGGCTTTCGGCAGCCGTCGATACAGCGGCACGGTCTTCTCGAGAAGGTGCCGCCACCCATCGGGAAAAGGGCGGGCGCGGAGTTTTGCTCTGTCCTTTTTCTTGCTCATGGACTTCCCGGTGGTATTCGCGTGAGGAAAGGGACCACACTCAGCCACGTTGTAGCACGGAAGGCGTATTCTGTCAAAGAGGCACGTCGACCGCTTTGGAACCGACACAGCCCCCCGGCGTCGATCACGTTCATTCCGTACGGGACTCGGTTGGTTACTTGAGCGGTCACCATACCCGCCTCGCCGAGGACTACGACGCGCCCCTTGCCATAGTCTAGGGCTAAACCACGAACTTCCGGAACTTGACCGCCATTCTAACAAAGCGTATGGTGTCCATAAAAGAGTAGTTCTATGATATGAACAGTGGGCGGCCGAACGATTGATCTCACGCGCGGCGATGAAGCATCTAGGTCTTACGCCAACCGCTTGAAATCGAGGGGAAGAGGATAATGCAGAGGTTCAATCTCGGTTGCCGCCTGGAACGCGGACCCGCTCCGGACTACTTTTTCAGCCTGCGTGCCCCGTATCCGCAACGGAAGATCCTGCTCGTCACCCTGGTTGTTTTTCTCCCATGGCTTTTCTCGTGCGCGAGCACATCTCCCGAAGATCAGATTCTTGCCTGGGTGGACCGCGCTGTGCAGCGCGCCGAGGAACGTGATCTGCCATCGATGATGGATCTTGTATCCGACAACTACAGCGATGATGAGGGCAGGGACAAGAAAGTCATCCGGGGACTACTCCTCTATTATTTTCGCAGCAATCGTTCTGTTTACGTCTGGAAAAAGGTCAAGAGCCTACAGGTCGCCGATTCCGAAACGGCACAGCTCACGCTGGCGGTGGTTCTGGCGGGAAAACCTTTTGCAGAAGATATGAACTTGACCAAGTTCCAAGCCGACATGCTCCGTTTCGATTTTGTACTGGGGAAAGACGGCCGCGACTGGCGGATGATCGAGGCCACGTGGAAACCCGTCAAGTTCACCGAGTTCTTGTGATCCGGGTCTTTCCTAGTCGCCTTCGAAAAACTCAACTTCCAGAACTTCGAATTTCTTCGATCCACGAGGTAGCTGGACATCGACAACATCGCCCTGTTTGTGACTGAGAAGCGCCTTTGCCAGGGGAGATTGATAACTGATGATGCCTTTGTCGATGTCGGTTTCGCCCTCGCCCAGGATCGTGTATTCACGCTCGTCACCCGAATCGACGTCCTTGATTTTTACTCGTTTCCCCAGCGTGATGACGTCAGGGGCGAGGTCTTCTTTTCGGACGATCCTGGCTTTGCGAAATCGTTCCTGGAGCTGACCCAGCCGGCCCATATGCAGCGCCTGTTTCTCTTTTGCCGCCGCGTATTCGGCGTTTTCCCGTAGGTCGCCATGCTCGCGAGCCGTCGCGATTTCTTTGGCGATATCTCGCTTGATAAACTTTTCCAGCTTATCGATTTCGTCTCTGATTTTTTGATAGCCTTTTTCGGTAAAATAATACTCGGTCATTTGGTCTCTTTTCGGGTCTAATCGTACTGGATTAAGCGGGCAGGTCAATGATACCCGGCCCGCGACAATCTGACCAGAGTTTCCCGGCTCCACCCTCCGACCCGGGTGGGCGTGGTTGCATGGCATAGATCTTGCACCCCCAAGCCTTCCCTAAACCGTTTTGATGGTTTCCGTTTGGCAGACGGGAGCCACCGTGCCCACAAGATTACCGAGGTAATGGATCATGACTGTCGATACGCCAACGATGACGGACCCCACGACAACGAGCGAGTATGCGAGACTCAACGATCAGGTACGACGGCTCCTGGACTTCAAGAAGAGCAACGTAAAGGGTCGCAATCGGACGCCTTGCCCGGAGTGCGCCACAGCGGTTGACATCAATGCCAACAAGTGCCCTCAGTGCGCTTCCGACATCGCCGATCATACGGCGAACGTCCGCGCACACCTGGCCGAGCTCGATATAATCACGAACGAGCTCGATCAGCTCCACAGCAAGTACATGGAATATCGTCAAGAGGAAGCTGCGATGCAGCCGCTTGGCGAGAGACTGCGGCGTGTGATCTCCGCACCGCAGATGGCAGCCGGATTCAAGACGGTACTTCCTTCGTTCCTGCTTTTCTTTGCGTTCATCGCGACCCTCCGGATCATTGGAAACGGCCCGCTGTTCTGGGCGGGGTCGATTGCCGCCGGGTTCGTCGCGTACTCTCTTCTCAAGAAGTCGGCCTTCACGCACTACGTCACCGTGGAACTGTACCGGGCCGCGCTCATCGTCGGCCTCATTATCATGATGAGTGGTGCTGCCGCGGCCCCGCTCTCCGGCTGGTCGATGTTCTCTGGTAATAGTGTGAAAGTTGTGCGTCCCGTGGCAAACATTCGAGAGTCGGCAACGACCGATTCACGAATCGTCACCACCGCCAACCAGGGGGACAAACTCACGGTTCTCGAAAGACGTGGGGCATGGTACAAAGTCAAGACGAGCAATGGGCAAACCGGCTGGGTGTACTCCTCGCTCGTCAAGGACTGACACTTTTCGAGCCGGGACTTGCTTGAGCCCGGCGCCTGTATCGCCCGTCTGATTTCACCAGGCGCCCCGTCTTATCGGGGCGTCTTGTTTTTCGCCCGCAGGACGCTTTGCGCATGTCCTCCACTGTGCGAACGAGAACGTCTCTGGTGGGTTCATCGCCCGCGCTTGAAGTGGTACATATATTGCGCACACTAGCGCCGGGACGCAATAGTGGCCATGATCTGTGCGTGAATTACGGTCGCCAACGCCAAACCGAAGTTAGGAGTCACAATGTCACTACGCTCGGCGACAGGAGCTACCCTCCTGCTCACACTGCTGGCGCTTGCTGCGGCGCCGGCATGGTCTGCAACCTGGTACATAAAATCCGATGGAACCGGCGACGCTCCAACCATACAGGCGGGTATTACCACGTCGACCAATGGCGACACGGTCCTCGTGGCGGCGGGTACCTACACCGGCGTGGGAAACATCAACATCGATTTCCTGGGCAAGGCCGTCGTTTTGATATCCGAGAGCGGTCCGGATTTGGCCACCATAGACTGCCAGTCCAACGGACGCGGCATTCTTTTCCAGAACGGCGAAGGTCCGGCAAGCGTCCTGTCCGGGTTCACCATCGCCAACGCCCTGGAGACAGGTACTGGCGGCGCCATCTTCTGTAACGCTGCCTCTCCCGAGATAACCAACAATATCCTCATCAACAACGACGCGGGCACCGGCGCGGGAATCTTCCTCAAACAAAGCACCGCCGATGTCCACCACAACACCCTCTACGGCAACACGAGCGGCATCTTCATCCAGCAAAATGCGCCGACGGTCCATCACAATATCATCGTCTTCAGCACCGCCGGTGAGGGTGTTTCCTGTATCGGCGGCACCAGCGCCGTGCTGTCGTTCAACGATATTTTTGGAAACATCGGCGGCGATGCGTTGTGTGCCGTAGACGGCGGTGGCAACATATCCGCGGCCCCGGAGTTTTGCGGCATCCCCGGCAGCGACAACTTCTACCTCCAGGGCGACTCCCCCTGCGCACCCGAACAGATGGGGGCACTGCCCGTCTTGTGTGCGACCACGCCTGTCGAGAAGAAGTCCTGGGGGGCCACCAAAGCCCTCTACCGCTGAGAATCGGCGCCAAGCGCTGCCTCGTTGCAAACGTTGAATCGTCATGCTCCTGGTCAACCACTCCAGCTCTTCCCGTAAGAGCCATCATCGTCTACAATGCATCAGCGCCGACCGCGCCCGAATATCGAACCTCCCCCCTTCCCGAAAGGTGAGCCTGGAACCTTGCAGAACAAAACCGACATCGAAATCACTGAAGAGTACCGGAAGGTAGAGGCCCTCATCGCCGCTGATGAGCCGTTAATCTTCGTCACCGGCAAGGCCGGCACAGGCAAATCTACGCTCATCCAATACCTGCGCGACACCGTTCGCGCTGATTGCGTCGTCCTCGCCCCGACCGGCGTGGCCGCAATGAACATCCAGGGCGCGACGATCCACTCGTTCTTCCGGTTCCCGCCGCGAATGCTGACCGACGCGGACGCGACCGAAGTGGCGTTTAAGAAGCCGTACAAAAAACTCCGCCTGTTGATCCTCGACGAAATCTCCATGGTCCGCGCCGATGTGCTCGACGCCGTGGATCGCTTTCTGCGTCTCAACGGCCCCGATCGCGACCGGCCTTTCGGCGGTGTTCAGTTGCTCATGATCGGAGATCTGCACCAGCTGCCGCCGGTCGTTTCCAACCAGGATGAACGGCAGCGATTCGACACCGAGTACGAGACGCCGTTCTTCTTCAGCAGCCGTGCGCTGGCCGGCATCGAAATCGCGGCGCTGGAGCTCACCAAAGTGTTTCGCCAGCAAGACCCGCACTTCATCGAACTGTTGAATCAGGTCCGCCTCGGCGCCCCCACGTCGGACGCGCTAGGCCAGATCAACACGCGGGTCACGCCGCACGCGGATGCCAACCGCGAAACCGTTCTCGCCACAACCAATCTGATTGCGGATCGCATCAACAAGCGACACCTGGCCTCCCTACCGACGGTCCGGCGTTCGTACCACGGCGAAACGCTCGGACTCTTCCCGACCGTCAACGAGCGGCTTCCCTCACCCATGGAACTGATGCTCAAAAAAGACACACGGGTAATGTTCACGAAGAACGACAGCCAGGCGAGGTGGGTCAACGGCAGCCTGGGAACGGTAATGAAGATGCATGATCACACGGTCATGGTGGAATTGGATGAAACCGGCAAGAAAGTGGAAGTGACCGAGGCCACGTGGTCAACCTACAAATACGAATACGATGAAGACGAACAACGAAACGTCCCTGTCGTATCGGGCTCGTTTACCCAGCTGCCCCTCACTTTCGCCTGGGCCATCACCATTCACAAGAGCCAGGGCAAAACGCTATCCGCCACCCGCATCGACCTGGGGCGCAGCGCGTTCGCACCCGGCCAGGTGTATGTGGCCCTAAGTCGCTGCCGCCGGCTAAAAGACCTGTCGCTATCCCGCCAGATCTCTCCCCACGACGTGTTCTGCGACCAACGGGTGAAAGCGTTTTACGAATCTTTGTTTGCTGCCGCTCGCTAGGACCGATGGCAGTGAGGTTGGCGAACTTTGTAAAGACTGAATCATGCACCCCGCGACCACTTGATCCACGATCTCGACGTCGAGAACGACAAGCTGGCCCGGGAGATTGCCAAGAAGCCTTGGAAAAGACGGCCGCTCACTTCTGCGCGGCGCGTATTTCGGAACGAGAGTTGCTTCACTTTAGCGCCATGCCAAGCACACTCGTCATTGTCGCTATCGTCTTCGCCGCCTTGAGTTTGGGCTTGCTGATCGCCAGCCTCTCGGCCGGACGGAGGGGCCGGGCCGTTGGGGCGGTGTTCGGTATGCTGGCGGCCCTCCTTTTCCTGGCGCTTTCGGCACTCTGTGCGACCATAACGCTTGCGACCCAGGGCTACCGTGCTCTGACCCGTGAGGAGGTGGCGGCGAGGGTCACCGTCAACCGTCTCACCCCCAATCGATTCAGCGCCCGTTTCGCCTTTGCCGACGGTCGCGAGGAAGTCTTCACACTGGCCGGCGACGAATTCTACGTCGACGCCCACATCCTCAAATGGAAACCGGTCGTGAATGTTCTGGGCCTGCACACGGTCTACGAACTCGACCGCGTCGCCGGACGCTACATAAAGGTGGAGGACGAACAATCTCTCAGGCGGACAGTCTACCCCCTCGCCCATGAGAAACCTCTCGACATGTACGACCTGCGCTCGCGCTTTGCGCTGTTCTCGCCACTCGTCGATGCGGAATACGGGTCGGCGACGTTCATCGCCGTGAAGGATTGGGCAGAATTCGAAGTCCGCGTGTCGACAACCGGCCTCTTGATACGGAAGGTCGACGGCGAGTAGCCGCGAACGCCGCACTAAGAGAAACGCCGCCAACACCGAAGCAATCGTTGTTCCCCGTGACGGTCAACGGGTGCCCGCGTCGTTCTCGCTAATCTCTCAGGAAATGACAGTGGTAGCCGCCGGGGTTTTTCTGCAGATAATCCTGGTGGTACTGCTCCGCCGAATAGAACGGCCCCGCTGGTACGACTTCCGTCACAACCGCATCCGGCCATTTACCGGAACGGTCAACGCGGTTTTTTACTTTGAGTGCGGTGTCTTTTTGCTCTTCGCTCCGGTAGAAGATCGCCGACCGATACTGGGTACCGCGGTCGTTTCCCTGCCGGTTTTTCGTGGTCGGGTCGTGGAGCCTGAAGAAGTAGTCCAGCACTTGCTCGTACGAGATCTTCCCGGGATCGAACACGACCTGCACCGCCTCTGCATGCCCGGTGTCTCCCGTTATCACGTCCTCGTAGGTGGGATCGCGAAAGGAACCCCCCGCATACCCGACCTCAGTATCGAGGACGCCGTTGATCTCGCGGAAGATGCCTTCGACCCCCCAGAAGCAGCCGGCAGCGAGGATCGCGACCTCGGTCCTCTCGCCGTCGGGCGTCGTATTGCTCTTGTCGTTCGTCATGTTCGCCCGGCCTCTCTATCGAAACAGTGCCAGATTATACTGCATCTTGACATTTGTCAATTATGGCGGCCGGCAGTACGAGCGCGGCACAGGTGGCGCCTTGCGCGATCCGCTACACCACTCCCGTGCGGGACCAACTTTCGGTGGTGAAACCAGCCGCCACTCCCGCAGCGGGACCAACTTTCGGTGGTGAAAGCAGCCGCCCCTCCCACAGCGGGAGCGCGCTGCCTTAGAAACGACAGGCCACTCCCGCTGCGGGTTATCCGATCGTAGTCACCAGCGTATCACGACGGTTTCTACGATCATTACGGCGTCAAACAGCTCTCGTTGACGCGATAACTGTTGCGACCGTTCGTAGAGACCATCAACGACGTCAACACCCGCTCCACACCTCCATCCTGCGGTGCGATCTGCTTGGTGCTGAACATCACACTCTCCATGTCGCCGCTGATCAGGCCTTCTTGAAAGTCGATCGTGCGCACTTGAAACGACTCGCCTATGGGCACAGGCGGCTGCTGCGTGATGTCCAGCGGTGTCGCCGTCAGGTGCCCCGAAATCCGCGAGTGGTAGAGATAGTGGCCCGATGGGTTGACCCCCGCGGTCTTGCTGAGCTCCACCGGTCCCTGTACGAGAAAGAAATCGGAGGGGCCGCCGATGCAAAACGGCTTGGGGATGACCTGGTTGAACTCGATGACGAGCGACTCGGTTGTTTCCGCCGCCATCACCGGTGTACTACCCACAAGATGCAGAATCGTCGCCGTGCCAGCGGATGGAATCGGCACCGCGGGATCCATCGTGGAACCTGGCGGTAGTCCACACGCCACCTTGAGAGCGTCCGGCACCCCGTTGTATATGGCCGCCGGGATACTCCGGTAGGTCGGCGTTTCGTTGATGATACCAGTGGCCGCCGGTGGCACGGGGTCAATCAGCCCGCTTCGGATCATGTCCACAATGACGAGCTGCTCGGCCAGTTGCCAACAGATGACCTGGTGCTCGGGCGTGCCCGGGATCGCTATCTCGAAATGCGCGCCGCCAAGCGTCCACGTGCCATCTGTCCCGAAGCGTTGCCCCGAGGAAAAGAAGCGCAAGTGCACGCGAACGGGCGCGTAGGATCCCAGTTGCAACTGAACAACGCTCCCGGACCAGCCGCCACCTTCGCTGTATGCGGTCTGGACATTTCCGATGGCTTCGGACCACGTCGCATTAAACGGATGCGTGTTCGGAAAACCGAACGCTGTCCGGTCCCCGTCGAGCGCCATCAGCGCCGCCCGGATCTGGAGCGGTTCGGCCTCACCCACAAAGATGAGATTGATCGGATCCTTCGGAACTCCGCCGAAATCCGTCCCCGTGTAGGGCCAGAAGCTCAACTGCTCCCCTGCCCAGGTGACTTCGACGAGTCCTGGTGGCGGATCCGAGGTATTCTTCGACAGTGTTACGACACCGAGTTCACCGGCGGACGGCTCCTCGCCCACGGCGGGGTTGTCGCCGGAACACCCTCCCAGTGCGATCGCCGCACCGCTGAACACGATGAGAATGGCAGAAAACGGATTAACACGCATGGCAGACCTCCTTGCGGTGATTAGACTTACTCCAACTTCGCCGACCCTAGCACGGGGCCGGGCGGCGCCCGACCCGGCTTTGTCGCCTGGAGCATCGAGGCAAGGATGTGAGAATATCTGAGTTTGTGCTCACATTACGACACTATGTATATGAGCTATTACTCACATTTTGTCAAGGGGCCTTTTTGCGCTGGCCAGGCCACGGTCAAGTAACCCACATATTTGCAATGGGATCAGTATCAAGGCGCAGGCTGATGGCTTCGACTGGACAGGTGAGACGGCCCCACTCGCCCCTACCGCTCTGCGAGACCGGCTGCCCTTTTGGCGGGGCTGTCTTTATTTCACCAAGACCATCTTCCGGGTCTTCGAAAACCCGGGTCCCTGAAGCCGATAGAAATAGATGCCTGAGGCGACACGCCTGCCGCGGGTGTTCCTTCCATCCCACATCACTTGCCGCTCGCCGGGTGTCCGCACGTTTGCGTCGACGAGGGTGCGTACGAGCCGCCCGCCGGCATCGTAGATTCTGAGGCTCACACGACCACCCCCGGCCGGCACGTCAAAGCGAATCACCGTTACCGGGTTGAACGGATTGGGCAGGTTCTGATGCAGAACGGCCGCGCGCGACGGCGAGTCTTCTCTGCCATCGCCAGTGGGCGCGCCCCCGGTTGAATCACACGAATGTGGTCGTAGGCCTCAAACCTCGCCTCGCCCACCAAGCCCGTGATCTTGAGTTCAATGTCGTCACCGACATCGAGAATATCCTGAACGGCTTCTCTGGAAAACTTGACCATGAGATCCGGCGTGCCGTCGCCGTCCTCGTCCCCCACCGAGGCGGGATTACTCTGGGCGGGCACGGCGTCGTTCAGCATGATCGAACTCACGTCCACGTCGGCGGCGGAGCACTCACATTCGCCGGTAACTTCAATATAGGCGCTTATCCAACGCCCGCTCGACTTCAGGTTCAAGGTGCGAGGACGGACCTCGACCGTCGCCGATACGAAAATACCGGAGAAGTCCGGAGTCACGGAAATCTCGTTCGAGAAGGGACTCTCGCCCTCGCCGTCGACGGCGGTCACCCGAAAGTAGAGCGTGGTCCCCGCCGCAAAACCAAGTACCTCAAACGTGCTCTCGCTCGTCCGGCCCGCCAGCTCGGCCGGATTCGGCGCCTGCCCCCAATAGATATTGTAGCCCTCGACAGCTTCATCCCCGAACTTTGTAAAGTGTAGCCTTAGGCTCTGGTTCTTGGTTTCCGCCCACAGGTACGGCGCAGCCGCTACGCCTGCCCACTCGAAACGAAACGACCGGTAGCTGGCTGTTTCTTGAAATCGAGCACGAAGCCGCCGGGAGCTTTCTGGAAATACACCGGGAACCCCGTGTTGCCCAGAATCATCATGTACGGTGTGCCCGGAGGAGTACCGGGAAAGGTGAAGTTGGAAAGAAAAATGTGCCCAGGTGCGGGGTTGTCCGTCGTCGTAATCGTTATGTCCGGAAAATCGGACGGCAGCTAGAAAGTGCCGGGCAAGACGTTTTTTGACAGCTTCTGCGGCTTCTCCTCCGGATAATCTCCCGTGCGCCTTCCCGGAAGCGCGGCCCCAAGCCCGACGCAGTCGCACAACTCGGTGACGGGTTCTCTTGCCGGCCACGCCGTCTTGGGTGAGATCGTGAAGCTGAACGCGAAGTCCCCCGTCGAGCGGCCACCGCCGCGTGATTCTCCAACCGTAACGCGGACGACCTCACCCGGTACGAATTCCCGATACGGTTTGAAGATCACGGTTCTCGAGTCCCTGGCGGTGACCCACTCGCCATGGTGCACGCCGCTCCGGGCACCCGAGACGGTGACTCCGCCCGTCCAGTCGCTTCGCGACGCTTTGAACCCCGCGGTGGGCCGAAAGATAACCGTCGTTTGCCTGGACACAAGCTCCGCACCAGGGAGTGGCGACAGGTAATAAAAGGGCCCTTCCTGTGTCTTGGCAGAAGGGCCGCCGGCAAACAACGCTACAAACGCGATGGACACTGCGAGATATGTCAGCCTTCGCATACCTGGTTCCTCCGTCTTGTCAAGCAGTTACAGCAGGCCGCTAATACTTCAGCCCCGGCTCGCGAGGCATTCAAGCCGTCGGTCCGGTCCCCAGAGGGTGTTCACTATAACACAGGGTCCGCGTGACGACCACTGACGGGGTCGATCCCGGTGCGCGAAGGCTGATCCAACCACCTGTTCCATACACGGTTACGCTCGTGTGCGGAATTGAGAATTGTCAACTAAATGACCGATTCCAAGATCCGTTGATTTCGCTTTATAGACGCCCGATTTTGTTATATGATCCCGCTCCTAAATTGAAGGCGTTGTGGAGTCGGCATTCAGACAAAGGAGTTCGCAGATGAGAATTGCTAAGGTATTTCTCGTTACCCTTGTCGCGCTGACCGTGGTCGGAGCGTCTCTTGCAAGCGCACAAACGCCTTACATCGGCGTGTTCTTCGAGGTCACACCGGATTTCAACGGCAAAGGAGAAACGGCGATCCCGCCGGGCGCGGGAGGGGAGATTGATTCGGTCTTTTTTGTCGCGTACAACTTGAACTGCCTTGTAACGGGGTTTCAGTTCGCGGTGGATTACGGACCGTGCCTGACGCTCATCGCAGACCTGGATGTGCCCGCGCTGCCCGTGGCTGGCCCCGGTGTAACCTTCGGTACTACTGCCACCGGCATTTCAATCGTATACTCCGCAGGGAATGTACGCTTCGGGGTTCTGCCCAACTTCAAGGATGGAACGAAGAACGTGCACATTGCGACGTCAATCGTTCAGTGGAGCACAACGGGTGCATGTCGGAATTGTTCGGTAACAGACAGGCCAGTGATCGTCAAGGAGAACATTTTCTTCGGCAACCCGACTCCCGTGTATCTCTGTTTCGCGACGGGGGTTAATGTTTTTCATCCAGCCGAGGGTCTCACCGCGCTCATTTGCGCCACCGTGCCGGTTGAAGAGAGTACGTGGGGCAAAGTGAAGGCGTTGTACACGCGGTAGATCTGGTCAAGGGCAAGCGACATCCTGGGAAACGAGAACAACTACTTCAGCAGAACCATCTTCCGGGTTTGCGAAAACCCGGGTCCCTGGAGCCTGTAGAAATAAATTCCTGACGCGACGCGCGTACCGCGGGCGTCCGTGCTATCCCACGTCACTTCCCCGTGGTGCGGGCGGGCGATATCCTCATCGACGAGGGTGCGTACGAGCCGGCCGCCGGTATCGTATATCCGTAACGTGACACGGCCACTCCCCGCGGGGAGATCATAGCGAATAACGGTCGACGGGTTGAACGGGTTGGGCCGGTTCTGTTGCAAAACAGTTTGCTGCGGCCTGCGATCTCTCTCCCCATCTTCTGCAAGCGTGCCCGGCCGGATCACGCGAATGTAATCGATCGCCTCGAACGGAGCGCCACTCACCGATCCCGTGACCTTGAGCGCCACGTCCTCTCCAACATCGAGAATCTCCGCGATGGCTTGTCTGTCAAACTTCACCATGAGATCCGGCGTTCCGTCGCCGTCCGCGTCCCCCACAGTGGCCGGATGGTTGTCCGCGGGTACGGCGTCATTTAGCAGCAGCGAACTCACGTCGACCTCGGCTGCGGAGCGCTCGCAATCGCCGCCAAACTCGAGATACGCTGTGATCCACCGCCCTTTCGATTTCAGGTTCAAGGTACGCGGGTGAAACTCGACGGTCGCGGACGCCTCGATGTCCGTCAAGTCCGGGGTGACGCAAATCTCATTCGAAAAAGGACTCTCGCCTTCTTCATCCACAGCAGTCACCCGGAAGTACAGCGGCACCCCCCCGGTAAAGCAGTGAACGTCGAACCGGTTTTCACTCGTTCTACCCGCCAGCTCGGTCGGATTCGGTGTGTCCCCTCGATAGACGTTGTAGGTCCGGACATCCCGGTCACCGAACTTGGTGAAGTGTAGCGTCAGGGTCTCGGTCTCCGTCTTCGCCCACAGGTACGGCGCCGCCGCCACGGCTTCCCATTCAAAGCGAAACGCGCGGTAACTGAACACCTTGTCGGCAAACTCCATCTCGAATGCCTTCTCGCCGTCCGGGCGAACCTCCGTCACGCCCGGGTGTGTGCTGCCCCAACCGATGACCGAATTTCCGTTCGCAAGCCTCTGTATATTGCCCATCGCGATGCCGAGCGTCGCCGGGTCGTTGCGAAACTGCCAGACGCGGGTGGCGGTCTTGTTCACCTCGTCGACCTCGTACTCGATCACCCGGGACTCCGGCGGGTCGTGGAAGTTGCCGTTGTCGTACAGCGTTATCGTACCGCTATCCAGGCGCCTGCACGAATGCTGGTACGAAAACCACAGCGTGTCGCCCACCAGGGTAAACTCGTTGTTCTTGCCGCCCATGCGCCAGATGATGTCGCCGGTGTCGCGGTTGATCTTGGTGATCTCATCGAGGTGCCGCGAGGAGAGCAGCAGATGCCCGTCGCGGTCGAGTTCGATTGAATTGGGGTGCACGTAATCGATGCTCGAGCGCGTGAAGTCCAGCTGCGTGGCGTCGAGAATGTCAAAATGGTCCCAGCTCCGCCACTGAAAGACCACGTTCTTGTCCGGGTCCACTTCCTGAATGATGAGTCCGAAGACCGTGGCGTTCGGGTCGCCTCCGGTGACAATCTGGCTCATGTCGATCTTCTGGTCGTCCACGCCCATCAGCAGCGCGTTTCCGTCCGGCAGGATCTGCAGGTCGTGTACGTCCGTGCCAAAACCCTGCGCCCAGAAGCTGTCGACAACGGTGTAGGTATTGTCCATCAGGAAATACTTGCTCCCCCAGACCATGTAAGACAATCGCTCGTCCGGCTGCTTCTTGAAATCCATCGTGAAGCGGCCGGCGGCCTTCTGGAAAAAGATGGGAGCGCCCGTGTTGTCCAGGATCATCATGTAATGACTGTTGGGGGGGTCATCCCGGAAGGTCAAACTGGAGACGAAAATGTATCCGGGCGACGGATTGTCCAGCGTCGTGACCGTTCTATCCGGAAACCCTGCCGGCAGTTCGATATTCCCGGGCATGACGTGTCTGGACAACTTCTGGGGCTTTTCCAGCGGGTAGTCTCCGCGGCGCGATCCTGAAAACGCCGGTTCGACACAGTCACAGAGCTTGGTAACCGTTTCCCTTTCCAGTCCCGCCACCTTCGGTGAGATCGTGAACGTAAATGCGAAGGTCCCCGTCGACCAGCGACCGCCTGGCGATTCGCCCACGGTGACACGCACGCGCTCACCCGGTTCGAATTCCCGGTGCGGTTTGAAGATCACGGTCTTCGAGTCCCGGGCGAACACCCAGTCGCCATCGTGAACCCCACTCCGGGTGCCCGTGACGGTGACTCCGCTTGTCCACCCCCCCTGCCCCGCCTTGAACGCTGCAGTCGGCCGAAAGATCAGTGTCGCTTGTGTGGAAACAAGGTCCGCCCCCGGCAGTGGCGACAGGTAGTAAAACGGTCCTTCGTCCGTTCTGGCAGAAGGACCGCTGAGGAAAAAAAGCGTGGAAACTCCGATAAATGCCACGAGGGATGCAATTCTTCTCATCCTGGGTTCCTTTTGCTTGCTGCGCCGCAGGGGCAGCCGGGTCCGAAGAGGCTCCAGACGCCGGTTCGATGCCCGGCGCCACTCTAGTATACCATGCCGGGCGTGCAATACCTGCCGCCGTCTGCAAATCACCGGCAATTGGAGCAGATTTTGCAGACAGATACGGTTCGGGTCAGTCTGTCATGAATTCTTGCGCCCAGACGTCAAGTTTCTGGCCAGCCTATATGAATTTTTGCCATGCACGGCTCAAACCGAACGAGGTGGAAAAAATGACCAAAGATCACGAGGCGCCAACCAAGAACGAGTCCGCCGCCGACGCGGCGGACTCATCGATCGACGAAGCGCCTGTGCAGGAATCGCCGATTAACCAGCCCGTCGCAGAGGCGTTTCCGAGCAGCCCGAGCCCGCCGGATCAGGTTGACCGCTCCAGCCTGCACGCCGAGGCCGAACGGCTGACAGCGTTCAAGAACGCGAAACTCAAGAAAAACAACCAGACGCCGTGTCCTGCG
The DNA here is from genome assembly GCA_036478295.1 of Candidatus Krumholzibacteriia bacterium. Taxonomy (GTDB): domain Bacteria; phylum Krumholzibacteriota; class Krumholzibacteriia; order WVZY01; family WVZY01; genus JAZGDW01. The sequence goes on from JAZGDW010000148.1 coordinate 14,601, forward strand.
TGTGCCACCCTGGTTCATATCGACGAGAACCTGTGTCCACACTGCAACACGGACATCGCCGCGAACAATGCCCTCGTGCGCGAGTCCGTGCGCCGGCTCAAGGACATCAACTCCCAACTGGGGAGCATCCGCGGGCAGGCGTGGCGCAGTCGTTTGAAGCGCATAATCTGGCCGATATGGCAGCGGGTCCAGGGCTTCTTTCTCGATCCCACGCGGCGAGACGACCTGAGGGTGATGATTCCTTCGCTCGCCGGGTTCTTAGCGGTGGTCATCGTCGTGCGCGTGACCGGCAATACGCTGCTCTTCTGGTCGGTCTCGATCATCGGCGGCGTCGTTGCCTATTACCTGCTCGGCAGATCCCGTACGCGACGATACGTCACGATGGACTTCTACCGCATGGCGCTCGTCTTCGGATTGATGCTTGTCATGACCACGTCAGTCGTCGGGCCCACGTCGTTCTCCGGCGGCACGGCCAGGGCGATGGTCACCGTGCAGTCGGCGAAGGTGAACATCCGCAGGTCCGCCACCACGGACTCGCGCATCGTGACCACGGTGCAGGAGGGCGATCAGCTGGCCTTACTCAAGCGCGGAGACGCCTGGTACAAGGTCAGGACACCCGATGGAAAAACTGGCTGGGTGTTCGCAAACCTGGTGAAGGAATAAACACGCGGGTTACATTTGTAGAACGGCGCCACAGGAGACAGGCCTGATGACATCTCATCAGGCCTGTCTCTTGTCACACTCCCGCTACCGTCTGCCACTCCCACGGTGTACTAGAGCGCGGGTGGCTAGTTCTGTGCGCGCTTCCCCGCCTCTTCTTTCGCCTTCCTGAATTTCTTCACCTGGTCGGTGAAGTACGCGTCGTCCGTTTCCTTGCTCGCGGCCTCCACGCCGATTGAAATCGCCTTGTCGTACTGGCCCATGGCATAATAGAGCTCCGCCAGCGTGTCGAGATTGCCCGGGGCTCGCCCGCTTAGCTCAACGGCCTTGAGCGCAATCGGCAGCGCTTCGTCGAAACCGACCTTCCTGGTCGCGCAAAACCACGCGAAGGAATTCAACGCTTTCGGGTCGTCGGGATGGCGATTGACGTACGACATATAGGTCGAGATGCACTTCACGCGGTTCCCCGCCTTGTGGTGGGCGCGGGCGAGGCGGGTGAGAGTGACGTCAATCCAGTCTTCGTCGGAGAACTCCTTTATTGCCGCTTCGTACGCCCGCACGGCTTTGTCGTACGACTCGCCCTGGTAGTGGGTTTCGGCGATCGTGTAGAGCATCTCACCCTTGTCGTCGCCGGCCACGTCCGGATCGAGCTCGAGGTACTTGTCCAGCGCCGCGACGCTCTCCTTCAGACGGCCCGCGTCGGCGTACTTCGTCCCCAGCGTCTTCCACGTAGCGGCGTCGGCCGGGTTTTTCTTCGCTCGCTGCTCGAAGTCCGCGATAGTGCCGACTCCGTTCTGGTATTCCTTCATGATACGGAGAAAGTCGCTGGCATTCAAAAACCCGACGTAACGATCGATCTCCTTACCGTCCGGACCGAGGAGGACCAACGTGGGGTACACGCTGATACGGAACTTCTTCGCCACTTCGAGGCCCGCGCCTTTTTCGGCGTCGTACTTCACCGGCACCATTCCGTTAAGAAAACCCGACACGCCCTTCTCTGCGTAGGTTTCCTTGTCCATTGTCTTGCACGGCCCGCACCACGTCGTGAAGAAATCGATGAACACATACTTGTTCTCCGACTTCGCCGTCTTCAGAATTGTTTTCCAGGATTCATTGGACCATGCGACCTCGGCAAGGGCGCCACGCGCCATCAATGCACAGAGGCACAGCCCAGCTGCGATGATACTTGGCAAGCGTCTCATTACCAGAACCCTCCTGCGTCGTGTTGTCGTACCCGGCGGTAGCCAAAGCGGCACGCGCCAATCAAGTGGTACCTGCGTTCCACGCCCGAGCGGCCCACAAGCAGCCCGCAGCGTGGACCATGTAGCCGTAATCTAGTACACGTTGTCCGTCGGCGCAAACCCGAACATCTCGTCGGGTGCTCCGGCCTCTCCGCCCCACGACCTGCGTCTGTCCACCGCGTAGGCACCCAGAATCAGCAGCACCATCATGACGGCCATCACGTACACCCAGTTGGGCAGCGTCGGCGCGTCCCCCTGCGCGTACGAGTGGAGACCCGAGAGAAAATAATTCACTCCGAAATACGTCATACC
>JAZGDW010000149.1:0-2595 GCA_036478295.1 Candidatus Krumholzibacteriia bacterium
GGCCGCTGGAATCTCATCGACGAAAAAGACAAGAAACCGGCGGGAACTCCCCCCGCCGCCGGCGCGGAGAGCGACACGACGAAGACCCGCGAAAAGCCCGGCCCGCTCGTGGCGGTGAGGAAGCTCGGCCGCATCCTCGGGAACATTCGCAAGGTAAACGCGTCGATACGCCAGCGGCTGCAGAGCGACTACTCGAGAATCGCCGATCGCCCCTCCTTTGCCTACCAGATCGGGTTGACGGACGAAGCCGGCGTCACGGAGCTCGACGGCGGCCCCATCCGGGCTCAGCGCGTGTCCAAGACACTTTCCATCGCCCTGGACTCGGGGACGCAGATCACCGAAAACATTGATATCGCGGCCCGCTTTGCGAACTCCACCGCCACGTCGTTTTTCAGGGCGAACAACACGCGGACCACGAACCGCACCTGGCCCGACCTCAATCTGAGCTGGAAAGGCCTGGAGAACGTGGGGCCGTTTCGCGGGCTGTTCCGGTCGACCAGCGCCAACCTCGGTCTTCGCGGCACGCTGCGGGAATCCGGCCGGGGCAGCGAGGTTCTCTCCGCCAGGAAGACCCGCCAGATTACCCCGTCGATCGTTTTCGGGTGGAAAAACCTCGTTACGACCTCGCTGAACACGTCGTTTACGACGAACACGTCGGAGACACGGGGATCGATCAACGAGACATCCGTCAAGAGTGTGTCCGTTGACGTCAAATATTCGTTCAAAGCGGGCAAGGCGATAAAGCTACCCCTGCCATTTTTGAGAAACAAGAAACTCAAAGGCACGCTGGACACGACGTTGAATGTGGCTTACAACACCTCTGCCGGCAAGAGGTCGGTGCCCGGTTCGGCATTCTTCGAGCCCCTGCCCGGCACGAATTCGCTTCGCGTCTCGCCGCGTGCGACCTATAGTTTTTCGCGAGCCATGAACGGATCGTTATTCATCGATTATTCACGAACGTTCAGCGACGCGACCAACCAAACCACGACCACGATCCGGGTGGGGTTGACCGCCATCTTTGCCTTTTGAACCCTGGAGTATACCAATCAAGCTGATAGCTCGCATGTTTGGGCTGCTCGTCGTCGCCGTGTCGACGTGCGGCTGCGCACAGTCGCAACCGGTGGAGTTTACCGGCGAGTCCGCCTGGCGCCACCTGCAGGAGCAGTGTCGCTTTGGGCCGAGGGGGCCGGGCACGGCGGCCCACGACAGCACGGTTTTGTACATCGCCAGGCACCTGCAGCGGAGCGGCGCGAGGGTGTCACTGCAGCAATTCGAGATCGACGATCCCTACCGCAGCGGGCGGCTCAAGCTGACTAATATCATCGGCAGTTTCGCGACCGACACCCGCCGGCGGGTGTTGCTGGCCGCCCACTACGACACGCGGCCGTGGGCGGATCAAGAAACCGTGGACAGCCTCAAGACGCGCCCCATCCTGGGAGCGAACGACGCGGCCAGCGGTGTGGGTGTGTTGCTGGAGGTTGCTGAGATCCTCGGCAAGGGCCCGCTGGACGGATTGGGAGTGGATCTGGTGTTTTTCGACGGCGAGGACTACGGCAAGGCCAGCGAGTTAGACCACTACCTGCTGGGATCCAAGTATTTCGCGGCAAACCTCGGCCAGTACCGTCCACGGGCCGGGATCCTGCTCGACATGGTCGGCGCGGCCGACGCCAGGATCGGTCAGGAGGGCAACTCGCTCGACCATGCGCCGGCGCTCACGGCCGAGTTGTTCGGAAGGGCCGCCGCGCTCGGTCTCGATGTTTTCGTCGCCCGCCGCACGCAATCGATTTACGATGACCACGTGCCCCTGTTGCAGGCGGGTATCCCCACGGTGGACCTCATCGGTCTGCCGTACGCCCATTGGCACACCCTGCGTGATACGCCGGACAAATGCTCCAGGGAGACGCTGCGGCAGGTGGGGACCCTTGTCATCGATTTCCTCTACAACTACTCGGGTGATTGAGCGGCGGCATCACCCGGGTGCCGGCTCGACTCCCAGGCCGCGGAAGCTGAGCGCGGGACCGACCGTCACTTAATTTGCTTGCGCGATCACGCCGTTTCTGTTATTACTATAGCGTTGTACGAAGTGGGCGCGGGTGCCCACTTTTTTCATGTCCGCAGTGCGGGGGGAGGGCCGCCGCCCGATCAAGGGCGGGCCTGGGAAAATCCCTATGGAAAGCAACGAGTTGGAAAAGCTGGTTGTGCCGGAACTGGAGATGCTGGGGCTGGAGTGCGTCAAACTCGAGATCGCTGGCGCCCGACAAAGTCCGACGATACGGCTCTACATCGACAAGGCCGGCGGCGTGACCGTCGGTGACTGCGCCCAGGCAAGCCGGATGTTGAGCGCGCTTCTGGAGCGTGTGGATCCGTTTCCCGGTCGGTACATGCTCGAAATCTCATCACCCGGAATCAGCCGGCCGTTGACCCGCGAGCAACACTTCGTTCGCTTCACCGGTTCGAAGGTGCGGGTGCAAAGCGTGAACCCCGAACTGGGGAAAAAGACATATACAGGCCAGATACGATCCTGTATAAATGGAATGCTGGTTCTGGATACCGCTGAGGGTCAACATCTTATTAGACTATCGGACATTTTGACCG
>JAZGDW010000015.1:0-2479 GCA_036478295.1 Candidatus Krumholzibacteriia bacterium
ACGGTGGCCAGGGGCATGCTGCCGCTGACATGATCAGCCCATCGCTCGCTGAACCACGCGAACGTTAGTGCCAGCGCGTATGGCACCGTCCATTGTGGTACGGGCTGACCGGTTTCATCACCAAGAATACGCAGCCAGTCTGAAAGCCACTGGTTCTCACCCCCCAGCAGATAGCGAACACCGGTACGACCGCGTCGCATCGCCACGATCATCCCGGTTGCCACATCTCGTACATCCACGAGATTGAGCCGGCAGTCGAGATAACTCGGAAGTTCACCGCGACAGAATGCCACGCTCATGCGCGTCGGCGGTGTCTTTCGTCGATCGCCCGGACCCACTGGCACGGTCGGACAGACTATGACAACCGGGGCGCCGTCATCCGCCATTTGGAATACCGCTTCCTCCGCATGAAACTTGCTCAGGCAATACGGGCCGAGCATGTCGCTCTCCTTGAGGCGAAGATCCTCCACCGCGCCGCCGTTGGAATCCCGTGATGTCAATATGCTTTCGGTAGTGGTATGGAGCACCCGTTCGGCGCCATTGTCGAGGGCGGCACGTATAACATTAACCGTACCGATATGATTGACGGCGTCGAACTCCCGGCGATCACGGCGCCAGAGGTTCGGATCAGCGGCGAGGTGATAGACATAACGGCATTCCCGCGTGGACTCCATGACGGCGGTTTCATCACGAATATCCGCACGTAGCAGTTCAATACGATCCAGCGGCAGATGATCCACGGCCGCGTCCGGGTGTTCCAGGACACGGACGCACTGGCCCTCATCGAGCAACTGCTGCACGAGGTGGGAACCTACGAAACCGGCGCCTCCGGTGACGAGATTCAGGACAGGACTCCTTCCGGCAGAGTGTCCGCAAGGTGTTGCAGATGCTCGCGCCGTGGTGTCAGCCGCCCATTCACGACCTTCTCGATGAGTGCTAACGCCGCGCGGTTCAACGGACAGGGGAAATCTTGGGCAAGCCGGATCAGATGACCGTTGTATGCCTCGACCTCGGTGCGACCGGTTGTAATATCGGGCGCCATCGAGCAATAGGTGCCCCGCAGCGAGGGACGGAAGAAAACCGCCATGAGTGCAGACAGTCCCGGCGTGCGCAGAATTCGGGATACCGAATCGGGATGAAACGGCCCGATACGGGCAAGGGGAACCCGCGCATGGCGGAGAATCGCATAATTCTCACGCAGCAGACCGAAGAAAAGCCGCTTGGCCAGCCGGTCGGTCAGTAACTCGCCGTTGTCTACGCCGGCCGCCGCCGCGAGGGGCGAGATGGCGGCGTTGTACATTAACTTGGCTGCCTTGTAAGGCCGGACGTCTTCGACAAACTCGACCGGAAACAGCTTGCCCTTCTCCAGCGCCGCGGCCAGCGAGGCCAGTTCGGACCGCTCATCGGCGGTGACGGGCCGGCGCGCACCGATATGCAGGCTGCCGGGACGGGTGATCCGTGTAACGGGGCGATCGCGCTCGCATTCGGACACAAAAGAAGCGATCCCCTCACCGGGATGATTGCGTCGATCAAGTTCCGGATCAAAGCCGTTCTGCACGGGGACAAGGTGCGTGGTGTCCTGCAGGCGGGCCAGCACGGTCGGATTGTCGTATGTCTTGGTACAGAGCAGGACAAAGCCGTCTTGCGGCGGAGTCCAGTCATCAAAAGCGATAAAAGGTGGATATGCCGTCTCATGGCCGGCCACCGTCAGGCCTTCGCTTCGGCCCGCTGCGACCTTGCCGGGATGGGCGTCCACGAGGGTTACGGAACAACCGTCCTGCGCCAGGGACCAAGCCAGGGCGACACCGATACCTCCTGCGCCTAAAACATGGACCGGACGGTTCACCTCGTTGTCTTTCCCCCGTTGCCAACCAGCATGCGCCACGGCAATCCCTGCGCTTACCTAGCCTGGATTATTCATGAACGCGCGAAGGCGTACCCGTAAGTACGTCGAGTGGGTTTTCCTAGGGTGCATCATGGCCGTCGGCGCTTCGCGGTTATCCTGCCAGCTTGGGCGGGAAAATGAAACAACCGGCGAATCACGGGTCACATCCTATCGACTTTTCTTGGGCCACCGATTTCTATATTCTGCACGGCGCGCGACGGGCAGCCTCCCGAAGCATCGCGCTGCGAGGACCTGCCGAACCTTGAGCCACATAACGCCTAAGCTGTCCGAGCCCGGCTTCCAACCGCTGATAGGCTCCATCGACGAGTATCTCGGCCGCCTTGCCGCGGCATTGGTGGCTCGCGTCCAACGCCGCGCCGGCACCGTGATCGTGCTGTTCCTGATCGCCACGGCAGCACTCGGTGCCTACGCGGCCGCGACCCTCGGGATCAACTCCAACGAGATCGACGTCTTCTCCAAGGACCTGCGCGTGATGAAGCTGCGCGCGGATTACTTCGAAAACTTTCCCGAGTTGCGTGACCCCATCGTGGTCGTCGTTGATGCCGTGACACCGGACCTTGCCCACGACAGCAT
>JAZGDW010000150.1:0-9939 GCA_036478295.1 Candidatus Krumholzibacteriia bacterium
CCGGCTGTAGAGCAGGCAATTGAGCATGAAGAAGAACGTCGGCTCGATGTCCCGTTTGTTGTTCGGGCCCAGATTAGTGTGCAGGTCGAAAGCCACGGTAGTGTTCCCATCGGTGTGTTCCATAAAACCCCGTTTCGTAGAACGTATGGCTGCGGACGGTTTGCAATCTTCATGCCACGCCCGCCCGCCACACGCTGCGGAAGCCTTTGCCGCAACGAGGTTTGGGCTCCATTCCCGCTTACCTCATATCCCTTCGCCAGATCCATCCTGCCTCTAAGATAACTCACGGACGCGCCATATCCAAAAATTGAGACCTATCGTTATGTTTTACAGATAGTTACTATGTAGCCCAGATCGTGCGCATCCATTTTGGGAAATTTTTCCACATCTTTCCGCTTCCTTGTTTGCAACCTTGGGAAAATCAGGTATAATTGGACAAATCATAGCGAGAGTACTATCATAACTAGTTATATATAAATAAGTTACAAGAATAAATCCGCGCTAGTCGGCCAGAGGCTCTCCACCGGCTGGGGTGGGAGATCGGGGAGAAATAACGTGAAAATCGGATTCCTCCAGACGAGGCCGAAGTTCGGGGCTGTCAAGGAGAACGTACGGGCGGCGACATCGATGCTCGCGAACATGACCGACGCGACGCTGGTGCTGCCGGAACTGTTCAATACCGGCTACCTGTTTCGGAGCCGGGACGAGCTTGCGGATCTCTCCGAATCCACGATCAGCGGCTATACGGTCGGAGAGATGAAGAAGGTCGCCAAGCAGAATCAGCTGAACCTGATTTTTGGGATGGCCGAGAAAAAGGGAGCCAAGTACTACAACTCCTCGGTTCTCATCACGGCGAAAGGCAAAGTCTCCGTCTACCAAAAAACACACCTGTTCGATCGCGAGAAGCTGTTCTTCACCCCCGGTGATCGCGCCCTGGCCGTCTATCCCGTCGATGAGACCCAGATCGGCATGATGGTGTGTTTCGATTGGTTCTTCCCGGAGGTGGCCCGGGTTCTGGCGTTGAAAGGGGCCCTCATCATATGCCACCCGTCGAATCTCGTGATGCCCTGGTGCCAGGATGCCATGCGCACGCGCTCCATCGAGAACAAGGTTTTCAGCATTACCGCCAATCGCATCGGAACGGAAAAGCGGGGCAACGTGTCGCTGACCTTTACCGGCAAGAGCCAGGTCATCAGTCCCACAGGCGAGGTGCTGTCGCACGCCGGCCAGCGGAGCGAGTCCTTGAAAATCGTCGAGATCGAAGTCGAGCAGGCGGCCGATAAATCAATCAACCCCAACAATAATCTCTTCGCGGACCGCAAGGTCGCCCTCTACAAGCCTATCCTGAGCAAGACGGTTCGATAACGACTCACCGCCATAACGCCCAAAAGGCCGCAAGTGGGTCTTATCGTCAATGCAATCTGCAAGGGGCCGCGGCTGTCGCCGCTCGGCGCCACACGTTATAACCGCATTTACAATAACAGGTTACAAAGGTAGAGACCACTCGCAACCGGTCCTTCCGCTGGCATGGTACTTGCGAATTGCCCCGTACCAAAATCCGTTCATCTTGTTGCATCACAAGTTCCATTCTAACAAGGAGTTGGGTTGTGCCTAGGAAGAAACCGCCGGTGCTAACATCACCATGGAAGGTGGGGTTCTTTGTGTCGCTGATGCTGGTTTCGTTAGGCATCGGCGTGGCCTATTTCTTCATGCGGACCTTCGAGCTTTCGTGGGGCTTGGGCACCTTCGAAGCGTCGCTGGCATGGCTCAAGGCGGAAGTGTGGGGCAACCCTGCGGAACACAAGGGACTCCTGTTTCGCATCTGGCCGCTTCTGGTCATGGTGGGCGTCACCGCACTCCTGTCTCATATGGTCATCGCGCGCGCCGTGCGCAAGTACAAGAGCTACCTGGAATCCGGACTCGACTACAAGAACCTGTTGTCCTCGCTCCGTGAGATCCATGATCTCGAGGATAAGAAGCAGATTTCCAGGCTCAAGAACCACCCGGAGCTGAAGAGATTTCTCATGCGGGTGCGCGACAAGATGGCGGAACAAACGAAGGAAATGGACCAGTTCGAGGACACCCTGGAGAAGGAAGTCGAAGAAGCGGAAAAGGCTAAGGAGAAGGAGATCACGGGGCAGTTTGCCGACCAATGCGAGGCACTCGTTGGGGCCATCCGCAAGGCGAGGCCCGGCCATTTCCTCGGCGATCCCGCGGTGAAAGCCAAGGAGCTTAAGCGGGTCGAGGATGCACTGTGCGAGGCATTTCAATCGGCCGGATCCGACCCCGCGATGGACCAGCAGACGCAGGACGGCCTCGCGGAAGTCGTCAAGGAACTGGAGGAAAACACGCTTCGTGCCAGGGAGATCGAGAAACACATCACAGCTCTGGCAGGAGCTGCCGCGCCCTCCGGCGGCGACGGGGTCCAGGTAGAGTTGCAAGGTATCGCGGCATCGCTGCAATCCCTTGAGGGCTTGAACACAACGGTGCGGGCGCTTAGCGAAGATACCAAGGGGATCGCGATCAACACGGCGCTGCAGGCGAGTTCCGGAGAGGTGGGGCAGGCGGAGCTGGTTCAGCTGGCGGAGACCATGAAGGAGATTGCGGCGAAATTCAGCGATACGGCCAAATCCTATGGGGGCATCGCGGCGAGCATGAAGAAATCCATCGGGGATCTCGAAGGCCAGGTGGCAACGGGATCGGGCGCACCGGGGGCGGGGCTGAGTAAGACGGTGAACTCGATCGCGGACAAGGTGGCGGTTCTGGGCGCGCGCACGTCACTGCTTGCGGACAAGATCAGCAAATTTCAGAATTCGCATACCCCATCATCGAGCGCGCTGAAAGCCGCAGGGGATGACGGCCGCCCAACCGTAGAGGATGATTACGGGTTCGAAAAGGTCGATTCCAGGAAACCACTCTTTTCGGAGAGCGAGACCACGGAGTCGGCACGCGGCAGCGAGACAGATGGCGTGTTGGATGCAGGCGACGACGAGGAAGAGATGTTCGCCGATCTTTCAGAGAAAAAGGCCCCTGCCAGTGTCAGTGAGCCGGAGTCGGAGGTTTTCCGCGAAAGCACCCCACTCGATGCCGCCGATGTGCCGGGGGTGGACGCTTCTGCCATGCCCTCTTCGCTGAACGAGATCGACCTCGGCGGCAACGCCGGGCATGCCCCACCTCCCAAACCCGCCAAGTCGGCGCCGCCCAAACGCGCGCCGGCCCCCAAGAAAGCGTCGAAACCGGCGCCCCCCAAGGCAGCCGAGAAACCGGCGCCTCGCAAGGCAGCCAAGAAACCGCCGGCCAGGCCCGCTCCGCCGGAGCCCCGGCCGGTTGCGGATGTCTCCGGAGAAGACATAAATGTCAACGATCTGTACGCCATTGGCGCGGTAGATTTTGACCCAGCCCTTCACGGCTAGACGTTTACCGGAAGCAGGAAACGAAGCGGATGGTCAAGAAACTCGATACCACAAGTTTGTTTCTGGCGCAGGTTACGAATCACTCCGAGGCGCTGAACAATCTGTTAGCCTTACCGCAAGACGAGCCCATCGGCAAAGACATGGTCGATCGGACCATCCTCGCCACGAACATGCTGGCTAACAGTTTTTCGCTGCTGGACCTGGATCTGTGGCAATCGTTCCTCGAGGCCTTCGAAGGTCTGTTAATCACCTACCGGGACAAGAACCTTGTGTGGGACGAAAGAATCGCCCAGGTTACGTCCGAAATCATCGAAAAGGAAGATCAACTCCTGGCCAGCGCCAAGGCGAATCCGAAAGCCCCGCTGCGGAATCTGGTTTCGGCCGATGAGGTCACCGCGATGCTGGACGAGTTGGTAGAGCTCCAGTCTGCCGCAGCCGCCGTACCGCTGGTTGCTGAGACTCTCCAGAGCCGCGCAAGCACGCCACCCCCCGAGACCTCGGATGGCACGCAGATCGTCCACGAGGCCGACGTGACTCTGATGACGATTGAGGAAGAACAAACTCTCGGCGGCAGCATGGGCCAGCTCAGTCGAAGCGCGCAGACGCTCATCAGTCACTGGCGCGCATCGGAGTGGGATCTGGCCAACGGTAACCGAGATGATCTCGAACAAGCTCGCAAGGAACTTTTTCTCACCAGTTTTCACGCGCTCTCCATCGAGCAGATGATCACAATCAAGAGTGGGTGTACAGGCGCCCCGAAGATTGCATCGTTATCTCCGATTCGCTCCACGCTCGAAGATTTTGTGCGCGTGCTCTGTATCGGCCTGGATCGTCACATCGACGTTAGTTTCCAGGGAGAGGACAATGAGGTGGATGCCAGGCTGCTCTTTCCCATTGTCAAGGTGCTGCAATGTACGATCGGTGACGTCTTCGCGCGCTGTAGCGATGAGTACCTGCATATCGAAGTAACGGTGGAAGAGTCGTTGGGAACGCTCCGTTGGTCCCTGCGGGACAACGGGAGCAACTTCATATCGGACTCGCAGCTGGACCCGGAGGAATACCTCGCCTTTTATCCAGGGCTCAAGGAAACCCGCAAGGTTCTCTCGGAGCTCCGCAGCCTGTTGTGGGTGGAGCCGGACGAAACCCACGACACGCGTTTCGCGTTCACCATGCCGGCGTCCCCCGAAGGCGGGCGTTTCGTGGTCTGGGGTGTGGGCAACGAGCGAGTAGCCGTTCACGCCAACCAGGTCAGCGATGTAATTCCTTCGAAGGAGGCCAAGGTAGAAAGCGGAGGCCACGGCGAGCATCTTCTGACGAACGGCAGCAGGGTGCCGATGGTGCGCCTCGGGCAACTCTACACCGGAGCGCCGGTGGACGGAGACAGCATCGCCGTTATCGGGCGCCTCGAGAAGCGGATTGCGTTCCCAGTAGCGTCGCCTGGTGAGGTTGAGAACGGCAGGTGGTTGAAGGACGGGATACCGGCATGGCGCGGTATGGAGCGCGGGGTCGCCGAGATAAACGGGAAAAAGGTTCCGCTCGTGGAAGCGGATAGCCTCATTCGACGCTATTTGCAGATAATCAATACGGCATCACCGGCGGAAATTTCCGGAGGGACGGAGATGCAGGATCTGGATTTTATCGAAGCGCAGGTAGATATGGATGAGGCAGACCCGAACCCCTCGGAAGATGCTCCCATCGGAGAGGCCCAGGTCCTCGTGGTGGAGCGCAGCGAGGTACTGGGGGACGCGTTTTCGACCATACTCTCCCAGGACGGGCTTACGATCAAGGTGGTCGATAAGCTGGATGTGGCGATCGAGTACTGCCTGCGGGAAACGGGCCCGTCTCTGATCATCAGCGAATTTCGTCTGCCGTCCATGGCTGCAAAGGTGCTCGTGGAGGAGCTCAGGTCACAGGGGAAAAACATTCCGGTGCTGGTCACGACGACGCACCGGGGCCGGAACGCGGAGTCGCTGGTCAAGAAAATAGGAGTGGCGGGATACATCAGCAAGCCGCTGGACGCGGACGAGGTCCTGAAACGCGTCGGCGGGTTCTTTTCGGGATAGTCGGCGTACCGTTGCGGCCAGTTAGCGTTATGCAACGGGCCCGCGGCAGGAGAAGCTACCATGGAAGGCATCTTCGGGGCTGGATCTCGTATCTTCTTACAAAGAAGCGACTTATATGATGCGTAACACTCACCGGCCCGGGTTCGGTGGTTGGTATAGTTCGTGCTAATCAAGCGTTCGAGAGATTTTGACTGCTGGTAAAAAAAGGATGGGAAACCATGAGCAAGTGGAGAGAGTCGGATTACTCCAATATCGTCATCGGTGGGAGTGAAGACACGGATGTCGTGATGACTTCGGTGGAGGCGGCAGAGTATCTAAAAATGCATGTCAAGACGGTATGTCGACTCGCCAAGGACCGGAAGATCCCCGCGAAGAAAGTCGGTAGCGAGTGGAGATTCCTGAAGAGCGTACTGGATAGATGGCTGGCTCATGAAGAGGTGTGATCAGATGGCACTAACCGTGACATGGAGGACCTATGTAACCACCCGTCTCTCCTGCGAATGATCCCCTCAATAACGCCTCTATGGCTCAATGTCGTCGGGAGTGCAAATGGCGAAAACACTTGTAGAAAAAGTCACTTCTTCCAATCCCGACGTTTCCATATTCAAGATCAGCGGCACACTCGGCTTTCACGAGAACCAGGTACTGGTCAAATTTTTTAAAGAGTGCGCGAAAAAGAAGATCTCAAAACTCATCATGGACTTCTCCGAGTTGTCGTCACTCGGCGGCGGCTGCGCCAAAATCATCCGTGAGACGGCCCACGGTGGCGCCGTAGTCATCTGCGTCGCCGGAGCCTCCACCCGCGTAAAGAGCTTTCTCACCAGCAAGGGCGAAAACGAGGTTCTTTTTCAGCCCGACCTCGAGAAGGCGCTCAAGGCCGTCGAGGTTGCTCCGAAGACCTCTTCGGGCAAAGACGCGGCGCCGGACAAAGAAACACACGCCACACCCGGCAAACAGACAGCGGCGGACACGGCCAGCGCGGCGGACACGCCCAAGAAAGCCGCCACCGAAACGTCCGACAAGAAAGAGCCCGCACAAGCGGCGTCCAAGGTCAAATCCAAGCAGGCACCCACCGGCAAGCACGCGCCGGCAACCGACGAGAAAGAACTCAAGAGGAAGTTGCTGCAGTACCGGTCGCTGCTCTCGCTAAACACGGATTTCAACCGAATCCCGGACAAGACCGGCCTGCTGGACGCATTCTTGCTGACAACCATTGCCCAGGTGGGCGTCGAGGCAGCGGCGTTTCTCGAGCGGAGCGGTGCCGACTTCGTTGCCGTCTCCTGGAAGGGATTCGAGACCGCCGATCCCGGATCCTTGAAAATAGCGATCGACCAGGTGGACGTGGAGAAATGGCTGGAAAAGCCCGATGTCTTCGGCCTGGACGAATCGCCGATCCGGGATTCAGGCCGGAAGGGCCTGAAGAAATGGGACATGCCTTATGTAGCGCCTTTTATCGTCAACGGGGAGCTGATGGCGATCGTCGTCATCGGCAAAGCAATCCGCAAAGAACCCGACGAAAACTCGTGGGAATTCTTGGGCATGCTGATAAATCAGGCGGCCGTCGCGTACGCCAACAGCAGCCGGTTCGAGGCTGAGAGCAGCCGAACGCTGGGCCTGGTCCGCTCGCTAATTTCCATGATTGAAGAGAACACGATGTCGCGGGGCAGCACGGAGGCCATGGCGAACTATATTCACGCGGTGGGAGTAGAGGTCCACTATCCCGAAGAACACATGCGCAATCTGATCTATGGCACCGTTCTCCGGGACATCGGCATGATCAAGGTCAGCGACCTCATCGTACGCAGCCCCCGAGAACTGGAGCAGGAAGAGTGGGGGATTATCAAGCGGCACCCGACCGAAGGCGCCGAGATGCTGAAATCGATGGACTTTTCGCAGCACACATGTGACATTGTCGCGTCTCATCATGAGCGGTTCAACGGCGAGGGCTACCCCCGCGGCATCCAGGGTCCCCAAATCCCACTGGGCGCCAGAATCCTGTCTGTCGTCGAAAGCTACGAAGCCATGCTGCAGGACCGGCCGACACGGCCCGCTTTGTCGCAGGAGGAAGCGCTCAACACGCTGAAAGAAAACTGGGGCAACCGTTACGATCCCGATATCGTCGAACAGTTCCTGGAAATCGTAGAAGAAGAGATCCGCAGCGGAGAGGCGGCCAAGTACAGAGGCTCCGAGCTGTTTAAGGTGTGAAAGCAATGCGTATGAGTGGAAACATACTTGTCGTTGACGACGATACGAACGTTCTGGAGATCCTTGACAGAAGTCTGAGCAAGAACGGGTACAAGGTACAACTGGCGAAAACCGGTGAAGAGGCGCTCAACCTTTACCGAGAGTGCGAACCCGACATGCTGGTCATCGATGTCGTTCTGCCGGATATGGACGGGAGAGAGGTCTTGAGGATCCTGCGCTCGATTCCCGGCAAGAAACCCGTGCCAGCCCTGTTCGTTTCGGGGACGTCAGACCCCGACGTGATGGACAGTACGTTCGCAACCGGCGCGGAAGATTTTCTGGTCAAGCCGTTTTCTCTCCGCGAGCTGAACGCGAAGGTAAAGAAGGTGCTGGGAAGCTACCGAAACGCCGCTGCCCTGGAGAGAAGCAACCTCGCCCTGGCCGACGAAGTCTCTGAAGGTCGCGAGAACTACTCTCAGATCAACAAGCAGTTGCAGCGGCAACTGCTGTCGATGAAAACGCTGTTCGCCGTCAGCCAGGACCTCAACCGCCGCCTTGACTCCGATGAGCTGATCAACGGTTTTGCCCTGACGCTGGTCGGTGAGCTGCAGATTTCGAGCATCGCGATTTTCCTGCTGAGAAAAGAGAGTGATCCCACCTTTACCCTGAATGGAATCAAGGGCTTCGATCGAGATCGTATCGCTGACCTGGAAATCCCGGCGGATTGCGAGCTCGTGCGCCGGCTCCGCGATAACCCCGAAACCCAGAAAATAGCCAGAACCCCGGATGACAGCTGGGTACGCCGCCTGCCGGATGTACGCCTGGCGATTTTTGAGTACATCACACCGATTATCTTCAAACAAAAGGTCAAAGGCATCGTGTTTTCCGGACCGAAGCTCACCGGCGGCGAGTTCAACCGCTTCGACCTGGACATGCTCCGGTCGATCTCCAACTCCGCGGCCATCGGGCTGGAAAACGCCCGGCTGTTTCGCGAGCTGCAGCATACGTACCTGTCGACGGTCAAGGCGCTCGTGTCGATCATCGAGGCGAAGGACGCCTATACCAAGGGTCATACGGAACGGGTGGCGGATTACTGCCTGGCGTTGGGTGCGAAAATGAAGCTGTCCAAGGACGAGTTGCGCGACGTTGCCTTTGGGGCTGTCTTGCACGATATCGGCAAGCTGCTGGTCTACGAGCGCGTTCTCAACAAACCCGGTAGCTTGAACAGCGAAGAATGGGAAATGTTGAAGCAACACCCGGTGATAGGCGCCAGTATCATTGAGAACATGGACTTTCTCTCCGGCACCGTCGCGCTGGTCAAGCACCACCACGAGCACTACGACGGCGGGGGCTACCCGGACGGGCTCGTGGGGGATGATATTCCCGTCGGAGCGAGAATCATCGCCGTAGCCGATACGTTCGACGCGATGACCACGGACCGTTCCTACCGCAAGGCCCTCAGCGGGCGCAAAGCACTCAAGACCCTCCAATCCAAGGCGGGCACGCAGTTCGACCCCAATGTGGTCGAAACCTTTGTCAAGCTGATCAAAGACGACGGCTTCAAGCCCCGCAAGCAGAAGCCGCTGGGAGTCAAGACCCCGTAAACGAAGTTTGCAGCGGTTCACAAGTAGCGGCGCATGTAACTGGCATGACAGCACGGCCGTTTGTGTCTCGATCCTTGTCTGGTCCGGTGCCGCTCTGTAAACACTTTCGACACATGCCCGGTGGCCAATCGAGTTCTGTCGTCATCTCCGGCGCGTTATTCTTCTCGTATTCGACAGCTGTGAAGCAAGATACAGGCTGGGCGAATATGCCGGCGCTCCGGTACCCGTTGGCACCCGAATTGCGATACGGAACGCTCCACAGGAAGAGGAAAGGAGATGGGGGGGATCGGATCGGGTCGTTGATGGGAAGTCGGGTAGTGTGGGAAGACCTGATCGATGTTTCTCATCTCTGTTTGGAAGAGGGAGCTCCACCGGTTGTGGGCCGGGAGGAACCGCAGCCGGTCGTGGAAAACCTGGGACGGGCAGTGCGTCTGTCACCGCGTTTCGGAAACGATAGTAGATTGGCTACTCGAGCTTGACAACCGGCGGCTATAGAGGGGGCTGCTGGACGTTCCGCCTTTCTTGCGGGCTACTATCCGGATTGGTGACGAGATAAGAGGCCGGGACAGGTGTTCTGCGAGTGAGCTCCCTCTGAGTTTTCTTCTGCGAGCGGACTTGGGCGGGGGCGGCGTTGCATCGGTGACGGGCCCGTCACCGATGCAACGCCGCCCCCGC
>JAZGDW010000151.1:0-41495 GCA_036478295.1 Candidatus Krumholzibacteriia bacterium
AATTGCAGATCGTCCCCTACATGCGCGCCAGGGCGATGGCCGCGATTCCGAATAACATACCCAATTTGAGGATGCGGCTCGGGCGGTGGAGCGCCACCGTCCGCGGTGATCGCAAGGCCACGTACACGGCAAGGAGAATCCCCGGCACGCACGCCAGTTCGACCACGAACGTATACGGCCTCGCATACAGCTGTGCCAGCCCCGGCAGCGGCGCGGCCAGCACGCAAAGGAACAGCGGCAGCGATGCCCATGCAACCGCTTTCTCCGCACCGAGCCTCACGGCCAGCGTGGACGCGCCCGCCAGGCGGTCGCCATGGATGTCTTCCGCTCCTTTGACCAGTTCTCGTCCCATCACGAGCAGGAAAGCAAACGCGACCGGAAAAGCCACCAGTTTGAAGTGCCCCGTCAGCATCGCTCCCGCCACGAATGCGCTCGACACGATTGCGCTGATGAGGAGGTTGCCCAGCAGGGGGACCCGCTTGCCGCGGTACGCGTAGAGAAAGAGCAGGATCTCCCACCCCAACATGAGGAGCCACAGCCGGGCCGGAAGCATCGCGATCATCAGCGGCGTGATGATCACGGTGCCGGTCCAGTAGACGTTACGGACGTACGGAGCGGACAACCGCCCTGAGGGGATCGGCCGGCGTGGCCGGTTGACGCGGTCGATGTCGGCGTCGTAATAATCGTTGATGAGATTGCCCAGACCGGTTACCAGCGCGGTCAGAAGTGAGGGCACCAACACCGCCTGGTAGTTCCCGCCACCCGTCAAGTGATAGCCGCACGCCACGCACACACCGGTGGCCAGCATATTATGAGGACGAAGTATAGCAAGCGTCGCGAGTAGGCGCTTCATATCCGTCCCTCTATCGAAAATCCCATCTGAGGTCCGCGCGCACGGCGGTCCGCCACCCGTTTGCTCCGCGGACGTGATCGCTGTTGCGCACGTACTCGTGCCGCACGTTCACACCGATCAACGAGCCTGCCGCAAGCTCCCACAGGACTCGGTAACCGAACGAATATGTCTTTTCCACCACACCGAGCGGAAACGGCGGTGACGCATCGAGGCCGGGCTCGAAGCGCCGAAAATCGTTGCCTTCACCGCGCCGTTGGTAAAAAAAGGAAAGCGTCGATACCACGTCGGGCCGTGGATACAACTCCGCACTGACCTGCAGGCGGTCGCTGTCCGGCCCCTGTTCGGCACCCAGGAAGGGGTCGCCCTGTGACGGTTCGCCGAAACCCGTCACGAACGCCTTGCCCGAATCCCGGTGGGAATACGTGTAAATGTCCACGAAGCGGTAGCGAAGACGCACCGTCAAGGGCAGCGGCCGCACGAAGGCGGTGCGGGCGCCGACGTCGAACGCGATCTTGTCCGGATTCTTGTTGTCCCTTTCGAACTGAAAGTCGTCGATCAAGAACGCCCCGTAGACAACCCCGGCGCGGCCAAGCCTGTATTTGAGATCGACCGACCACAGGACGTTATCGTCGGAGCGCTCGTTGAACTGGTTCGCGTAGAAGCTGCTCAAGGGAAGACTGTAGGCGGGGTCGAAACCGCGGTCGACGTAGAGCACCGCCTCGGAGACTCCGAACACCAGGCGGCTCATGTCGACCTCCAAGCGGTGTGCCGACAGGGAGCGGCTGGCCTCGGCCGAAAGGTTCGCATAAAAGGTACTCACGTGAAGATTCTTGAAGTTCAGCCGTGCACCGAACTTGTCGAGGCTCTCCGCCGTCTGCGACACCAGCAGATTCCCGTCAGCCGAGGGGCCCCAGTCCACGAAGTCACGGCCCCAGAACAGCGTCACCTGTTTCCACGGAAAGACGATATACGAGCGCTCGAACAGCGAGGTTAACCCCTTGAAACTTCTTTCTCGTGGGGAGGGTTTGGCATTCCGCGCTCGGCTGCCGCGCTCGGGACCCATGGTCAGCCGATAGCGAACCTCGTACGTGATCTTGTCGTCGACGTGCACCCGCGCGGTCGGACTGCTGACCCCGAGAAACTCCCAGCGCTCGCCGGCGAGCTTGTCCTGTGGAACCAGTGACAGATCCAGGTCTCCCTCGAACCGGAAGGGCTCGTCCGTTGTGTAGAGCAGCGGGGGATTGTAACGCACCAGCGGGTTACGCCGTGAGGCATCGTCCGTGAATTCGCTCCGCAGGCGGTCGAGATTGAACCGGTCCCGGCGGGACAGCTGCCGGCCGCGGTCCCTCACAGTCTGATCGACGCGTTCCGCAAAACCGATAATGTCGTCGCGCGAGAACAGCTTGTATGACGGCAGGTCAACGAGGCCAAGCGATTCGAACCGATAGAGCGCATCGTAGCTCCAATGTTCCGGTGGCAGAAATTCATGGCCGAGCGCACGCACGCCGCCGGGACCCAGGCAGAGAAATATGTTTGTTGTTAAGAAAACGGCTAAAACTGCGCACGACGGGAACCGGCGCACGCAGCCGTTTTGCCCCGTGGTGTTAGCTCTTTTGAAACTTGAGGTCCGCTGTCCGGTAGTTTTCTTGGGCTTTGTCAACTTGGCCAGCTTTGTCGTAGACAACACCAAGATAGTAATAGGCCTTGCCGTCATCGGGATTGATTTCGATCGCTCGTTTGAGGGGCGGAATCGCCTTGCTGGGTTCGTCCAGACGATTGTAACACAAACCGATGTGATACAAGATCGTCGGGTTTTCGGGATCCACGTGCAGCGCCTGCTGCAGGCTCTTCACCGCTTTGCCGTACAACCCTTTCTTGTCGTAGGCGAGTCCCAGGTAGAGATAAGCGTCTTTGTGGCGGCCGTCCAGTTTTATTGCTTTCTTGAACGACTCGATGGCGTCTCCGATGCTGCCCCGCTCGAATAAGGCGAGGCCGAGATTGTAGTGTCCTTCCGCACTTCGCGGATCCAGTTCGATGGCCATTTCGAATTCGTGAATCGCCCGCTCGTGCATGCCCGCATCGCCGTACAACGCGCCGAGGTTGAAATGAGCCGCGGCGCTTTGCGGATTGAATTGAACCGCTTTCCTGAAGAGCTGAAGGGCCGTGTCGCCCTCGCCTTTCAAGTCGAGCAGGTAACCGAGATTGGTGTATGCGTTGGAATGGGCGCGATCCAGATCGATGGCACGGCGGTAGCACCCCTCAGCTTCCTCGAAACGGTTGTGCCGCGCGAGGGTAACGCCGAACCGGTAATGACATTCGGCGTTCTCCGGCTCGAGCTCGATGGCGCGTTGGTGCTCCTTGGTGGCACGGTCCACGTCTCCCATCTGTTCGTAGATACGGCCCAGGTAGAAATGCGACAACGCCCGCTCCGGGTGCATCGATGCGAGCCGCTGATAACAGGGTACGGCGTCCTTCAGAAATTTGTTGTCCAGGAAGAACTTTGCCGCGGCCTCTAACAGTGTGCCGGATATTTCGGGGATCTCGATCAAGCGCCGACAGTAGTCCACCGCCTCGTCCCGCTCGCCGTTCGACCACAGCGAATGCACGAGCTCGTAGATGGCAAACTGGTCCCGGGGGTTGTCCTTGACCCGCTGCTTCAACTGGCTCTCGTAACGAAGATCTTTTCTGGTTGGCGGCTGATCCGGCAAACTGGCTCCCTTTGCTAACTGGCTTTATTGGAAGCTAGTACAGCCACAAAAATCCTGTCAAGAATTATTGACAGAAGAGGAAACGTCTTCTGATCCGGCAGATCAGACCTCTTCGTCGACAACCTGGATTTCGAGGTTGATTTTGAGCGGGATGCTCTTCTTCATCTGTGATCGGGTAATGACCACAGGAACGGACACGCAGACCTCGTCACCGTCCCCTGACGGTGGCGGCGGAGCTGCCCGTGGTGGGGGCGGAGCCGCCCGTGGTGGGGGCGGAGCCGCCCGTGGTGGGAGCGGAGCTGCCCGCGGTGCCGGCGGCGGTTTGGGCCGGGCGGCCTTCGCTGACTCGGCCTCCTTGCGCTCGCTCGATTGAAAAGGATCCAGCACGAATTCGCCGTCGACAGCCTTTTCGGTCGGGCTGGACTCCGTGTCGTCGAGGTCAATGACCCGTCCTACCGTTTCATCGATTTCGTCCATTTTTCCCTCCTGGGCCGGCGCTTTTGCTTTTGTACGGCGCGCGGACGATCGTTTTTCGGATGCGGCCTTGCGCTTGGGCGGCGGCGGTGGGGCCGGTCGTGCAGTCTCGGCGTCATCGATCTCGCGCAGCGCGACGTCGACCACGTCGGTCACGGAGCGTTCTTCTTCGTCTGACGGGGGTGCGGCGGCTTTTCGGGCCGCATTCGTCCCCGCCCGCGTCGCGCGGGTCGGCGCCTTGCTTTCCCTGGATTTTTTCCGCGGCTGCTGGGTTTCGGACAAGCGATCTATCAGCTGGTTGTAGAGCATGCCGGCGATCGCCTCGAACGTTTCGTAAATCCCGGTCCCGACCGTGGCCACCGCCTCGAAGACCGGGACGTTGAGCAGGTTCAATTTTTCCGACAACGCCTTCACGGGGAGGGCTCCGTCGACGTCACGCTTGTTGTATTGGATCACCCACGGAATGGTATCCAAAGTGAGGTCGTGCTCGTTGAGGTTCTCTTCCAGATTGCGGAGGCTCTCGAGGTTCTCCTCCATTTTCTCTGGGGTCGAGTCCGCCACGAATACGACGGCGTCGGCGCCTTTGAGAACCAGCTTACGGGTGGCATTGTAGTAGACCTGGCCGGGAACCGTATACAACAGCATTCGGGTGCGGTACCCGCTGATTTCACCCAGTTCCAGAGGAAGGAAATCGAAGAAAAGGGTCCGGTCGGTCCGGGTTTTCATCGAGACCATCTTGCCCTTCGCGTCGGCGGGCATTTTTTCGTAGATGTACTCGAGATTGGTTGTTTTCCCGCTGAGCGCTGGTCCGTAATAGACCACTTTGGCGTTGATCTCAGCCCCCGAGTAATTGAAAACAACCATCTTTACCCTTTCGAATGTCCGTCGCCACCCCGTGTGGATGGCCGTAGGTCGGGCCGCCAGGAGCCCATTTGCCCCCTTTCGCCCACTGCACCTACCGGACATGTCAGTGGTAGCTACCGTGTCCACCCCGACGTTGCGTGGTTGCGCAAAGAATGTGCCAAAGAAAGCGGCGCCATCTGCGAAAAAACCGCTTAACTCCTTATCTGAAAATCGTATACAATACTGCAATCGCCGGTACCGGGGATGCGGCCTTCGTGAACCATGCAATCCGCTCAAGTTCTTGTGATTTAATGACGATAGCTCCGACGTTTTCCGCGGGATCCAACAACCGCCACCACCCGCCGCTGTCATTCGCCGTGGCTGCCGGCCTGGCGTCCGCCGTCCCCCACTGGCTGCTCTACGCTGCCTCTCGTGTGGGAGGCGCAGTTCACTACTGCATGGCCGGGGACAAGCGGAGAAACTATCTCGCCAACACGCGATCACTCCCGAAACCGCGACGGCACCGTCCGTGGCACGCATTTCAAAACCAGGCCCTCAACGTCCTCGAACTCCTGAAAGCGGCCAGCGAGGGGGAGGTGGCGTCGGACTTGTCCCTCCACGGCGAGCACACCATCCGCTCGGCGTTGGATCAGGGCCGCGGCCTGATCCTCACTACGTTCCATACGGGTAACTGGGAACTGGCGGGTCTCCAGCTGGCGCTCAGAGGGTATCCGGTAACCACCGTGGCCGGTGAGCAGTTACGAAAGGGTTGGTCCGATCAGGTGAAAGCGTTGAAGGAACGGTTCGGTCTGAGGATGGTCGGGCCCGGCGGCGGTGTGCGTGAACTGGTCCGCAACCTCCAAGCCAACCGGGTCGTCGCGCTGCATCTCGACGGCGACCTTTTCATCGGGGGACTCGAAGTGCTATTCTTCAACCGGCGCGTCCGGGTTCCGCGCGGCCCCGCACATCTCTCGCGGATTACCGGCGCACCGATCGCGTTTGCGTTCAGTCATCGCACCGGGAAAAGACAGCTCGAGCTTACCATCGAAAACAAAACCCCACCGCCGGCGTCGGCCGACGAAGAGCTGCGGTTGACACAGCGTCTCGTCACGCGCGTGGAGGAGCGCATCACCGAGGCGCCTGGGCAGTGGTGTATTTTTCGCCGGATCGAGTAACGGAAAAGACAACTACATGAAGCTCGTTATTGTTTCCCAGTCGTACCACCCCCGCCCGGGCGGCGTAACCGAGAATGTGTATCATTCCGCCGAGGTGTTGCGGCAGCGCGGCCATCGGGTAACGGTCGTCACCACCCATTTCGAAAGTCGGGACAACGGAAGTCACCCGGAACCCGACGTCGTCCGTATCGGCAGGAACGTCCTGGCACCCGTGAACGGCGCGTGGGTAAACGTCACCGTCGGCCATGGCATTTACGGCAGACTGAAAGAGGTTCTGCATTCGCTCGACCCCGACGTCATTCACACGCATTGCCCCGCCGCTCCCACCCTGCCGTTGATGGCGCTGCTCGCGGCGCCGGCCCGTAGTCGTGTCGTGGGTACGTTCCACGCCGCGGGCAGGAGCATCATGGGATACCACCTCTTCAAACCGGTCATTCGACGTCTCCTCCAGCGTATCGACCGCAGGATCGCCGTGTCGAACGCCGCGATGGATCTTGCCAGCCGTTATTTCCCCGGTATGTACGACGTCATCCCCAACGGGGTCGACTGCCGTCGATTTGCGCCGGAGCACCTGCCGCTGGATCATCTCCGGGATGACGCCTTCAACGTGCTTTTTGTGGGGCGCATGGACAAACGCAAGGGGCTGAAGTATCTCTTCCGTGCCGTCGCCTCCCTGGCCGGACGCACGTCCAGGCGGCTGCGTTTGATCGTGGTGGGCGATGACGGGCCGCGGCGCCATCTTCTTCCGGGCCTGCCCGGGAGAGTGGATCTCGTTTACACCGGTGTGGTGTCCAAGGATGAGCTGCCCCGATACCTTGCGTCGGGTGACGTGCTGTGTTCACCCGCCACCGAGCGCGAAAGCTTTGGCATCGTCCTGCTGGAAGCCATGGCTTCCGGCATCCCCGTCATTGGCACCGGCATTCCTGGTTATCTGACCATCCTGCGCGACGGCTGGAACTCGCTGGTGGTTCCCGCCAGGGACGCGCGCTCGTTGTCAGAATCAATCGAGAAGCTCATGAACGATGAGACTCTGCGCTGGAAACTTCGTAGCAACGCGCTGGACTTTGCGCAACTCTACCGATGGGACCGCATCGTCGACCGGTTGGAGGCGGTGTACCGCAGCGAACCAGCGGACGAGGTCGACCTGGTGCCTGCGTCGGCGACACCTTTCGCGCGGGCGCAGAAAGCGTAAGCTTGACCCACCCACGCTATCTGAAACTCTGCTTCTTTTCATTCTGTTTCGCCCAGCTCATTTCGATATTCGGCGACCGGCTGCACCAGTTTTCCGTCGTGGGAATGATCGGTAAGGTCGCAGCCGGGTCGAGTCTGGAGCTCTTCCAGTTCGCGCTTTTCAGCCACCTGCCCGTTCTCCTCTTCGCACCGCTGTTTGGAAGCATCATCGATCGTTCCAACAAGGTGGCGGTGCTCATCGTGGTCGACGTCGTCAGGGGCTGCATCGTACTGGCGGTACCTGCGCTTTTCCACCTGTCGGGTAGCCTGTATGCGTTCTACGTTCCCACGCTTTTTCTCACCCTCGCCAACCTGCTCTTCTCCCCCGCCAAATCCGCGGTCGTCCCCGAGTTGTTCGGACCGCTGCGCCTGCTCAGGATCAACGCGGTGCTCTGGGGACTGGGCATCGTCGGCACCCTGGCCGGTTTCGTCACCGGGGGCTGGCTCTTCGACTTTCACACCTGGGAGATGAGCTTCTACTCGGATGCCGCAAGCTACTTCGTCTCGGTGCTTTTTCTGCTGCCGCTGATTGCGCTGTGGCGCTCCACCGAACGGCCACAGGTCGAGGTTCGCCCGCCAGGTGGAAGCGCCTGGCGCTGGTATTCCGGCGTCGCCATGATTGGTGATTCAGTTCGGGAGGGGCTCGTTCACATCAAGACCAACCGTCAGGTCGCCTACTGCCTCATCACCCAGACAGCGCTGTTCGCCTGCCTGGGAGTGCTGTACGTTGTCGGCGTCGCGCGCATCCAGTCCGTCTTTCCATCGGAGAAAACTATCTACCTGAGTGCAGTCGCCTCCGCGGGAACCGTCGGCTTGCTCGCTGGCGCGGCCGTTGCCACTGTGCTTAGACGACTGTTCTCATCGAACCGCGTTATCGCCCACGCCACACTGCTCTTCGCCGTCACCTGCATGGGTGTCGCCGCGGCGCGGGGGCTCGTCGCAATAATGTCGTGGACATTCGTCATGGGGCTGGCCCTGTCACCCATCTTTATCATCACGGAAACGCTGCTTCAAATCCATGCCCCGCGGTCGTATCGGGGGCGCATATTTTCGAGTCGCGAGGTGGTGACGAAGACGGCGTTTCTCGCGTTCTCCATGGTCGCAGTCGTGCTCAGTGCGCTGCTCAGCAAAGCCTCGATCATGCTGTTCCTAGGCGTAATTCTTGCAGGAACGGGTGTTGTACTCGAAAGAAAAGACTTTCTCAAAGTTTAGAATCGTTCCCTGGAAGGGATGATCCTGCCATGCGCATCATCGAAAAGATGCTCACCGAGATGTTCGCCCGGCTGCTGAATGTGGAAATTGGCCCAAGGGTGTTGGAAAAACTCGTACCCGTAGTCGAGGGCGTTTCGGACAAAGTCCATGGAACGCTGGACCTCGAGACGGTGCAGGGTGAAAATACATTTCGCGCGCTGATCTGCAGCATGATCGTACATGGCTGGGGACTGGGAATGCACCCCGACAACAACGCCGATCACAACCTCGACGGCAAGCCGGTCGAAGTGAAGGTGTGCAAGGACATCCTCGTGCCGATCGACACGCTCAAGTCCATCCGCTACGTCAAGAAAGACGAGTACGGCCGCGTCAAGAAAGCACTTTTCGAACCGGATCAAAACGCCAGAATCTGGACCCAGATCGACGACATGCTGGTGCGGATCGCCAAAGAAAAATGGCAGGAAGAATAAACCGGCTCGAACCCGCCGAAACAGCTTCCCGGTAGCCCGGTCGGAGCACCTAACTGCGTGAGTTCTGTGGTGAGATAGCCCGACTTGACTCGTCGGGCTTAGAAGACCTTTTGCCCTTCGGCGAGGATCTCGTTCAGCGCTTCTTTGAAGTAATCCGTGGACTTGGCGACATCGGCCCCGACCTTTTCCTTATAGAGCTCCCAAGATTTCTTGATCTCGTCACCCAGGACCGTCATCAGGTTGCCGTCGATCAGCGCCTGGTCACGTTTTTCCTGGTTGTAGCAGAGGATATCCGACACCAGAACACGGGCCAGGCGTCTGGCCCTGGCCTCCTTACGGTTGTTCTTTCCGGGCGCTTGCGGCCGCGGCTGGCTTACCTCGCTCGGCCTTGGGGTGGTCGGAGCAGCTACGGGGGCTGCCGCGGCTACTGGAGCGGCTTGAGCGGGTTTAGGGGTGGTCCCGGCCACTGGAGCGGCTTGAGCGGGTTTGGGGGCGGTCCCGGCTACTGGAGCGGCTTGAGCGGGTTTGGGGGCGGTCCCGGCTACCGGAGCGGCCGGAGCGGCAGGTTTCTTGGCGGTAGCGGCCACCACCGTTGGCGGCACCAGGGTGAACACGGCCCGGCACTGCGGACATCTCACCTTGACCGGATTCTCGGGGATCTTTGACTCCGGTAGAAAGTACTTCGCCGCACAGCCTTCACATCGAACGATCATCGGGATACCTTTGTCATTGGTCTCTGAGATTCATGCCAAGGTTCTAAAATGCACGCGTTTCAACAATTCGCAACGATCGCGAGCAACCGCGGGGCCACCATGGCCGCCTGCGGAAACAAGCAACATTTGCGCCAAATGGCACGCTATTTCAGCCAACCGGCTGTGACAGGCCGCCCGTCTGTGTCTCCTGCAGGTATTCACGGCAAAGGCGCGCTTCGGGACTATCGAGGCGAGGATCCGCGGCCATCAGCCTCTTGACGTGGCGCGCCGCGATCTCTACCAGGCGCTGGTCCACCGCCGGGTTTGCGACCTTGAGCCCCGGGACACCGTGCTGCCGTACGCCGAGGAATTCTCCCGGGCCCCGGATGCGAAGATCCTCCTCGGCGATGCGGAAACCATCATCGATCCGGTCGAGAATCCCCAGGCGCTCGCGCCCGATGCGTGAAGTACCCTCACCAAGCAGCAGAAAGCAGAACCCGCGCTCTCGTCCCCGTCCCACGCGGCCGCGTAGTTGGTGCAGCTGGGAGAGGCCATAACGTTCGGGATGATGAACCACCATGATGGTCGCCTCGGGGACGTGGACGCCGACCTCCACCACAGTCGTCGTCACTAGCAGTCGGATGCGGCCGGCGGCGAAATCTGCCATGGCGGCTTCCTTCTCGGCGAAGACCATCCGCCCGTGGAGAAGGCCCACCGGCTGATCCCTGAAGGTGGTCCGTGACAGCTCCTCGTAGGCAGAGACCGCCGCCTCGAGGTCCTGTTTCTCCGTCTCTTCGATCGCCGGATATAGAAAGTAGGCGCGGGCACCTCCCTCCAGCTTGTCGCGGACGAATTCGTACATTGCTTCCTTTTTTTCCGGTGCCACCAGCCTCGTCTTCACCCCGGAACGCCCCGGCGGCATCTCGTCGATAACGGACAAGTCCAGATCCGCGTACGCGGTCAAGGCCAGCGTGCGGGGGATCGGGGTTGCGGTCATTACCAGCAAGTGCGGGTTCCGATTCCGCGTGAGCAGGGCCGCGCGCTGGCGAACACCGAAACGGTGTTGCTCATCAACGACCACCACGCCGAGGCGGTCGAAAGTGACACCTTCCTGGATCAGGGCGTGGGTTCCGACCACCACCCGCGCAGTGCCGGCCGCTATATCAGCGTGAATGGCCCGCTTTTCGGCGGGCTTCAGCGAGCCGATCAACAACGACACGGGCACGTCGACCTCGTCAAAAAATCCGGCGAGGGTCCGAGCGTGCTGCACCGCCAGGATTTCGGTCGGCACCATCAAGGCGCCTTGATGACCGGCTTCCACCGCCGCCAACATGGCCGCGCCAGCGACAATGGTCTTGCCCGAACCCACGTCCCCCTGAAGCAGGCGGTGCATGCCACGCTCGCTGGTCAGGTCGTTGTGGATCTCATCCAGCGTCCTGCGTTGCGCCGCGGTCAGTTCGAACGGCAGGGCGTCGATATAGCGTTTCTCCAGCTCGAACCCGCCATTCAGGCGCGGCCGATCACGCTGGTCCAGATGGCGCCGCCGCTGCAGCGACAGCACGAGTTGCAGATAAAACAGCTCTTCAATTTTGAGGCGTCTCAACGCCTCCTTGAAGTGCGTGCCGTCTTCAGGGAAATGGATTCCCTGCAGGGCCTGCCGCCGGCCGCATAGCTTCTCGGCCCGCATGAGACCGGCCGGCAGGTTTTCACGAATGAGATCTCCGAACTCGCGCAACCCTCTCGCGATGAGCTCCCTGAGAAACAGTTGCGAGACACCACGGGTGAGCGAATAGACGGGAACTACACGGCCCGTGTGAAGGAGTTCGGCGTCTAGCGCCTCCTCCAGCACTTCGAACTCCGGATTCACCACCTCCCTGGCCCCACGAAAGTAGGTCAGGGTGCCGGAGAAAATCGCTTCGTTCCCCGGTTTGAGGTGTCTGGCGAGGTAGGGCTGGTTGAACCACACAATCTGGACGATGCCGGTGTCGTCGCCCACCGCGGCTGCGATGCGCGACCGGCGGCCATGGCGGCCCCTCGGTTGGGCAACCGTCAGGATCTGGCCGAGGAAACACGTTTCTTCACCAATATTTAAGTCCTTGATTTTGGATAGGTTACGACGATCGTAGTACGTGCGCGGGAAATGCGTCAGCAACTCCTCGACAGTTTCGATCCCGAGCTTGCGCAGCCGCTGCGCGCGAACCGGTCCTACACCCTTGAGGAACTGGCACAGATCCGCCAGACCACGCTGTCGCTTTTCAGGTCGCACCACCTCGTCCTCCTTGCCAACGGCGTGCACATTTGCTATCTTAGGTGAAATTTACTGGGAGGTCTATAAAATGAGTCGTAAGTGTGCGGTATGTGAAAAGAAGCCGATGACGGGCAACACCGTAAGCCACGCGCACAATCTGAACAAGCGCCGGTGGCTACCCAACCTGCAGAAAATCACGGTCGAGCTCAAGGGCAAAGTCAAGAACGTCTACGTCTGCACTTCTTGTATCCGGTCCGGCAAGGTACGAAAAGTCGTCTAGGCCGGTCTTCCCTTCTCTGAAAGCTACCCACTGTCACTCGCTTAAAGCCGATTCTGAGGCCGAAGGTTTATCGGCAAGACATCGCTTGAGATAACCGACTGCGGCAAGGGCCAGAGTCGCTCATGGTGCCCACGCACCACGAGCGGTGACGTTGACATCCCTCGGGTTTGCGTCTACACTAAACATGGAAGGATTCTCTGAGAGCTGGTGTGCCGCATTATCTGGGACGAAACTTTAATTCCTCTTCCTGTGTTCTCGATCCAAGAAATCGGCCACTCTTTCAAGGGAATCCTTCCGTTTTTTCGGTTCGACAGTGCCTGCGACACCGGCGCCGCCGGCGAGTAGTCAGACCTCTTCCAGTTTCATCCGTTCCTGTGTGAGCAGAATTCGCGCGGCCAGGTCCGCAGGGTTTCGTCGCAGATATGCCTGCAGGATATGATCGGCCTCTTTGCCCCGACCGAGGCGCCGCATCGCGACGACCAGACCCTGCACGGCGTCCGAGTAATTGCGGTTGATCGACAAACTGGATTCGTACTCCTCAAGGGCCTGTGACAGGTTATCGGTTTGGAAATGAATGTCGCCGAGGATCTTGTGCAGGTCGGCGTAGTCCTGGTGCAGCTCCAGCGCGTCCGTGATCAGCGACTCGGCACGGTCATATTTTTTGCGCTTGAAATAGACGAGTGCGAGTTGCTTCTTCGCCTCGATGTATTCCGGGTTGATCTCCAGCGCCGTCTTGAGATGTTTCTCGGCCGTCCCGAGTTCATCCCGCTCGAGGTACACGCCCCCGAGAAAACAGAGTGCGTCGGCATGCTTGGGATTCCTACCCACGACCCGCTCGAAACACTCCGCCGCCTCTTGCCAGTCCGATGCCCTGAGCCGCTCGACGCCCAGATCGAGGTCGAGCGCGAACAGGTTCGGATCCAGCGTCAGCGATTGTTTGAACTCCTGGTTGGCGCCCGATTCATCCTGGAGCGCGTGTAGCGTGAGTCCCAACATGTAGTGGGCACGCGCGTAGTCAGGCGAAAGCTCCAACGCTCTCTGCAGTCGTTCCTTTGCTTTGGCGTACTCGCCTAGCGAGAGGTGGACGATACCCAATTGGCACTGGATATCGGAGTATCCCGGTTTTTGTGACACCGCTTTGACCAGGCATTCTCGACTCGAAGCGTAGTCGTGGCGCCGGTACTGCATGACCCCGAGACAATAGAGTCCCTCCGCGTAGTCGGGATTGCATCCCACCGAGCGTTTGAAGCACTCGACGGCCCGTTCCTCCTTGCCACAGTGGAGATAGGACAGCCCGAGCCTGCATTGCAGGTCCGCGTAGTCGGGCTTGAGCGTGGCGGCTTCACCGAAACAAACCACGGCCTGATCGTAATCTCCGCGGTTGAAGGCACTGTTTCCCTCTTTTATCTGATTCTGAAAACTGGAGTTCTCCATCACCACCCGCTTCAGCTCCTGAAGCTGGGGGTGTTCAAAAGAACGTGAATCGAGCTTTTCCACCAACAGACGGCTGAGCGGATTCGGTGCTATCCGGGTCAGCTCGAGCGCCCGTGAGAAGCACTGGCTCGCCTGATCGAAGAAGCCCGCGTCGTGCAGGGCAATGCCCAGATAACACGTGGCCTCGGCGTACTCGGAGTTCAATTCGACCGCTTTGGTCAAATGTTCGATCGCCGAATCCAGATCGTCTTTTTGGTGATAAACGACGCCGAGGTAGTAGTAGAGGTCGGGGTAGTGGGGATTGACGGTCAGCGCCGTTTTGAAATGGCCGCGCGCCCGGTCCAGTCTGCCGCGGTAGAATTCGGCCATCCCCAGCTTGCTGTGCGCTTCCGCCGCGTAGAAAGCCCCCAGCTTTGCGATGGCGCTATCGCGACTCTTCTCACCGGCAACAACCTTTTCCAGATATTCTACGGCTCGATCGTAGTCGCCCTCGTTGAAGTACCGTATTCCCTTCTGGTAGTGTTCGCTGGCAGAGCTTCTAAAAAGCCTGCTCCAGAGAGACAAGCGTACCTCCAAATCTAGTCCATCTGTTTCCTGACGAACGTCGGGACCCTGAAGTTATCGGAATTGAACGAGCGTATCGACCCGTTGTCAACAACAACCGTCTCGTCTTCCTGTTCTTCTGGCCGCTCGAGGACCGGTCTTGCCGCCGGCTCGGGGGCGATCTCGACCACCGGGCGCCGGCTCGCCAGCAGCCGGGCGAAGTTAATGTCTTTTTCCTGAATGATTTCCTCGTCCTTGACCTTCGGAACGGCGTTGAAACCGGTCGCGATGACTGTCACACGCAGCTCGTCGGCCTGTAACTTTTCGTTTATGACCGCCCCGAGGAAAACGTGCGCGCCGGGACCCGCCTCGTTGTTAACGATGGAAGCGGCCCTGCTCACCTGCTGCAAACTCAACAACTTGGAGCCAGTGATATTGACCAGTATCCCGCTCGCGCCCCTGATGGAAATATTGTCGAGCAGCGGGCTGGCGATGGCCATGTGGGCGGCCTCCTCGGCGCAGTTGGGGCCGCAGCTGACCCCCGTACCCATGATGGCGTCGCCGCCGTCGCTCATCACGCTCTTCACGTCCGCGAAGTCGAGGTTGACCACGCCGGTCTCGGTAATAAGGTCGGAAATGCCGCGGGTGGCGTTGCACAGCACCTCATCGGCCTGGGAAAACGCGTCGAGCAGCGACGTGTCTTCGTCAGTGATGCTGAGCAGCTTATCGTTGGGAATGACGAGCAACGTGTCCACTTCACGCTTCAACTCCTCTATCCCCGCGTCCGCCTGACCGGCACGCTTGTCACCCTCGAACGAAAACGGGCGGCTGACCACGCCGACGGTCAAAGCTCCCGTTTCGCGCGCGATCGCCGCAACGACCGGTGAAGCGCCGGTCCCCGTACCACCACCCATGCCGGCGGTGAGGAATACCATGTCGGCCCCCTGTAGGCTCTCCTTGAGAATCTCTCTGCTCTCTTCGGCCGCCATTTCTCCGATGGCCGGGTCGCCACCCGATCCGAGCCCGCGCGTTAGCTTGGCACCTATCTGCACTCGCTGCTGCGCCTCCGAGCTCCGCAGCACCTGTAGATCGGTATTCAACGCGATGAAATCAACACCGGTAAACCCGCTGCAGACCATTCGATTCACAGCGTTGCCACCCGCACCACCGATGCCAACAACTTTCAAGACGGTCAGTCTCTTGTCTTCTTCGAGCTCAAAACGCATGTCTTGCTCCTTTCACAAATTAGATGAAACTGGCAATCGCTTTGCGAAGCTGGCTCACCGATTGTGTCCACCAATGTCGCGCAGATAATCTGCCCGGGCTTCTCTTTTCCGCCGCACCGTCGAAAAGCAGGAGCCCGACACCGGTCGCGTACATCGGATGATTCACGACTTCGGTCAGACCTTCGACGGCCAGGGGCGTGCCGATTCTCACAGGCAGGTCGAAAACCTGCTCGGCCAACTCACGCGTACCGAGCAGCATGCAAGAACCGCCTGTGAGGACGACGCCTGCGCCGATAGACTGTTTGTATTCCTGATCGATCATTTGATCGTTTATCAGCGTGAATAATTCGGTCACACGGGGTTCGATGATCCCCGCAAGAAAATGCGTTCCCACCCGCCGTGACCCTCCGAAACCGATGTCCGGCACCTCGATAGAGGTCTGTGACGACACCAGGCTCGAGAGCGCGCAACCGTGTTTGATCTTGATCACTTCCGCCGCCCTCATGGCGGTACGGAGACCGTAGGCTATGTCGCTGGTAATGTTGTTTCCGCCGATGCCGATGACGCCGCTGGCAATCACGCCCACGTCGCTGTATATCATGACATCGGTCGTGCCCCCACCGATGTCGATCAGCGCGACGCCAATCTCCTTTTCGTCCTCCGTCAGAAGGGAGCAGCTCGAAGCGAGCGGTTCCAGGACCAGATTGCCGATCTCGAGATTGGACATCTCGATGGCTTTCTCGATGTTGTCCAGCGCCGCGCGGGAGGCGGTCACCACGTGCGTCCTCGCCTCGAGGCGCGAGCCGTACATTCCGGACGGTTCACGAATTCCGCCCTGGTTGTCTATGATGTACTGCTGGGGTAGCATGTGGAGAATCTCGCGGTCCTGCGGCAGTTCGAAGTTTCTAGCCGCAGTGAGCGAGCGTTCCACATCTTCACCCCCGATTTCGTTGTCGGGATTCGGGATTCCGACCACCCCACGGCTGTTCATGCTGCGGATGTGCTCTCCCGCCACCCCCACGTTGTAGGTGGCGACGGATGTTCCGGCCATTTTCTCCGCGTCCGCCACCGCGCGCGTGACCGAGCGGGACGCCTTGTCGATATCCACCACGACCCCCTGCTTCAAGCCATCGGCCGCCGTGGTCCCGATACCAATGATGCGAACGCTATCGCCCCTCCTCTCACCCAGCATGGCGGATACCTTGGTGGTTCCCATATCGAGGCTTCCAACCAGCTGTGCATCCGTTCTCACTGTGGACACCTACCTCTCAGGTCTAGATTCCGCCTCGCAATACGATCTGGTCGTCGAATCGCAGATCGACGAATCTTGCCCCCAGATCTTTTTCACTAATCTGGTTTCTCAATACAAAGAATTTCTTCAAACGATTTTCAACCTGCTCTTTACCCAGCAGCAGTACCATATCCTCTTTCAGGGAGACAACACTTATTCCGGCCTTGCC
This sequence comes from Candidatus Krumholzibacteriia bacterium, assembly GCA_036478295.1. Classification (GTDB taxonomy): domain Bacteria; phylum Krumholzibacteriota; class Krumholzibacteriia; order WVZY01; family WVZY01; genus JAZGDW01. The sequence continues at coordinate 16,849 of JAZGDW010000151.1, forward strand.
AAGCCTCAATTCCGAGATGTTTTCGGCGAAGCGCCCGCCGTATTTCTTGCACACGCCGAGCGCGGCGAGAGCCTCCAAAAGCCTCGGGTCGCTGCACGGTTTCCCTGCCCTCACCGTTTCGCCGTTCAGGCCGGTGATGATCGGCAAATCGAGCAGATCGGTGAGGTCGTCCGGGGGCATGATCATGCCCTCTACGTCCACCTCGTAGAAGTTGCCCGCAAAGACGAGGGCAACCGGTTCTCGTTCCTCGATCACGCATACGACACGGTTGGGAAGTACACGCTTGAGGTCCGCGCGACGCACTCGCGGGTGCCCGCTGAATCTTGCCGAATACTGCTCCAAAGGGACAAGCAAAATGTTCTGACCCTCCAGGTCAGCCACCAGCCTCGCGATTTCGGCGGTGTCCACCCTGCTCAGCCCCCGGAACTCAACGTTTGCAATAGCCAGTTTTTCGTTTGTTGTCAAGAAGTTATAAAAGTGCAAGCTGGCCACAATCATCACGCCCAGGCCGGCCGAAGTCAGCAGTCGCCTGAACACCGCCTTGAGCGCTTTTCGCCGCTGCGCCTTGGTTCTACCGATTGCCAATGATGATCACCTCCGGTTTGAGACGTACGCCGAACTTCGCCATGACTCTCTCGATGATGAAGTCGATGAGGTCCTCGAAATCGTTTGCGCCAGTGTCCTCTCCCACGTTGATCATGAAATTGGCGTGCTTTTCCGAAACCATCGCCCCCCCACGCCGTTCACCCTTCAGGCCGCACTGCTCGATCATCTGCGCGGCGAACCCGTCGGGCGGGTTCTTGAATGTGCTGCCGAAGCTTTTTTCCGAGAGCGGCTGGGTTACCTTGCGGTTCAGCGTGCGCTCGAGCTGGGTTTCGTCCATCTCACCGGGGGGACAGTTGAACGTGGCCGACAGGACAATCGCCCTCGGGGGCAGCGTGCTTCCCCGGTAGCGGAAAGCCAGGTCCTCCGGCTCCATGACCCGCATGCGACCCTCTTCGTCGACGACCTTCACGTTTTTTATGACCCGCGCCAGCTCCGAGCCGAAGGCTCCCGCGTTCATGCGGACGGCACCGCCCACAGACCCGGGGATGCCGATGGCAAACTCGAAACCCGGGCGTGAATTCCGGGTCACGATGCGGCCCAGCCGGGTGAACGAGGCACCGGCCTCGGCAAAGGCCGTGCGCTTGTACATGCGGACCCTCCCCATGCTGCCGGTAATCTTGATGATCAACCCGTCGTAGCCCCCGTCACGGACCAGCAGGTTCGAACCGCGCCCGACGCCCATGTATTCGATTCCATTCTTTATCGCCGAGCGCACCAACCCCACGACCTCCCGAGCGCTGCCCGGGATCGCGAAATAGCGGGCGTTGCCGCCGGCGCAGATGAAGGTGTGGTGCTTCATGGGTTCGTCCCTGCGAAAGCCGCCTGGACATTGCCCACGAAGTTCATCAGCGATTCTGTCGTCTTTGTTTACTACCATCCGTTGAACCGTCTGCATGATGCCCTAGCCGCCTTCTTCCAGGCGCTGAAGCAGCATTTCCCCTACTTTGTAAATATCGCCCGCTCCGAGCGTCAGTACCAGGTCCCCGTCCTTGACGCGTTCCATGGCCAGCTCGACCATGTGGTGGAAAGACGCCGCGTGGTACACCTCGATCCCCCCAGCCCGCCGTACTCCCTCTATGATCAAGTCCGAGGAGACCCCCGGGATCGGCGCCTCGCCCGCCGCGTAAATGTCTGTAATGAAAACCGTATGCGCTCCGGCAAAGCAATTGCCGAACTGCTCGGCAAGCGCCTGGGTTCGCGTGTAGCGGTGCGGCTGAAAGAAAACCATCAGCCTTTTATTGTAGCTCTGGCGGGCGGCGAGAATGGTGGCGGCTATTTCCGTGGGGTGATGCCCGTAGTCGTCAACCACGGTGACGCCCCCCGCGTCACCCTTGATTTCGAAACGCCTGCCGACACCCTCAAAATCCTCGATACCGCGTTTGATCGCTTCGAACGGAATATCGAGCTCCAGGCCGATGGCGACTGCAGCCAAGGCGTTGCGCACGTAGTGGTCTCCGGGCAGGCCCGCCCGGATCTCGCCGAGGGTTTCGTCCTGGTGTTTTACGTCGAACACGCACCCGTACTCGCCCCGCTTGCGGACGCTTCCCTGCAGGTCGCCCGCCCCTCCAAGCGAGTAGGTGACCTTGCGTTTGCGGATACGGGGCATTATGGAGACCACGTTGGGGTCGTCTGCGCACAGAATCACGGAGCCGTAAAACGGCACACGGCCGGCATATTCTACGAAAGCGTCTTTGATCGCTTCGAGATCGGGATAGAAATCGAGGTGCTCCAAATCGATGTTGGTTATCACGGCGATGCTCGACGGGAGCTGAACGAACTTGCCGTCGCTTTCGTCGGCCTCCGCGATGATATAGCGGCTCCCGCCCAGCCGCGCGTTGCTACCGATGGCTTTGAGCTTGCCGCCGACCACGACCGTTGGATCCAGTCCTCCGCAGGCGAGCACGGAAGAAACGAGAGACGTGGTTGTGGTCTTGCCGTGTGACCCGGCGACCGTCACGGCGAATTTCAGTCGCATCAATTCGGCGAGCATCTCCGTACGAGGGATCGTGGGAACAACGTTCTTCTTTGCCTCAACCAACTCGGGGTTGGTGGCGTTTACGGCACTCGAGTACACGACCACGTCGGCCCCGGCGACGTTCTCCGCCTTGTGCGAGATGTGGACCGTCGCGCCGAGTTTCTGCAGGTTGTCCGTGGTATCGGATCGCCGAAGATCCGACCCGGACACTTCGAATCCCAAGTTGAGAAGAACCTCCGCGATACCGCTCATACCGATACCACCGATCCCGACGAAATGGATCCTTCTCGTTCTCCCCAGATAGACCATGACAGACTCTCCGCCCTATATCGGCAGCGTGCCTCGCAGCTCTACGCGCCGGTCCTCTTGTTTCGAAGCGATCACATCCCGGATGTGCCGGGCGGCCGCATCATCGGCATCGACCTTGGACCATTCGCGCAGCCGGCTTGACATCCGCGCCCTCCCGTCCCCGTCGTCGAGGAGCGACAGGATGATGGCCTCAAGTTTTTCTCCATCCACATTCTTGTTGTCGAGCAGCACCGCCGCGCCTTGCCGCTCCAGCGCGGCGACGTTGCGCCGCTGGTGATCGTCCGCCGCGTACGGATAGGGAATGAATACGGAAGGCACGCCAAACGCGGCCAACTCGAAGACCGCCGACGCGCCGGCCCGCGACACGGCAATACTCGCCAGGGCGTACGCATGCTGGATCTCATTCAAGAACGGGTACACACGCACGTACGGTCCACAATCGGCAAGGGCACTGGAAACCGTCTGGAAATCGCCCTCGCCGGTAAGAAGCACGAACTGCACTTCTCGCCCCTCGAGAATCCTCCGCACGGCAGAGCAGGCAGCGGTATTGATCGCGTGAGCTCCACGGCTGCCACCGAAGACAAGGACCGTGGGCAGATCCGCTCGTAGATCGAAGAAGCGCCGCGCCGCCTCCCGATCGACGCCGGGCTTTACCCGGAGCGGGTTTCCCACTACCGCACACCGCACCTTGCTACCGATGAACGCGCGGGACTCCTCGTACGACAGCAGCATGAGATGGGCGAATCTCGACAACACGCGGTTGGCCATTCCCGGCACGCTGTTTTGTTCTTGCAGCACGCGGCGCCTGCGGCACAGGACGGCGGCAACCACCGTCGCCACACTCGCATACCCCCCGGTGCCGATGACGACGTCGGGGTTGAACGACGAGATCGCCCGGATACCGGCGACCACCCCTGCCACCAGCAGGAACGGGCTTGTGATTTTCGAGAGGAACGACGTGCCGCGTACTCCACGGCCGGACAGCAGGATGTTGGGCAGGCCAAGGTCGTCGAAGATGCGGGATTCCACACCAGCCTTGGAGCCGACAAACAACACTTCTACATCACCGCTGGCCCTGCGCAATGCGTTGTATATCGCAATGCCGGGATATACATGACCCCCGGTACCTCCGCCTGCGATCATTACACGCAAGGTCAATTCCCCCTCTTACCGGCTACGCCGGTGAGTGGCCGTTCCGCGCCGGGCGCTGACCCGGCCTCTTCTTCGACACGTTCAACAAGATGCCGACGGAGAACGCGTTGACCACCAGAGCCGACCCCCCGTAACTCAAAAAGGGCAGTGGAAGACCAGTTACCGGGAAAAGCCCCGTGGCAACCAGCATATTCATCAACGCGTACACAAAAATGGAACATCCGATGCCGACAGCCAGCATATGGCCGAACCGGTCCCCGCTATTGAATGATATCTTGAGCGCGCGAAGCGCGAGCAACAGAAACGCGAGACTTACCGCCAGCGTCCCGAGGAGCCCCATCTCCTCCCCCAATATCGAGAAAATGAAATCGGTATGCGCGTCGGGCAGCCAACCTAGTTTCTGGCGGCTTCCCCCGATGCCAACTCCAACGATCCCTCCGCTGCCAAGAGCGATGAGGGACTGTCGGATCTGCCAATTGATGTCGCTGAGCCCTTCGTTCTGATTCAAGAATGCCAGGAATCGGTCGCGGACGTATCCGACACCCATCAGCCGAACGGCCGCCGCGCTGCCCATTGCAAGGGCGAGCAGCAGCAGGTGTCGTATGCGAGCCCCGCCCAGGTAGAGCATGAGGAACGCTATCGCGGCCGTGGCGAACGCCGACCCGTAGTTCGGTTGGGCCGCTATCAAGCCCAGCACCACGACCACGGCCAGGGCCACGGGCAGAAACCCTCTCTTGAAATCCTCCAGTGCGGTGCCCTTGCGGGCGACCCAATAAGCGACAAACATTACGAGCGCCAAACGGGCGACCTCCACCGGCTGAAACGTCACCTGCAGAATCGTCAACCAGCGCTCAGTATCCCGCACCTTATGTCCGAAGATGAGGAGCGCGACCAGCATGGCCACCCCCACTCCAAATGCGAAGGGTGCCGGCTTGCGGAGAATCCGATAGTCGATATGACAAGCCAGCAACAAGAAGAACGCTGCGATCACTATGCGGACCAGGTGGCGTTTCAGGAGAAAATAAACGTCGTCAAACCGCAGTCCCGAAAAATGAGAACCGGCCGAACCGACCAGGCTCGCGCCAATCACCATCAAGAAGACGACAATCAGAAGAATTCGCTTGTCACACTTGAGCTGCGGTACCGTAATCATCGCCATGGCGTACCCCTACAGCCTGTTGACCGCGTCGCGGAAGGCGTTGCCGCGGTCCTCATAGTTCTTGAACATGTCAAAGCTGGCGCACGCCGGTGCCAGCAACACCGTGTCGCCGGCGGTCGCTTTCTTGCTCGCCTTTCCCACTGCCTCTTCCATGGTGTTGGCCTGGCCCACCTCGCAGTGCCCACCTATGACCGACTGGATCTTTTCTGCGGCATCCCCGATGAGAACCACCTGTTTGACGCGTGAAAGTTGATCCAACATCGGCCTGAAATCGCTGCTCTTGTCCAGCCCGCCCATGATCAAGACCACGGAACCTTCGATGCTGCGCACGCTCTTTATCGCCGCATCGACGTTCGTCGCTTTAGAATCGTTGATATAGGCGACACCCCCCACGACGCGCGTCAGTTCCATACGATGGGGCAGCGGACGGTAGGCCTTGAGGGATTCGTTGATGTGACGGGTCTCCACCTCGTAGGGCGTGACCGCGGCCACGGCGGCCATGGCGTTCTCGAGGTTGTGGATGCCCACCGGTGAGAACTCCTTGATAGGGATGATATTCTCCACCTGTCCCTCCCAGCTGCGCACGATCGCACCCTGCCGCGCGAAGACACCCTCGTCGAGCACGGTGTTCGAGCTGAACGCCATCTTTCGACCGTGAAAGTCACCGGCGATCTTCTCGCAAACATGGTCCTCGTAATTGTAGACAAAGAAGGTTTCGTCATCGGAGCGGTTGAGTATGCGCGACTTCGACGCGGCGTATTCATCCAGCGAATCGTTGTAGCGGTCGAGGTGGTCCTCAGTCACGTTCAACAGCACGGCAACGTCGGCCCGAAAGTCGGTAATGGTATCGAGCTGGAAGCTGCTTATCTCCAGAACAACGGTATCGAACACCTCGCCACCTACCACCACATCCGACAGCGGCAGCCCGATGTTTCCCGCGACGGTGCAGCTCCGGCCCGCTGTTTTCAGTATGTTTCCAAGCATACTGACCACCGTCGACTTGCCGTTCGTGCCGGTGACTCCGAGGATTCCCATTGAACAGAAAGAATATGCCACTTCCAGCTCGCCGGTAATCCCGACACCGTTGTCCCGCGCCAGCATCACAAGCGGATGCTGCAGGGGCACACCCGGGCTGACCACCAGCGTGTCACATTGCAGCAGCTTTTGGCGGGCATCCCCGGCACTGGCGATATCGATCCTCTCGACGCCTGCCCCGAAATCCTTTCCCCGCCGCAAGCCCCCGACTACACCGTCGTCCTCATCGTAGACCACAACGTTCGAACCCTTGCGCGCGAGCAACCGTGCCACGGCCAGCCCGCTCTTGCCGAGCCCGAGCACAAAAAAAGTCTTCTCGTCTTTTACCGGCATTTTTCCGCGCGACTACTGGAGTTTGAGTGTGCTGAGACTCAACAGCGTCAGCAGGCTAGCGATTATCCAGAACCGCGCCACGATCTTGGACTCGGACCACCCGCTCAATTCAAAATGGTGATGCAGCGGAGCCATCCGGAAGATCCGCTTTTTCCTGATTTTGAAAGAAGCGACCTGCAGAATGACGCTGACGGCCTCGGCCACGAAAACACCGCCAATTATCAGCAGCAGCAGTTCTCTCTTCAGAAGAACCGCGACGACGCCCAGCGCCCCACCCAGAGCGAGCGAACCGGTGTCACCCATGAACACCTGCGCCGGGTGGCTGTTGTACCAGAGAAATCCCAGCGACGCCCCTACGACCGCCATACAGTAGATGCTCAGCTCACCCGCTCCCTGCAGGTAAAGGATGTTCAAGTAGTCCGAGAACACCCTGTTGCCGCTCAGGTAGGCCAGTCCGGCGAATGCCAAAAAGCAAAACGCCCCGAGACCGATGGCGAGTCCGTCTACACCGTCGGTCAGGTTGACGCTGTTGCTGGTGGCGGTCAGCACAAGCATGACCAGAATAACGTAGAAAGGCCCCAGGTTAATGAAGAGCCCCTTCATGAAGGGAATGCTCGTGAGGGTGCCGGCGTCCTTTACCATCGGGTTGAAATAAAGAAACAGACCCAACGCGAGCCCGAAGACGATCTGGCCGGCGAGTTTGTAGCGCCCTATCAGACCCTTTGGTCTGCGTTTGATAACTCCCAAATAATCGTCGATAAAACCGATGGCCCCCATCCACAGCGTCGTAATGAAAGCAATCTGTACGTAAGGATTCTTGAGATTGCACCACAGAAGCGTGGGAATGAAAATCGAAGCGAGAATCAGCAGCCCGCCCATGGTCGGCGTTCCCTTCTTGACCTCATGCGAGCTGGGACTGTCCTCGCTGATTTGCTCGCACACGTTGCGCTTCTGCAAGAAACGGATGAAGCGAGGCCCGATCACAAAGCTTATGAGCAACGCCGTTACCATGGCGTACGCCGCTCTGAACGTGATATAGCGAAAGACGTTCAGGGCAGAGAAATACTCGTGCAGCGGGTATAGCAAGTGATACAACATTAGGCATCCGCCTCTTTCAGGGATGTCCGCCGTAGTTCACGGACGAAGCGGTCGAGCTCGGCAGCGCGAGATCCCTTGACCAGGATTACGTCGCCCTCCTGCAACTTTGCCGTGACGGCCTGCACCAGGCCGGCCGGGGCATCGAAACCGTAAAACTCGATCTTCGTGCCCTTCACGCCCTCTTTTACGTGGGTCGCCTGCTCGCCCAGCCAGAAAACGACGTCGATACCGGATTGCGCGATAAAGGCCCCCAGCTCGCGGTGCGCCTCGGCGGAAAACGACCCCAGTTCGCCCATGTCGCCCAACACCAACACCCGGCGCCCGGCAGCGCGGGCGACCAGCGCTGAGATCGCGGCCCTCATGCTGGTCGGGTTGGCGTTGTAAGAGTCATCTACAAGTGTCAACCCGCGTGCCTGGTAGACTCTCGCACGGCCAGCCATCGGTTCGAATTCACCGAGGGCCTCGCGGACGCGGTCGCTTTCGACACCGCAAATGTCACCGACTGCAAAGGCCGCACATGCATTGAGAACGTTGTACGACGCAAAGCTGGTAATCTTCACCGCTTCCCCATTGACCTGGAACCGGATGTGATCATCCGCTCCTTGGACCGCGGACAGGCGAAAGGTGCTGCCGTCTGCATAGCCGAACGTGACCACGCGACACTGGGCGCGGCCACTGAGCAGCTCGATGTAATCATCGTCCTGCGGGAGCACGGCGTAACCTTGCGGATCGATCCCCGCAAAGAGTTCGGCCTTGGCCTCGGCGATGCGGTCGCGGCTGCCGAACAGCCCGATGTGCGCGTCTCCAATGTTGGAGACGACCCCGATATCGGGCCTGAGCATACGGCTGAGAAAATCGACCTCGCCCACGTGATTGGCGCCTATTTCGGACACCAGGTACTCCTTGTCATGATCCGTGTCCAGCAAGGTCAGCGGCACCCCGATGTGGTTATTGAAGTTGCCTGGGTTCGAGTGCACGCGATACTTCTTCTTGAGAATGATGCGGATGTACTCTTTGATCGTTGTCTTGCCGGCGCTGCCCGTTATGGCAACGACGCGGATTTTCAACGTGTCGCGGTACGCGCGGGACAGTTCCTGCAGCGCCCGCAGGGTGCTTCGGACCAGAAGCAAAGGTCGGCCGGAATCCTCGATAGCGACCGTTGCGTCCTTGTCGTCGGCAACCACCGCCGCACAGCCCCGATCCAGCGCCTCGCTTGCGAATCGATGGCCGTCGGTCCGTTCGCCCTTCATGGCGAAGAACAGCCGTTGACGGCAGTCGGTCCGCGTGTCGATCGTGGCTCCGAACCACGTCCTCTCCTCGCACCCGTGGAGGTTGCTGCGCACCAGCTCTCCTTCGTTCTCCAGCGCTTTTCGGGCCCATTCCAGCGAGTTTACGTTCATGAGTCGCTCCAGACGCGCAGCGCCGCGGATGCCTCTTCTCGATCGTCGAAATGATGACGAACGGCACCGATGATCTGGTAGTCCTCATGACCTTTTCCGCATATGGCAACGAGGTCGGCGGAACGCGCCTGCGCGATGGCATCGTGGATTGCCTTGCGCCTGTCGACTTGCACGATGAGCCCTTTTCTCCCACGGTCCATGCCGCCGAGAATGTCCACTATGATATCGTTTGGATCCTCGGTTCGAGGATTGTCGCTCGTGACGTAGGCGACATCGCATTTCTCCTGGGCGATCGCTCCCATCAACGGTCTCTTGCCCCGGTCCCTGTCACCGCCACAGCCGAACACGCCTATCAGCCGGTCCGGCTTGAGCCCACGGCAGAACTCGAGCGTGCGCTCCAGGCTGTCCGGTGTGTGGGAATAATCGACGACAACAACCGGGCGGCCCGCGCCGCCCAGCGCTTCGAACCGGCCCGGCACGCTGTCGAGGGCCGCCAGCCCGCCCTTGATGCTATCCGCGTCGATCCCCAACACGTGTGCGGCGGCTGCGGCCAGCGTGGCGTTCGCCGCGGTAAACAGTCCAAGCAGCTTCATCGATACGGATACAACCGCATCTCCGATATGCAGGTCGAAGCGGGTGCCGCGCAGCGTGGCCTCGACGTTGTCCGCATAAGCGTCGGCTTGCCCGACGATGCTCGTCGAGATTTTATTGCCTGGAAAGACCGACCCGATTTCTCGGGAAAAGTCATTGTCCTTCGAATAAACCAGCGTGCCGCCCTTCTTACCCCGCCTCCCAGACGTTAACGAGAAACAGAACTCGCGCTTTGCGTCGACGTAGTCCTCGAATGACGAATGGTAATCGAGGTGGTCACGGGTCACATTGGTTAGCATCCCAATCTCAAAATCGAGTCCCCATATGCGCTGCTGCCTCACCGCGTGAGAACTGACTTCCATGACCACCCCGTTACAATCCTGTTCGACCATTTCACCCAACAGCCTGTGCAGCGTTACCGGTTCGGGCGTTGTGTGGGTCCCCGCTTCGAGCCTCGCACCGGTACCATGCCCCACCGTTCCCATGATTCCCATGTTGCGCAACGGGCCCGTGCGTGCACAGATCGCACGAAACATGTGCGCGGTCGATGTCTTTCCGTTGGTACCGGTGATGCCGTATATCCTCAGCTTTGAGGCCGGATCGCCAAAAAATCTCGCCGCCAGTTCGGCCAGGGCCCGGGTTGAGTCCCGGACCACGACGTTCGCGGGACCTTTGACACTGACCGGTTCTTCGGTCACCACTGCCACCGCTCCGTTTCTTGCCGCCTCCTGGACGAAATCGTGTCCGTCGGCTTCACCTCCGCGCACTGCCACGAATACATCGCCTTTCCCGACAGTGCGGGAGTCGCTGGTGATACCGTGAACCTCCACCGCTCTCAACTCCTGCACGGGCTGACCCTCCAGCGCCTCGATCAGATCCGGGAGCTGAATCGGTTCAGCTGGTGTGCTGCGGGAAGTGCTCATGGTGTTACCCATCGTTGCGCGCTTTGTCGTTGCAGTAGACACGCACCACTCCGTTTTTCGATGTCTTGCCCGGTTCCGGGCGCTGAGAGGCAACAAAGCCAGTACCGACGATGTCGCAACGAAAACCTGCCTCGACCGCCCGCCGCTTGGCGAGCCGCATGGGCAACCCCCGCAGATCTGGTGTACGCGCCCCGGACGGTTTCGATACCCGTCCGTTCAGGTAAAGCCTGATCACGTCGTCCGAGTTCATCGCGACGCCTGGATCCGGGTCTTGCGACACCACTTCTCCTTCTTCCCCCTTGCACAGCACGTTCAACCCGAGTTTCCTGGCTCTCTCCATGGCCCGGGCACGATCCAGGCGGAGAAAGTTGGGAGCTTTGAACGGCCCGGGGGCTAAGCGGGCGTCTTCGATTACGTCGTGCGTAAGTACCCCGTCATAGAACGATGAGGAATAGGCGATCGCTTCGTTTACGCGGGCGAAGAGCGGCGCGGCGGATACCCCGCCAAAACGGTAATAGTAATCGGGCTCGTCCAGCATGATCAGACATACAATCTTTGGATCCTCGTGTGGCGCGAAGCCGATAAAACTCGCAATGAACTTGTCTCGAAGATAACCGTTACGTGTGGCCTTTTCGGCGGTTCCCGTTTTTCCCGAAACGGCGACGAAAGACACTTCCGCTTTGGTGCCGGTACCCTCCTCCACCACCGACCGACAGAAGTCCCTCAGGCGCCGTGATGTGTCCTTGGAGATGACTCTGCGGACCCTAACCGGCTCGAACTCATCAATGCGGCCCGTGTTCTCATCGACCACCGACTTGACGATTCGCGGTGTCATCAGCACGCCTTCATTCGCAACGGCCGCGAAGGCATTTATCATTTGCAGCGGAGTCACCGCGATCTCCTGACCAAACGCCATTGTGATTTGCGTTCTTCGCGACCATTGCTCAACCGGCGCCACGCGACCCGGAGATTCCCCTAACAGGCGCACGCCCGTTCGTGCGCCAAAGCCGAATAAGCGGACGAACTCAAAAAACTCTCTCGCGCTGAGGTTGAGACTCGCCTTGGCCATGACGATGTTGCTCGAGAACACAAACCCTTCCCTGAACGTGAGGTGACCATGAGGATGGGAATCCGAGATGGTGGCGCGACCTATGACGGCCCGCCCGTTCTCGGCGTCGAACACGTCAAAGCTCCGCACCTTTTTTGTCTCGAGCAAGGCACCTGCGGTGATCAGCTTGAACGTCGAACCGGGTTCATAGATCCAGGAAATGGAGCGAATCGTCCACATCGAGTCCGCCAGCGAGCCGGGAGCGCGTGATGCCGCTGAGGGGAATTCGGCAAGCGCGAGAATGTCTCCTGTCTCACAGTGCATCACGATAAGTCCACCGCTCTTCGCGTTCGTCGCCTTGACGGTGCGCTCCAGCTCATGTTCCGTAAGCTCCTGGAGCCTGACATCGATCGTCAACACCACATGCTTGCCGTCCCGCGGCTTCTGTTGCGCGTAGGTCTGGTAGCCGCGCGACCGGTAGGCACCGTCTATCTGCACGACCTCCCAACCCATTGCACCGGCGAGTTCCTTGTCGAATGCCGCTTCGATACCGGCCATCCCGGTGTTGTCGTGACCGATGAAACCGACGATCTTGTTGGCCGTTCTGCCGTAAGGGTAGACTCGGTCTGCTTCCCATCGCACATCGACGCCGGCGAGGGCGCGGATCTCCTTGCGCTGTTTTTCGGAAAGCGAACACTGTCTCTTGACCCACACAAAAGAGCTGGTGGAACGGAGCTTCTTACGAATGACGCTCGACGACAGGTTGAGATGTCTGGATAGCACCGATGCCACTTCGCTCCGGTTCTTGACATCTCTGGGGTGAATCGAGATCGAACACGAGCGGATGCTCAAGGCCAGCGGTCGGCCGTTGCGGTCGAATATCCCCCCGCGACTTGGCGGAACGTTTCTCTTTACCTCACCCTGTCGCCTGGCGGCCTCGGCGTATGCACTTCGACCAAACACCTGCACCTGAACGAGGCGGACCCACAACGTGACGGTCGCGACCACAAACAAACAGCCGACCAGGTACACTCGCAGGTTTTTCTTGCGCTTCCTCATAGCTTTGACTTGCCATTCTCGTCTTGCAGCGTGAAGCGAAGCGGATCAAGGGCCGCTGAGCCCTTCTCGGTGAACTCGACCGGCGGGGAGAATTTCCAGTCAACGCCGTCGACCGCAAACCGCCGCAGGCTACCATTACTCGCATGCACCATACCGAGGACCTTCTCGCAGTAATTCGACACCCGCGCCCGCGAAGATAGCGACACGTAGTCGCTTGTCAATCGATTCAGCTTTTCTTTCTGGAACGATCGCGCCTGTTTGATGTCGGCGATATCCTGTGTAACGGCGCCGGTGAAGACCTGGGCTGACACGTAACCCAGAAGCAGCAGGGCGATGGTCACGTAGACGAGGAGCGTGGTGCCGACATTTGCGTTGCCGGTGAGCGCCGAAACCAAAATATTGCTGAACCAACGATATGCCAGTGTTTTCTTTTTCAATTGGTCAAACTCCTGACTCCTTGGCCGAGAAACTTCGCCGCGCGAAGCCGGGCGCTCCGGGAGCGCGGGTTGCCGGCGATTTCCTCGGCAGACGGTTTGAGAACGCGGGGGGTGAGAAGCTCCAGGGTGGCCTTGTGTCCGCAAACGCACTGCGGGACTCTAGGCGGACACAGGCAATCCGATGATTCCCGTTTGAAGAACCTCTTGACGATGCGGTCTTCGAGTGAGTGATAGCTGACGATGACCAATCGGCCGTTTGCATGGAGGTGGTCCAGCACGCGGTCCAGAAACACTTCGAGGTTGGCGAGCTCGCGGTTAAGGGCGATACGGATGCCCTGGAACACCTTGCTCAGGAGCCCGGGGGAGGGTTTGCCGACCAGCGCCGCCTCGATGGCGCGCCTGAGATCGAAGGTCGATGCCATTCCGCCGCTGTCCGCTGCTTGGCGGATCGATCTTGCGATACGGGCCGCTCCGCGCACTTCGCCGTACTCTCTGAGGATACGCGCCAGTTGCTCCACAGTGGAATTCTCGATGAGGGATTTCGCCGTCTGGCCGGTGGCGCCCATTCGCATGTCCAGGGGACCATCCTGCTTGTAACCGAACCCGCGTGACGCCCTGTCCAGCTGCAGACTGGAAACACCGAGATCGACGAGAATCCCGTCGACCGCTTTGCGATCGGCGAGCGCCGCGTCGAGGTCGGCGTAGTTACCTTCAATGAGGCTCAGCCGACCCTCATATTCCTGGAGAAACCGGCGTGCCCCGGCAAGCGCCTCCGGGTCCCGGTCGATACCGACGAGTGAAACTTCGCTGTTGCTATCCAGAACGGCTTTGGCGTGGCCCCCGCCCCCCACCGTACAGTCCACTACCCATCTCGAGTTATCGTGCAGCAGGTAGCGCAGCGTTTCCGCGACCATGACCGGAGTGTGGATCATCGAAGCCCTCCGCACCAACAAATCGTTGGGATCTCTCTCAGTATGGGAATGTCCCACGAACAACGTCACGCACATCAAAAAATCCGATCGTTCGTCTTTTTGAAAGCCTTCACCAACTCGGGGTACTTCTTCTCCATGTGGTCACCGGACCAGACTTCGATGTAAATCGCCATGTTGATTACGGCAACCGTTTCGTCGAGGCCGCACGCCTTTTTTATACGTTGTGGGATCAAAATCCGGCCCTGCCCGTCGACGGTTGCCGTCTCTTTGGCCAGCATCGCGTAGCGGAACGTATCCTTCTTCTGCGCGCTGCCCTCATCCGCCCGCAGCGTCTTGCAGTAGAGGTCCCACTGTTTCCGGGTCCGGAGCTCCAGATAAGGCAGTGCCGAGAAATCGGGCAGCAGGTAGAGCACATCCCCCTTGTTGATCTTGAGGTCCACCCGGATGTCCTTAGGGAGCAGCAGACGACCCTTTGGATCGGTGGAATGTAATGACTTCTCGTTGAAGTAATTGTTCATATAAAAGAGAAAATATCCGGTTTAACGCTCGACAGCGTTCAAGTTTGGGATTCACTCCCACAATGACGCCGAGAATAGGTTTTTTTTGGGAATCGGTCAAGCGCAAAATTATGTTTTTGGGAACCGCCGCTCGGATTCCTATAGAAAACATAACAAGCTGGAGTCAAATGAGTTGCGGGGCCAGCAAACGACGAGTGGCCGGCGGCGGGCACAAGAGAGTCAGGGGCCGGCTTGACGATCGGCAACGACGCAGACGGTCGCAGCAAGTTGTTTCAAGATTGGGGCTTGCTCCATGAGGGTCTCAGTGGAGCGCACGAGCGGGAACAGGCCGTCCGGCGTGTTCTTGGTCACGAACAGAAAACAGGTCACGCTGCGGACGGAGAAACCCGCCCCTTCCAGGTAGCCGCGGATTGCCTCAGGCGTTGCCGGTTGATGATACCGGTACGGGTGGTACGTGGAACGGTCGACCCCGTCCGCGGGGTAGCACATGGTGGGCAGGCGCCGCCGGAGCCAGGGCAACCTTACGGCAACCCGCTTGAACCGCTCGACGATGCCGTAATAGTTCGGCGTCGACAGGACCAGCCGCCCGCCGTCCTTGAGCACTCGGTGGCACTCGCGTAAGACGGCCGGGCGGTCGTCCTCGAAGACGTGCTCGAAAGTCTCGACCATCGTGATGCCATCGAACTGGCCGTCGCCGAATGGAAGCCGGGCGGCGTCGCCCCCCACCACCCGGAACTCGGCCCCGTTCTCGTGGGCGATACGGGCCCCAACCTCGAATTGATCCACCACCAGGTCCATCCCCACCACTCGCATTCCGAGCGCCTCCAGGGCCATCACGTTGTATCCCCACGCCGAGCCGATGTCGAGCACGCTGGCGCCTGGGTTGCCCACCAGCCACCGGTCCACCTCCGAGAATCGCCTCAGCACCATGTGACGGCGGCCCCTGGAACCGAGGTACCAGTGGCGGAGCAGGTCCGGCATCTCCTCGGCCTTCATTCCCGCGGGGACACGGATATCGGGGAGTTCGAATTTAGCCATCGTCGACGCGGTGGAGTCGGTACAACGTGTAGAAAAACGGGCCTGGTTTCTTGATGCCGAGGTTGTCGACGCGAACCACCCGTACGCTTTCAAAACGGTGACCGTTGATAACAGCACCGTCAAAGCGCTCCGCCACGGGGACCCGGTCTATGAAGTAGTCCACACGCGGGTATGCTCGCAGATCCAGATAGAGACCGCCTTCCACGATCTCGTCGTAACTGTGTGTCTCGCGCAACTCACCGGTGGCGTTTTCCACCAGGCCCCCGAGGTCCAACACGCGGCGATGGGAATAGAATGCCAGGTACCCGATGTCGGCTGCGGCGACCACGGTTCCCTCCGGTGTGGTATTCCGGATGAAGAGACCGAGCCTTTTGAGGTTATGAGTGAGATCGTGCGAGAACGCACGCGATGGCCCAGCAATGACCACGAAGTACAGGACGACGTTGATAAGTACGGCGGCGAGCGTCACCAGCCCCGTGAACACCCGCCCGCTACGACTGCTCCAGGCCACGGCCCTGGAGCAGTCCGCGAGCGCGACGAAGCCAAGTACAACAACGAAAGGACTGGTCAGCAGCATGTAACGCGACAGCACCTGAATATCGAAGATCGCGTAGGCAAGAGGCAGCGAGACAATCCACAACAAGAAGAACCGGCAGTCCGCCGAAAAGATGCGGCTCCTCCGCCTCAGCACGACGGCCGCTATGATAATCAGCAGGACCGGAATCGCTTCCGCGCTGCCGACAATCTTCGCCATGGGAATCAGTTTTTGGAGCAGCAGGCCGGGGTTGAGAACCAGACCGCCGCTCTTCGCTCCAGCGGTGTTCGGCAAGAACGCGCCGATGTGCAGCCTGGCGAAAGCGAGCCACGGCAAGAGCAGCGCCGCGTACACGCCTGCGGTTCGCGCGACGCAGGCGGAGCTTGCCTGCCGCCGTCGAACGACAGCCGACACCAGGTACACGGGGAACAACAGATAGGTTTCGGGCCGGAGCAGCGCGGCGGCGGCCATAAAGAATCCGAGCTGCAACGCCCGGCGCGGGTCACGCAAGGCGCCCAGCGAACTGATGCCGACCGCCGTCATCATGGCAACGGCGGAGGAAGTCTCCATGGCGAGCGCCGTCCATCGAACCAGCCACGCGTGTGCGCCGAACGCCAGCGTGCATAGAAAGCACATCCATGGACCGAGGCCCAGCGAGCGGGCCAGCGTGAACATGAGGAGCAGCGTGGCGATGCCGGCCAGCCACGAAAAAATACGGCTGGTGATCATCAGTCGCTCTCCCCCACCCACGATACGTCCGGCGGCGGCCTGCACCATCACCCACAGCGGGCTCGTCGTACCGAACGAAACTTCACCGGGGTTGAAACTGTACTCGCCGTGCGTGATGATATTGTTGGCATACTGGATATGGATATAGCCATCGTCGGTGAAGCCAGCCCGGAGCGGCGTCAGCAGCGCCACGAACACGATCACCGGTACGACGACTCCCCAGTATTGCTTTTTCACCTCGATCTACTTCCGGTTGGAGGTGATGAACTGCAGGTAATCGGCCAGTTGTCCGGCGGTTTCTTCTCGAGTACAACCCACGACCACCGACAGGTCGTAGTCCCTGTCGAGCGAGCCGTTCTTATATTTGTCGTACATGAGCGCGATCCGCCCGGCAATCGCGTCCTCATCATCCTGCGGCGCAACTTCACCGCGACGCCGCTGCACAATGATGTCCTTCGCTTCGCCGTCCGGCGCCAGGGCGAGAATGGGCCGCGCGGCCCCCAGGTACTCGTACAACTTTCCCGGAACAATCCCACGGTACGCCGGATCCGTGTGCTTGAGCAGGAGCAGTATATGAGAACTGCGCTCCAGTTTCAACGATTCTGGATGCGCCACGCTGTCGCGGAACTCGACGATCGACGACAGCCCGAGAACCTCTACATGCCGCTCGTTCTCGCTCTCGCGCGGGCCCACGAAGATGACACGGCATCGCTCACGCGCGTCTTCGTCGCGGTCGAGAAAAACTTTCAAGCCATTGAGAAAAGGAATCGCGCTTCTCTTCTGCGTAAGCATACCGGCATGCAGAATTCGAAACTCATCGCGCGGGGGCTCACAGTCACGGTACGCCTCGAATTTTTCATGGTCGTACCCGTTCGGAATCAGGCGGATGTCTCTCAATCCCTGGTAGCGGCGGCGAAGGAGCTCCTCGTGCCAGCGACTGGTCACGATCACGGAGGCGGCAGAGCATATGGCGCGTTCGTACCGCCGGTGCAGCCATGCGTGCACACGGGTCGGAACGGGCAGGAGATACAGATTCATCCACGGGTCCCGGAAATCCGCCACCCAGGGCAGCGCGGACAGCTTGTGCAGCTTGTGGCCGATCAGGTGCGCGGTCTCCGGCGGGGATGTGGAGTAGATCGCATCGAATTTGTGCCGCGCGAGAAGTCGCCGGCCCATGCGCACTGCGAACGGGTACCAACCGATGTAGGTATCGGGCACGAGGGTCCACGCGCCCAACTTTCTCAGGTGCGAGAACCTGCGGCTCGACCGAACCTGGGCTCTTTCTCCCATCCGTTTCTTTCGTCCCAAGCGCGAGAGAATGAACTGGCCACTCAACGATTCGGTGCGGAACACGGAACACGACTCGGGAACCTCGCCGAGAAGGCTGCGATCGTCGATCCAGAACGCGTCGGGACGCGGCGATACCACGGTCGCCTGCCAGCCGAATTTCTCCAGATATTTCACGAAGCCCAGCGGCCGGTGAACGCCGCCGCCGCCACTGGGAGGAAAAAACGGCACGATCATCAACAGTTGCCTCGAAGCGCTCCCTCGTTTCATAACACACCGCGCACGAACCGGATTCCCCTGCTCTCGAAGATGCTGTAGAGGGTCTCCCGTTCTTCTCGCGTAAAAACGTTCATCCTGCGAATCAAACCGCGAAACACGACCATCCCACCCACAAAGAGAACGATTTTCGCGGGCACGATCAGTCCTCCCAGAGCCTCCCGGGCAAGCGTGGTCGCCAGCAGCACCGGTAGAAACGCTGCCGCGCCCGCAGTGCCCAGACGAAAGACCAGCCCGGCGGTGAAGCCCAGGTCGATTGCCAGAGGCGATAAGCGCAGGGTAACGAGCAGCTGCAGCACACAGGCGCAGAGCTGGGCCAGACCAACGCCGACCAGGCCAAAGCGGGGCGCTAGCACTACCATCAGAGTAAGGTACGTAGACGCCCACGCAATATCCGTCATGAGCGCGCTACGTATCTGATCCATCGCCTTCATCACTGTAGTCAACGGCGCCGTCACCGTATTCAGCGGCAGGCACAGCGCGAGAATTATCAGGAGGGGGGTTGCGGCGAGGTAATCGCGGCTGGCAACAACCACGATGATCTCCTGCGCGAATAGAACGATGACACACATGATCAGCACTGCTACGGCGGAGTTGAACTTGATGAATATACGCGTGGCAGGCTGGATGCCGGAGGTCCTTCCTTCCGCTTTGAGACGTGTAATCTCGGGCTGAAAAGCCAGGTGGGCGGCGCCGAGCAGCCGGTTGGCCAACCGGCCCAAACGAGCACCGATGTGGAACACGGCCAGCACCTCCAGTGTGAGCAGCTGGGCAAGCAGATACCTGTCCACATCGCTAAAAGCCACCGCGACGAAACCGAGCCCGATCGCCCACACCAGGTAGGGACGGTACCGGTAACGGACCGCTTCTTTGCCTGTGCCGCTCGTGTCCGCCGGGTGCGGGCGAGGTAGTCGCATCAGCGACAGGAAGAAAAGCGGCACGGCCAGCCCCAGGGCGGCCAGATGAACCGTGCCAAATATCTTGAAGAGCAACAGGAGCGACAGGTGTTCACGCTCGACCACGATCCACAACAGGATTGCCAGCAGAGACGCCGTTTCCAGGACCATTTGCGTTCCGAGACGCCGCAGACCGTTCAGGCCGCCGTAGACCACTGTCTTCAGCATGATCCCCAGGGTCATGGCGTAGAACCACAGCAGCATCCCCCTGCCAAGAAGTGCCGGTTCGGTGAATGCAAGGAGCCACGGGCGCAACAGCTGTACGGCTGCTGCAAGCACGACGAGCAAACCAAAAGAGACCGCGACACAGGCCGCACTCAGTCGCAAGGCGTACTCGCGCTCCCCTTTTGACTCGTGCTCCGGCAGGTACCGCACGAGCAGCTGCGGCAGCCCGTTGGCCGCGATAATCGTCAACAAGAGCGAAAAGCCGCGAAGTGAAGCAAAGAGCCCGAATGTTTCCTGTTGCAGATAGTTTGACAGGATTTTGACCTGGGCCAGCGTGATGAGCGTGGCGACTACCGTCTGCAGCACCAGCGCAAACGTATTGGGAACAAATCGGGATCTGCCTGGCCGGTTTGTTGGGGGATTGTCCATGGGGTCATTGTTTCGGCAGGTATTGCATCACTGCGGACGCAATCCTCGCGCCCAGTGAACGCCAGCGCAGTGTCACATACGGGTACGAACGGGCTCCGAGTGCCTGCTTGTACTCGACGAGCGAGTCCGAGCCGAGGCTGCCCCCAAGGTTGTATTCGCTGTAGCCCGCTTCGCACGCGTGCCGGATGCACGTCGCGTAGAGCAACGTACCGGCTTGCGTGCCACGGCTGCTGGCCGTTGTGACGCCGTTCCAAGCGATGACGGTGTTCTTGAAATAGAAATTCAAGTGTCCGCCGAGAAGCGTATCATCCTTCCATGCGAGAAACAATTTGACGCTTTCGCCTCCCCGGTCCAGCAGGTCGATGAACAGGCTTTCCGGGTACCTGACCCGCTGCTGCCAGGCCGCCGATCGCTCCTTGTAAATCCCGTAGTAGCTTTTCACCTCGTCGACCGACGCCGCCTCTCGAACCACCAAGCCCTCGCGCTCGGCTCTTCGGGTCTGGCGGCGCTTTGATTTTTCGAAATGATCGGACCATAAGCCGTCGAACCCCGGCCCCAGGTCGAGCACGTGCGTGGCGTCGTGGATACGCTTCAACGCGGGCGCGGACAAGCGGCCATGAAAATCCACCAGCCCGATCTCATATACACCCCGCCGGCTCTTCATGGCAACAAACGTTTCCAGCAACGATCGTTCGACCGCCGAATCCCCAAGGGTCACAGGACCACCGTACGTACCGAACGGCAGCGACCACAGCCGCCGGGCCGCGCCCTTGCGGATCTCGAAAAACGGCAGGTATCCCTGCAGGCATCCCGCGTCAACGGCGGCGATGATGCCTAGGTGTGTTGCCGGGTAGGCGCCGGCAAGACTTTCGAGCCATATCGTTGTGTGGTAGAACGTCGACTGCTTGGATTGCAGCGCCAGTTCTTCGAGTCCGGCGGGGAGATGATGAAGTACCTCGACTTGCATCACGGCTTTGCGTAGTAGGTGGCGACCCGATCCACGGCGTTTACGACGTCATCCACGTCGTCCGCTCCCATGTCGGGAAAGATCGGCAGCGAAACACATCGCGAAAAGTACTCTTCACAGCGTGGATACTCGATGCGGGGCTCGCGGTAGGGCTGGAAGAACGAATGTTTGTATACCGGAATGAAATGAACGGAGCATCCGATGCGCTCCGCGGCGAGCGCCTTTATGAATTGATCCCGGTCGATGGTCAGCCGATCCAGGTTGAGCAACAACACGAACAGGTGCCAGGTGTGTGAATTGCCCGGAGCGATCCGGGGAATCTCCAGATAAGGAGAGTTTCCGAGACATTCAACAAAACGTTCCGCAACTCGCCGGCGTCTTTCCAGGAGACGGTCGATCTTCCTCAGCTGCGACAGACCCAGCGAAGAGAGGATGTCGCTCAGGTTGAATTTGTAACCCGCCTCGTTCACCTCGTAGTACCACGAACCGCGCTCCGTGTAGCGGGCCCAGCTGTCCACCGACATGCCATGACAGGACAACCTCCGGATGCGGTCCGCCAGAGCGTCGTCATTCGTGCATACACAGCCTCCCTCACCGCAGGTGAGGTTCTTCGTTGCGTAGAAGCTGAATGCCGTGGCCTCTCCGAACGCGCCGATTTTCCTCCCACCCGAGGACGCACCGAAACCGTGCGCCGCGTCCTCGACCACCGCGAGCCCACGGCTTCGGGCCAGCGCGAGAACGTCGGCGATCTTGCAGGCCTGCCCCCCGAGGTGGACCGGCAGGTATGCCTTCGCCCGTGCCGTCGTCCGCTTTTCCATCTCGGCCGGATCGGGCCCGAAGGTGTCCATCTCGATATCAGTCAGCACAGGCCGGGCACCGGCGTGGATAATCGCGTGCACCGTCGAAACGAACGTTAGCGCCGACGTGACCACCTCGTCGCCGGGACCGATACCGAGCCCCTTCATGGCAAGCAACATGGCGGCGCTGCAGGACCCGACGGCGACTACGTTTCCGACTCCGAGATACTCCTTCAGCGCCTGCTCGAATGATGCCGTTTGCGGACCCAGGGTGAGCCACCCCGACCGCAGGGCGCACGCGACGCTTTCTACATCCTGCTCGTCGATCGAGGGGCGGAAGAACGGGAGGAACTCCTCGCGAACGGGTTTTCCGCCGGCGATCGCCGGTACGTCGTTCTTGCTGGCTGCCATGTGGATACTCGAATCGAAGTTGCGCCGTCAGTGACGTTCAAGCCTGGCATCGGGTATGATCGAATCGAGAAATCTCCGAATGCCGTCGCCGTCTCCCGTCCTGACCAGGTCATTCAATCGCTCCATCACCGACGAAAGCTCCCAATCGTCCGGAAGTTCCGGACGAGCCGTCCGTATATGTGCATGAGATGAATCCTCGAGGCGTTCCCCGTCAACCACCAGATCCTCGTGCAGCTTTTCCCCTTCGCGAAGCCCGGTGATCTCGATCGGCACGTCCAACTCCGGACGCAAGCCGTGCATCGTGATGAGGTCCCTTGCCATTTCCATGATCTTTATTGGTGTTCCCATTCTCAAAATGAATACTTCGCCGCCCTGCGCCATCACCGAAGCCTGCACGACCAGCATGCACGCCTCTTTGAGCGTCATAAAAAAACGTGTCGCTGCAGGATCGCTAACGGTTACCGGACCTCCGGCGCGTATCTGCCGCATGAACAACGGCACCACGCTGCCACGGCTGCCCAGCACGTTGCCGAAACGGACCGTGGCGAGTCGCAGGTCGTTCGACGCATTGGCGCTGCCCAGCATCAGGTATTCCGCCAGGCGCTTGGTGGCTCCCATGACGCCGCGCGGGTTGACCGCCTTGTCCGTCGACAGCATGACCAGGCGCCGGGCGCCGGCTTCGCGGCATACTTTAATGATGTTCGCCGTACCAAAAATGTTGTTCTTGACCGCTTCCTCCGGAAACGCCTCCATGTAGTGCACGTGTTTGTGCGCGGCTGCATGATAGACGAACTCTGGCCGCGCGCGGTCGAATGCGTGCATGAGCCCGTCGCTGTCGCGTATATCACAGATGATCGATCGGATCTCGAGGTCGGGATAGGCACGCCGCAGTTGCTCTTCGATCTCGTAAATCTGGTTCTCACCGCGCCCGAACAGCTGCAGCTCGCCCAGGGCGAACCGCCCCAGTTGCCGGCATATCTCGCCACCGATGGAACCACCTGCACCGGTGACCATGACGCGGCGACCGGCCAGTTTGCTCGCGATAGCCGCTTCGTCGAACTCGACCGTCTCCCGCCCCAGCAAATCCTCGGGATGGACCTCCCGCACCTGATCCAGGCTGACCGACCCGCGAATGATTTCGATAAGGCCGGGGACGATCTTGAAGGCCACCCCCGCATCACGGCACAGGATGATGACGCGCCGGATGAAATCACGTGACTCCGACGGTACGGCGATGATCGCTTCATCGACCCGCCGACGGTCCGTCTCTGCCCGTAAGCGGTCGCTCGACCCAAGCACGGGGACGGCCTCGATCGTTTTCCCGTGCAGGCCAGCGTCGTCATCGAGAAACCCGACCACCTCCAACTCGGTTTCCGGGTGGGCCGCGATCTCGCGCGCGATCATGCGTCCCGCTTCACCCGCGCCGATTATGATCACCCTGCTCACCATATGTACAATGCTCCTCCAGCGCCGACGCGTCCTACTGGATCAACGCCACCCTCTTGACCAACGTCCCAGAACGGTCGCTGATGTGAACGATATAGACGCCGCTAGCGGCGAGACGTCCGGAGTTGGTCTTGAGATCCCAAATAACATCCTCGGAGCTGCTCACGTCCTGCACTTCGTGCACCAGCTCGCCCTCTAGACTGTAGATCTTGATATTTACCGGCGAATTGATATTGAAAATCTTCAGCGACCCGTCGCCACGATTGGCCATGATCGGATTGGGATAAACGTACACCCTGGAGAGATTGGTCTCCTGAGGCTCAAGCGAGGTCAGATCCAGAATGGACAGTCCGCCGTTGGTGGCGATGTAAAGCCGGTCCTGTGTCGGGTGCAGCGCCAGGGCATTACACCTGGCATCGACGATCGGTGAGACGGCATCGATGGGCACAAAAAGACTCAGCTGCTCCTGCCACGCCGCGGCGGTGGTAAACGAAAGGATATCGCTCTCATCGCGGAAGTTGATGCGATTGAGGCCCAGATCCGTCGCCACCCAAAGGTTGTTGTCGCGATCCAGTTCCAGGTCCCGCACGACGTTGCCGAGCAGCCCGGTGCCGAAACCACGATCCGCGATAATGGACCGGATTAAACCGCTCTCCCACCTGTAGAGACCGGCCGTAGTGCCAATCCACAGAACACCGTCGTCGCGCAGCTCCAGAGATATAACATCCGCGGTCGATGCGATTTCCCCTTGTTTACCAATTTCGGCCACGGACTCCCACGTGTCATTAGTGAGGTCGAAAAGCTCCGCCGACGGGTAGCCACGGCTGGACCACCTCTGGACGCCGAACGTCCTCAACGCCACGAATATCTGGCCGCCGGGCCCAAACGCCACATCGGTGACGTTCCCCGATTTCATTTGGCTCGTTGAACCACTCTGGTCGGTGGTCAGCGGATTGACCTGCCGCCATTCGCTCCTGGCCTGGTTAAAGATATTGATGCCCCACCAGCCCGCCGGTTCCTGATCGTCGTCCGACAG
>JAZGDW010000152.1:0-3013 GCA_036478295.1 Candidatus Krumholzibacteriia bacterium
GCGTCCTCGTCTGCTGTTGGAAATCGGGGAGCGTTTTCTCGATTCCGGCCACTTGAGTCAAGGAATCCGCCTGCCCACTGGAGCAGTCTGGCGGCCGGCCTTGTGGGTCTTTGGGACGTATCGCAGCAGTGTCCAGGGCTTCGACGACGGTGTCACTGAAAACGGCGAGTGGGCGCACCGGCTGGATATCTTTGCCAATCTAAGGCTGACCGGAACCGAGCGCGTGCTGATCGGCTTTCGGCCGGCGGACGAGTTCGGGGGTTTGGGTTACAACTTCGGCTCCGGCATCAATGACGGCTGGCAGGATGATTTCAACGGCCGAATCGAAACCCTGTTCTTCGAGGGCGACTTCGGAGAACTCTTTCCCTTTCTGGACGACGATGACTCGCGGCCGTTCGATATCGGATTCGCGGTGGGCCGACAGAATTTATCTTTTCAGGAAGGGATCCTGATCAATGATAACATCGACGCCGTCGGGTTCACGCGGAATAGTCTGCGGCCGCCAGGGACGTCCAACCTTCGCATCACGGGGTTGTTCGGGTGGAATGACATTCACCGTAACAACGTCGAGGATAGCTCGGCTCGGCTGCTCGCTCTGCTGACGGAGGTGGACTTCCCGTTCAGCACGATCGCTGTCGATCTCGTGTACACGATCGCCGGTGACGTGACGGGCGATGCGGTCTACGGCGGCGTCGGGGCGGTGCAGCGGATCGGCCGGTTCAACACAGCCTTTCGCGTGAACGTTTCGCTCCCGGTGTCCGCAAGTACGGTGGCGGTAACCCGCGGTGCACTGTTGTTCAGCGAGATTTCCTGGACACCCCACCACACGGAGAATCTGTTCTACATCACCAGCTTCTGGGCAGTCGGTACGTTCTCGCCAGCCGCGAGAGCGTTGGGCGGACCGCTGGGACGCGCGGGCATCCTCTTTGAGTCGCCGGGAATGGGGCGGTCCGGGTCTCCCCTGAATAGTCGGGCTGGCGACGTGGTCGGGGGCGCGATCGGTCATCAGATGTTCTTCGCTCATGATCGGCGGCAACTGATCGCCGAACTTGCGGGACGGAAAGACACTAACGCGGCCGGGGAAGCTGCGGTGGCCCTCGGCCTGCGTTTTCAGCAGGCATTGGGGCGCCGTCTCATTGTCCGGGTCGACGGCTTTGCCGGCGCTCGGCAGGGATTGGACGAAGCCCTGGGAGGACGCATTGAAACCCTTGTCAAGTTCTAGTCCGGACTGGAATCGCGCCACATCCAGATCCTGTGCTTGAATTAGAATAACGCGTTCATGCTGCTGCAGCTGCTTGGTCTTGTCATTGCCAGCACCGTACTAGTCCACGTTGTTTACGTCCTCTCGTCTGACGTTCGGCAGCGTCGAGGAACTCTCCGAATCCTTCACCAGGCCGTTGCCGAGGCCAGGGAATCTGCGGAAGCAGAGCGTCGGGAGACCCAGCGTCGCAGAAAACAGACCGAACTTTCGTGGACCGGTTATCGCAAATTTGAAGTGGAGCGAAAGATGTTCGAGAACGAGAATCGGAGCATCTGTACATTCGATCTCGTCCCTCACGATAAACGGCCGCTTCCCGACTTCCGGCCCGGACAGTTCCTGACCTTCGGACTGGATATCAGGTCCGATATCTCCGAACCCGGCGCCCGGAGGGCCTCCACGGCGCTGGGCTCTTTCGTGCAGGAACGGCAGCACACACCCACCGTTCGTTGCTACTCGATGTCCGATTGCCCGAGACCAAACTCGTATCGCGTCACGATCAAGAGGATCCCGTCCCCGCCCACCAACCCCGCGGCGCCGCCCGGACTCGCGTCGAATTTCTTTCATGAACACGTCGAGGAACGTGATATCCTCGATGTGAAGGCACCGAGCGGCAACTTCTTTCTCGATGTGAGCAGCGAACGTCCGGTCGTGTTGATCGGCGGTGGTGTCGGCGTCACCCCCGTGCTGAGCATGCTCAACACGATCGTTGCGAGTGGATCGAAGCGCGAAACTTGGTTTTTTTACGGCGTGCGCGACGGCACGGAGCAGATCGCGAAGGAGCATTTCGCGAATATTGCGCGGGAGCATGAAAATGTGCATTTGCACTTGTGCTACAGCCAACCTCTCGACGGCGACGTCCTCGGGAAGGACTATCACCACGCTGAGCACGTGAGCGTCGGACTATTCAAGCGCCTTCTCCCATCAAGCAATTACCAGTTCTATCTCTGCGGCCCGCCATCGATGATGACGACCATTCATGAGGACCTCACTGCGTGGGGAGTTCCCGAGGACCACATCAAGTTTGAGGCGTTCGGACCAGCCACGGTGCGAAAGACACGCGCAACGTTGCAAGGAATGCAACGGGCGCCCGCGGTTCAATGCACTGTGAACTTCAGTAAATCGGGCAAAGTGTGCGGGTGGGCTAATGACGAGACTGTCCTGCTTGAACTGGCCGAAGCCAACGGCGTCATAATCGATTCGGGCTGCCGAGTGGGAAATTGCAACACGGGTCTCACGGCGATCAAAGAGGGCGGCGTCACGTACATACGTGAGCCGGACACGATGCCTGAGGAGGGATCATGCCTCACGTGTATCGCCATACCAAATGGTGATCTGGTGTTGGATGCCTAGACCGGGTCCCAGATTATGATGCATTGTGGTGAATGCCGTCGCGGGGGTATCGTGGGTTCAGAATCTGAAGGGAGAAGGACAATGGGCAACCAAGAAACGATTGGGAAACACCGTACCGCAGCGCGCCATCTCGTCGTCGCGCCCCTGCTCAACTTCATCTTCGTGGTCGCGCTCGCCGCACAGGATCCGACGGCAATCGTTGGGTCGGATGCGTGCCAGGAGTGCCACGAGGCGGCGTACCAGGTTCTCCAGGACACAAAGCATCAGTCATCCTACCGGGCGTTCCATACCCAGGACGAGACGCGGGCCATCCTGGGACGCATGGGAGAGCGAAGTGCGAAACGCGCATTCTGTGTGGATTGCCACTATACGTCACAGCAGGCCGAGGGCCGGCGAAGCGCG
>JAZGDW010000153.1:0-2175 GCA_036478295.1 Candidatus Krumholzibacteriia bacterium
GTGACATCCGGCGCCGTCGGGTTGATGGAAGAGCCCGTAACGGACCCCGATACGTCGATGGGATCGGTGGGGTCGTTGCCGCTGTAACGCAGGATCGCCCCCAAGCCCTTCTTGTTGTCGGAGCTTGTAAAGGTATAAAGTGTCGGCTCGGAGGGCCCCGCGACCTTATAGAACACTTTGGTCCGAGCCTGGTTCTTGTTACCGTCCAGCGCGTCGGCGATCACCGTCCACCCCGCCGGGCTGTTAATGGCGGAGTTTTTCTCGCTCTGGATGATCGCGATCAGCAGTTCGTCTTCCACGGTGCCGCTCGGCTTGGTTATGTCGAGGTTGGTGAAGGCGGCTGTGGTCGCCGTCTCGACTTGCTCGAAGGTGACCTGGGCCGACGCCCGTGGGGCTGCCAGTCCGATCACGACCATTGAAATGGCCGCGCAGATGCCTATGTGCGTGCGATTGGTCATTCTCCCACACCTCCCCTTTCTGAATTCCCTATGCCTTGGCTGCGCGCCACGTTGATCTCCCGCGCCGGTGCAGTCGAATGCGCCGCCGCGGTCATCCCGTCGTTAACGACTCGGATGTCGTCAGTCGACCGGCGCGCAACTGGAAGCCCTCTTGGTCGTTGGCGCTTCATTCTATCCCCAACTCGGCGAACTCCTTGGCCGACATTTCGGCAACCCACGAGGCACAACGCGAGAATCATGGGGACACCGGTTGCAAAATCTTCTTCTGTGCTTTGATGACGGCGTTCAGTGCAATCCTTATCTCGACATTGTCGCGTGCGAATCGCAGCGCCTCGCGATAACAGCGTTCGGCATCAGTGAAGAGCTCCTGCGCCGCGTAGGCACTGCCCAAACCCACATGGGCGGCCATAAGCACATCAGGATCATCGAGGTTAAGTCCCAAGCAACCACTGTATGCGTCGACCGCCTCTTCATAGCGCTTGGTGGCCAGGAGAATCTTCGCCAGATTCAAGCGGGCTTCGGCGAAGTTCGAATCATATTCGACCGCTTCTTTGTACTTCTCAATGGCGCCCTCTAGGTCGCCTTTTTGATAGAGTTCGTACGCCCAACTGTTGTAGGGTTTCGAGAAATCCGGCCGAATGCCACTGAGCGCATTGAACTGCTCGATGGCCTCCTGATACCGACCGAGACTTGCCAGGGTTGTTCCAAAACTATATCTGGTTCTTTGATCGGTGGGGTGTTCGCTGAGAATCACGCGAAAGTGCGGAATGGCCTTTTTGTTCTCGCCAACTTCCAAGTAGCAGTCCACGAGTCCGCGGTGAGCTGAGATATGGTCAGCCCTGAGGTGAACGGCGCGCTTCAGTGTTTCGATGGCGTCATTTAGGCGGCCCATCGAGAAGTGCGCAAGCCCCATCGTATTCAGAAGCGATTTGTGATCGGGAAAGAGCTCCAACCCTTGACGGCACAGGGAAACCGTTTCGTCATATTTCCCGGCGGTGACCGCCCATTTGGCCCGGTCGGCCCATTCGTCAGCCGCCTTGTCAAGGGCAGCCTCTTTGACGACCGGCACAAGGAGGTTCTCCACGGGTGCGTATTCATCGGTCAACACGAGCTGCCGGCATTTTTCGCGAAGCTCGGTCATTTCCTCATCCGTGAGCGCGAAAATCTTACAGTCGTTCTCGTCTTTGGCGCAAATGTTTTCCGAATCGGGCCTCTGCCGAAAACACGCGATGACAAAAGTATTACGGGATCCGCGCGTCTGAGAGTTTGCCGCCCCTTCCACGAAGACAGATACATATGGAAACACCGTCTGCACTGTGTTCACCAGCGAGCCCAAGAGCAGTCCGCTCTCGTAAATATCGATCACATTGATCAGACATCCCCCGTCGGGCGCCAACAGCATGGCGACATTCTGCATGAACTCTTGTGTCGTCAGTTGATACGGCACGGAGTAGTCATTGAACGCATCAAAATAGATAAAATCATAGAGCTCCACAGGCTCACCCGCACGCGCCTTCTTCGCCCGCCGGTCCACGAACACCCGACCGTCCTCGTGGTAATATTTGATCGGTGTATCTTTGGACAATCCGAACGCCGCAAACGCCGCCTTGGTGACCGCCGGATCGATCTCCACGACGTCCGTTCGGCTACCGGGCCAGACCATGTCCATGTACCGTGGGTAAACATAACCTCCCCCGCCGATCATCAGGCTGTGAAC
>JAZGDW010000154.1:0-15836 GCA_036478295.1 Candidatus Krumholzibacteriia bacterium
GGGGGCTTGCACAGTCGAGCCCTGATGGGTTCCGCCAGAATCGTTGCAGTACCGGCCGGCGGTACCGTTATTTCAGAACGGTCAGCTTGAGGTTCCGGGTGTGGTTCCCGGTCTGGATGCGCATGAAATAGACACCGCTTGCGACCGGACGATCGCCCGTCGCCGTGGCGTTCCATTCGACGACATGCCGGCCCGCAGCCAGCGGGGCATCGAGCAACTGCTTCACCAGGCGCCCCTGAACATCGTAAATCGTCACGCGCACCACCGCCCGCCGAGCGAGCTCGAGCGTGAGGCGCGTGGTGGGGTTGAACGGATTCGGAGACGCGACCGCCCTCGTGATATCGCGGCCGGGTGCCACCGGGATCGACCCGCCGCTGGACGGCACGAGGAAACCGTTTGTACGGGTGAACTCGAGGTTCTGGTCTCGGTACCTCACTCGCGTCACGCTGGGCCCGTAAAACAGGAAATCCGCGTCGCCGCGGTCGATGTCGATGGTCACGCCGTCCGACGCGCAGTTTGCCCTGCCGTCCGTAATCCGCACCCAGTCCCGGTTTTCCAGCGACAGGCGGCTGACGTTCGAGACCATAAACTGCTGCGGTCCGTTCTCGTCGAAACGAACAAGGGCGAACGCCGCATCGGTCTTCATGGGGGATCTCTCCGACCGGCTCGTTTGCCGCGGCTCTTCGAAGGGGTCCCGCCGCGAGCGGTGCGAGAGCAGGGCCGTCGCATCAATGGTCACCAGCCCACCCAGTGGATTGTGGATGAAGCAATCGATGAGGCCGTTGTCCCATTCCATGATGCTGGCCGACCCCCACGTGTAGTCTTTCCGTGACACCTCCGCGACTGGCGTGCCGGCGCCTGCTGGCACCAGGATGAAAGCGAAGTGCGGGTTCACCGCCACGCGGGTAAACCCCAGGACCGTTGCGTCCGGGTCGGTGGTACCGTTATCGAAGGGTACGACGGTGACGGCGAGCGGGCCGAACGCGGAACCGGCCGTGTGGACGTCGAGGCGGCTCGATCCACTCGAGATGCGGATGGGACTCGAGCCGGCATCGACCGCGTTCTGGTCTGAGGTATGAAGGCGCCACTCGTAGGTGTGCGGGAGACCGTCCTTGTCGATGTCGTCCATGATGATGAAATACGGCGGCCCGCCGCTGCCGTGCACGGCGACGACGTTGCGCCGCGCGTGGCGGACCGGGTTGCCGCTGTCGTAACCCCACGACCAGTCGATACCGGTAAAAGGCTGGTCGGGGTCGTTGAAGGGACTATGCGTCGTGTACGCGGCAGTTGCATCCCCCTGCAGGTAATCGGCAAAACCGTTCATCAGGAACTCGCTGATACGGCCGTCGGTGCCGATGGAGGAACCGGCGTTGTGTTGGCCAACACCGTCGATCAGAACGATGCTGTGCGCCTCGCTCTGCTTGGCGACGGGTCCCGGGCCGTGATCGACGGCAAAGCGGCTCCCGTAACCGTATAGCGTGAACTGGTTCTGGTCCTCCTGCGCGTGACCGCCGTGAAACTTTCCCGCGTAAAAAGTGAACAGGACGTCTTCGGAGCTTGCCGAAGTTTGCCATCCCGTGCGGTAACTGTAGAAGCCGCGGTCTTGCCACAGCCTGGATCGCGGTAGCAGCGCGTCCGGCTGCTGGGGGGCCAGTGCCTGGTGCCACAGGGCCGTGGCGACCTTGTCGGCCAACAGTCCCGTGTCCACACCGTACGTTCCCGAGGTATGCTCCCAGATCCACGCGGAGAGCCCACTGTCCCACTCGTTCTGCGCCCAGTCGAAGTAGGTATTGTTCATGCTCAGCGGATAATTGCTGTAGGAAGAGCCATTGATATTGTTAACGTGGGCCAAGCCCTCGGGCAGGATCTCATAGGCGAGCCACTCTTCGAGGGCGCGGATTTTCGGATGATCGGCGTAGCGGAAACCGTCGTAGGCTTCGCGCGCATGAAAATAATAGATGAGATGCCTCATCGTCCACGCCGCGTACAGCGAGCCCTCGTTGTAAGAGCCGCCGTCGCCGAACTGGTGCGTGAGAAGACTGTCGATGATAGCATCGGCCCTCTCCATCGAGTCGCTGACGAGTGCGGGGTCCACCTCATCGTCCAGGCAAATCGCTGCCAGTCCCAGTGCACCGGCGACCATGGCACTGTGGTTGGCGAGGTAGGGCCGGTACACGAACACGAGGTAGGGAAACGAGTTCGTCATCGCCTGCATGTAGGAGACCATTTCGTCCCGGATGCGAACGCGCAGCGAGTCGTGCACGTCCTTGAAGAACATGTCGTAGCCGAACGCCAGCGCCTGCAGACGAAACGCCGAGTTGGCCTCGTTAAAGTCGACGTCGTAGTTATCCGCGAGGTAATAGGTCACGTCACGGCCAATGTCGCGTGCCGCGTTATCGAGTTTCCTTGGGACGTGCGTCGCGAGTCCCAGGTGGGGAATCGTGGTGGTGCCGAAGTCATTCCACAGCAGCGTGGCTGTACTCCAGAAGGGGTAGGCGTTGTCCGCCATGTTGCGGATGAATGCGTAAGCGTCGTCGTCGCGACCACCGTTCCAGAGCTTGGAGCGCAGCGGCCTGCGTTCGGATTCGTTGAACAACAGTTTGGGATGGTTGGCGTCGTAGAGGGAATCGCTGACGGTGGTCGTAACGGGTCCAGCCGCGGCGGCCGATGCCGCGAAAAAGACAACGCCCGCAAGGGGCATTACGCCTGTGGCCATGCGGAACCAGCGCAGCATGGCATGAGGATACCGCAAAGGCGGCGCCGGCGGGGGAAATTCGGGACCGCGACGCGGTTACGCTATGAGCGGCAAAGGGTTAATTCGGCTGCCGGACGGCGCTAGAGCAGGGTCTTGAGGTCGAAGTCCGGGTCCCGGAGGGCGTCATCCTTGCCGGCGAGGTTCGTCCGGTTGCGGATGAGACGCTGTAGCCTGGGGAATTCGCGCGAGTTCGAATTGATCGCGAAATACGCGGTGAGCCGGTCATCCTTGAGGTAGAGCACGGTAAGGGGCGTGCCGCCGATCGTGCCGCGAACCAGCACGCGATCGCGCTCGCTCTCGTCACCGGCGAACTCGATGTGCAGGTCGAAGACGTCCGACCACACGTAACTCAACAAGTCGTAGGTTCTGCTGTCACCGGTCATGTTGAGACCGGCGACCTGGCCGCAGTACTCGGCGTGGCCCCAGTGTTCGACGCGGCGGCGTTTGTCGAAAACCGGATCCGGATAATTCACGACATCGCCGGCCGCGTATATGTCTGGGTGCGAGGTCTGCAGGTGCTCGTTGACCACGATGCCGTCTGTGACCTCCAGGCCGGCATCTTCGGCCAGGCGTGTCTCCGGGCGGATGCCCACGCCCACACACACGAAATCGCACCGCACCGTCCGGCCCGAGGCGGTAACGGCGCCCGTCGAGCGCCCGGCTCCGGGCAGGGCGGTGACCTTGTCGCCGGTGATGAAGCGCACTCCCCTGTGCTCGCAGTACTCCTGCACGAAACCGGCCAGCGAGGTGTCCAGGAAACCCGGCCAGATGTGCGGCAGCGCCTCGACCACGGTGACCTCGACGCCGAGTGCGGTCAGCGACGCAGCCGCCTCCATACCGATGAACCCCCCACCGATGACCAGCGCGGCCCCTCCCGAAGCCGCACGGCGCGCAATCGCCTGCGCATCGTCCAGCGATCGCAGGTAGAAGACACCGTCGAGGTCTGCGCCTGGAATGTCGAGACGTACCGGTTCGCCACCGGTGGCGATGAGCGCCTTCTCGAACGTGATGTGCCCGCCGCCGGCGAGATGCGCCGTGTGCGCGGCGACATCCAGCCCTTCGACCGGGTCACCGAGAAGGGTCTCTATTTGTTTTTCTTCGAAAAACGTGCGGGGTTCGAACAGGAGTTGTGACGGTTCCTTCTCGCCGCGCAGGAACTCTTTCGACAACGGCGGCCGATCGTAGGGCAAGTGAGGTTCTTTTCCGACCAGCGTGATGGCGCCGGCGGCATCCTTCATACGGATGAGCCTGGCGGCGTGCATGCTCGCCATACCGCCGCCGATGAGCAGGTAGTTGGTTTTCATCGGGGTTCCCCGCGTGCACGGCCGGCCGTCGGCCTCGACGTTCCGGGGGGTGCTGTCACTCGCGCCACGGAACGGGGAGGTTCAGCCTCTCTAGCTTGGCTTCGAGTTCGTTTCGTTCACGATTGCGCTTCCATCCCTTTTCTCCCCGTCTCAACCAGCCGAATTCCGTAGCGAGTGCGATGGCGCGCTCTTTGTCACCTCCGCCCAGCGCGGAGATGATCTCGCTGTCGAGCCGGGTCAGGTTAAGGGTGTGCCGGTAGTAATCTAGAAACGCCTCCCACACCACCGGGCACCAGCGGCTGACGATTTCGTAACCGATGGCTCGTGAATAGGCGCGAATCTCCTCCTGTGCGTGGTCATCCAGGCGCAGTGACAGGAAGTGGAGGAGGTTGTGGAGATCGATCTTCCAGTACGCCTCCGTGTACGTGGAGAGCGGCAGATCCTTGCGCGCCTGTTCCCGCGCGACACCGGTGTCGAGGCGTTCCTGGTAGACCTGCCGGCTGAGTTCCTGCAATTCGGCTTCACGCCTGCTGAGCTCCGCGCCCTTGTCCTCGTCGACCCATCCGTCGCTGCCCTGTTTGCTGGAGACGGACTGCGTGCGCCACTGGCCGGCCGGCGTGCGCTGCGCGGAGTCGATGGCAATCGAATAACGGGTGGAGTATTCGTTGACGTTGGCCGTGCGGTGGCGGATCCACTGCCGCCAGCAATCCATGGGTACGCGGACATGCAGCTTGATCTCGCACATCTCGAACGGTGTCGTGTGCCGGTGGCGCAGGAGGTAGCGAATCAAGCCCCGGTCCTCGGAGACCTTTTTCGTGCCCTTGCCGTAGGACACGCGCGCGGCTTGCACAATCGATTCGTCCGAGCCCATGTAATCCACGACACGGACGAAACCGTCGTCGAGCACCTTGATGGGCTTTCCGAGAATCTCATCCAGCGCCTCCGCGCTCGGGCGCTCGTGTCTTTCCTCACCGGTCGTCATCGAGCGGCTCCTGGCTCAGGATCAAAACCACAGGTTGAAAAGGCCATAATATATTGAAAAAGCGGAGGTTGTCAATCGGTCACTCGCCCCGGCGGACCGCCTCGAAACGCTCGTCGTAGAGGGGCGCCGTGTCGCGCCAGTCGTAGCGCCGGGCCGCTTCGCGGAGGTCATGCGTCTCGAGGGACGTGAAGTTGCAGACGGCCTCGTCCAGTTTCTCCACCAGTTCGTCGAATTCCTCGTAGAAACATGCGGAATACCGCTCTTCGGGGATGAGCTCCGGGTAGGCGAGCCGCCGCGGCAGGATGGGAAAGCACCCGCAGTACATCGCTTCGAGGACGCTGCCGCCGAAGAAATCCTGGTTGGAAGTGACGGGCAGGATGTGCGAGCGCCACAGCCACCCGGCGTATTCACGGCGGCTGGCGACGTATCCCGAATGGATGATGCGCTCGCCCAGTGCCGAGGCGCCCGCGAGAAACGGTGCGGGAACGACGTCGAAGACCTCGCCCACCAGCGCGACGTCGAAGGCCCGGCCGCGCCCGGCGACCAACTGCAGGGCGGCGAAGAAATCCTCCGGGTTCTTGTCGTACTCCCAGCGATGGTTCCACAGGACCAGCGGCCGCGGACTCTTCACGCCCTCGGTGGCCGGTCGATCCCCGGCCGCATCCAGCGAGTGCAGGTCGAAGCCGAGTGGTAGTACTTCACACTTGCGCCGAATAACGGCCACCTGGCCCAGTTCCTGGTGGTCGGGGAACTGTCTCAGAAACACCGGCAGCGCTTCGAGGAACGAGTTCATGTGGTAGCGCGAATTAAAGAACACGCGGTCGCACGCGAGGGCGGACACAAAATTGATAAAGCTGTAGTGACGGTCCCATGCGCGGCGCTTGTCGCGGTCTTTCGGTGACCAGGGATAGGTCAGCTGGTTTTCATGAAAGTAGATGGCGGTGGGGATGCCGGCGGTGACCTTGCGCGTCAGCGCCAGGAAGGCGCCCATGTCGAGCATGTCGGTCGCCAGCAAGAAATCGGGCCGGTAGCCGCCCGCGAGGAACCGTTCGGCCAGCGTGACAGCGCCGCCGTGCATGCGCCATTTCCAGTGGCTGCCGCTGAGCTCGAGTATCTCCACGCGGTGCCGGCTGTGCGCGGCGAGACCTTCCGCCCAGGACGCGTGGGATCCGGTGTAGAACGGTTCGAGCAGGACGATGTTCATGGACGCAGCCGGTCGTCACCAGCTCCTGGTGGGCAAGTCGTTATGGAACCGGCGTCCCTAGGCGGCAAGCGCCTGGCCCAGGTCCGAGATGAGATCGTCGGCCGCTTCGATGCCGACCGACATGCGCACCAGCGTGTCCGAGATGCCGCTTCGTTTCAGCTCGTCGCCGGAGAGACCCGCATGAGAGGTAACCGCCGGTCGCGTGAGCAGGGATTCCACACCGCCGAGACTGGGTGCGATCAGCGGAATACGCACCGACCGCATGAACCGGTTGACGTCGTCCAGGTCGCCCTTCAGCTCGAAGCTCAACATGCCGCCAAACCCGTCGAACAGCTCACGTGCTCTCTCGTGCTGTGGATGATTCTCCAGCCCGGGGTAGTTAACGCTGGCGACCGCCGTGTGCGAGTCGAGGAATTCAGCGATCTTCTGTGCGTTGTCATTCTGGCACCGCACGCGCAGTGCCAGGGTCTTCAGCCCACGATGCAGCAGAAAACACGCGTGCGGGTCGAGCGTGCCTCCCAGGTGGTCGGTCTTGAACTTGGTTGCCTTGACGAGGTCGCCCCTGCCGATGACCGCGCCCGCCACAATATCGGAATGGCCGTTCATGTATTTGGTGCAGCTGTGCAGCGACAGGTCGAACCCCAACTCGGCCGGGCGAAAGTTGATCGGGCTGGCAAACGTGTTGTCGATCATCGTAATCAGGTTGTGCGCGCGGGCGAAGTCGACGACCGCCTTCAGGTCGCCCACGGTCATCAACGGGTTGGCGATGCTCTCTACGTAGAACACCCGCGTGCCGGGACGAAGCTTCGTCTCCCACGAGCCCGGGTCATCCGCATCGACCAGGTCATGTTCGATCCCGAGTCTCGGGAGATCCTTGAGCACCAGGTCGTGGGTGCCGCCGTAAAGACAGTTCTGGATCAGTATGTGGTCTCCCGCCGACAGCACGGCCAGCAGCGCGGTCGAGATCGCCGCCATGCCGCTCGCGGTGACGAGGGCGTCCTCGGCGTTTTCCAGAGCCGCCATTTTCGTGGCGAGCGCGACGTGGTTGGGCGTGTTGTTGAGCCGGATGTAACGGATGTCGTGATAGCCCTCACCCCCGAAAGTCTCGAACGTCGAGGACTGAAAGATCGGCAGGCTCACCGCGCCGTCCATGCGGGGCACCGGCTCACCGGCGTGGACCAGCTTGGTTTCGATGCTCTTGTAATCTTCGGTCATGTATTTCTCCTTTGACCCCGGAACCGGATTGACAGCTGCCGCCGATTTGCCGATGGTGGTGCTGTCGCGCGGGCGATGACCGTACCATCATAACACAAGGGGGGCGGGTGCGCTATCCCATCATGATTATCGTCGTTATCGCTGCAGCCTACGGGCTGCTGTGTCTGCTGGCGTACATTTTTCAACCGAGGCTGGTGTTCTTTCCCGACCGGCGCATGGGACCGACCCCCGTGCAACTCGGCGTGACCTACAAAGACGTTTTCTTCGAAACGGCGGACGGCGTCAGGCTGAACGGATGGTTCATTCCCGTCGAGCGGGCCAGCGGAGTGCTGCTTTTCTGCCACGGCAACGCGGGCAACATCTCGGACCGTCTCGAATCGATCCGTATTTTTCTAGACCTGGGACTGTCCGTTTTTATTTTCGACTACCGCGGGTATGGACGAAGCGACGGCAGGATAAGCGAAGCGGGCACGTACGCCGACGCCCGCGCCGCCTTCGATTACCTGGTCGGCGAAGCGAAGGTGCCGCCGGGGCAAATCATCATATTCGGCCGCTCGCTGGGCGCGGCGGTGGCGATCCACCTGGCGTTCCATCAGCGGCCGCGGGCGCTGGTCGTCGAGTCGGCGTTCACCTCCATCGCCGACATCGGACAGCGGGCCTATCCATTTCTGCCGGTGAAGTGGCTGTCGCGCATCCGGTACGATTCCACACGCTGGGTCCCCACCATGGACGTTCCCAAGCTCTTCATTCACAGCCCGGCAGACGACGTGGTGCCGTTCGACCTCGGTGAGCGCCTGTTCGCCGCGGCGGCGGAGCCCAAGACATTTCTCTCTATCGGCGGTGACCACAATGCGGGGTTTATCGATTCGGGAAACCTTTATATGGATGGATGGAGAAGTTTTCTCGACGCGGTGGAATGAACCCGCGCGAGCACTATGGATTCTTCTGGGACTCCCTGGCCTTGCGCTGCCTGCGTTTCCACTTGTACGGCGCTTCGAACTTCGGTTTCGGCACGGCGCGTGACGCATCGACGATCCGCTGGGCCAGGTCGGGAAACCCGCTGTCCCCGTAGTAGCTCACCGTTTCGTACGCGAGCCCCATGCGAATCAGCCGCACGGCCAGCAGTTCTCCATCGACGAAGATATGGGCGAGCGTGCGGCGGTAACGGTCCCGCCCACCCGAGACGTATTCGATCCGTTTCGCCCGTGTCAGCATGACCCGGGTGGACTCGGCCGCCGCCTCGCCGTACGGCTGGCCCTCGTGAATTCCCAGGGCGGCGTGGGCGATTTCGGGTGTGTCGATACCGAGGACACGAATCGGTTTGCCCTTGATAAAAAACGTATCGCCGTCGTCGAAACGCACGTCGGCGAGTGCGACGGGTTTGGCGCCGCGGTAGGAGGGATGGTAGCCGTGCGGCGAACATGCGGCGAACGAGAGTGCCGCGGCGAGCGACAATAAACACTTCCAGTAATTCGCGCGCATGTGACTTTTCCGAAATCGGTGGTTAATTGAACTCGGAACCGGCGCCGTAGCGTACGCCGGTTCTTACAGCCGGGACGCCGAGCGTATCACATGGGGCGAGAAAAACGAGACACGATCGACCGGCCCCCGCAATGAATTGGGTGAAAACACCTCTTTGGGCGACCCCGTTGGCTGCTTTCAAAAGTGGACACGTTGTGGACATTTGGGTGTCAACTTTGTGGCCGGATGGGGCCTGGGCGTGGATCCCTAACCGGTTGTGAAATAAATAATTTCCGTCCATTTCTGGGGTCGCAGGGAGGTAGCCCTTGACAAACCCGTTTGAAATCAATTAATTAAAGAACCCACTTGAATAACCCCAATCTTATTCAGTGATTACCCCATAGCTCACAGGCAGTTTCGTCCTTTTGGCACAGGACTTGTTAGCCAATTAGCAGGAGACAAACATGCTCAGGACATTCATCTATGCGGGGTTGATCCTCATCACCGCGGCGGGGTTCGCGGGCGCCTTTGGAATGGGCTCAACGGCCCTGGCGGCCGCCGGGTCCGACGCCGCGCTACCCACGGTCGGCGGCGAGCCGGCGTTCGCCACCAGAGCGGATGCCATGGTGTCGACGGTCGAGGGTTTTCTGCAGGTAAAAGACTACGTCGCGGCGGAGAAAGCCGCGCTGGAACTCACCGAACGTAACCCGGAATTCCTCACGGGCTGGATGATGCTCGGTTACTGCCGGTCGCGTGTTTCGAAATTCGAGGAATCCAACCAGGCCTACCACAAGGCGCTCGCCCTCGGCGCCGACAAGAGGAGCATTCAAACCCGAGAGGCATACAATCATATCCGGCTTGGCAAGTACGATGAGGCGAAGGCGCTGTACCGTGAGATGCTCGACGCGAACGAAACGGACTCGGTGGCGCTCAAGCAGCTCGGTTACCTCGATGGCAAACTCGAAAACTACGACGATGCCGCCTACTATTATAGAAAGCTGCTGGATAACGATCCCGAAAACTCTGAAGTGATCGCGTCGCTGGCGAAAATCGAGGCCAAGCGTGGCGGGGGAAACGAAGTGCGTATTCTCCTGGAGAAAACGCTGGAGCTGGATCCTGACAATACGGACGCTCTCGGCAAGCTCGGTCTGATGCTGATTCGTGAAAAGGAATTCACCGCGGCGGCGGACCGCCTGTTAAAACTGGTGACGATTGAGCCGGCCAACGCGAAAGCCCGTCGCAATCTCGGCGTGGCCTACTACCAGCTGGGCAAGAAATCGAAGGCGCGTTCGGAGTTCGAGCGCGTAAGCGAACTCGGTGGCAGTATGAAGGGCCTGTACGGACCGCTGGCCGATTGCTGCGTGCGCTCGGGACTCAACACGCGGGCGCTCGAAGTAATCAAGCAAGGTCTGCAGGCGAATGAGCAGAAGGCGTGGCTCTACTCGATGTGGGGAAAGATGCTGGAGAAGTCGAAGCGCTACGATGCGGCGATCGCGAAGTTCTCAAAGGCGGTCGAACTGAAAGAGGCGCCGTGGAGTGGGTACGCGCGCAAGCAGATTGCACGGCAGGTGAAGCTGAAACACCGTGCGGAGATGATTTCCCAGCAGGGGATGCAGTAACCGATAGAGCCTTGTGCCATGCGGCAGCGCCCTCTCGAGTGGATCGAGGGGGCGTTTTTCTTTGGATGGAGGGGGGCGCGAGCAGTGTCAGGTGGGTGACGCCCCACGCTCCGCTGGGCGGGGGTGCCATGTTGGGTTGTTTCCCTCGCCGCGCTCCGCTTCGCTCGGCTACCCCGCTACGCTGGGTGATCCTCGCTCGCTCCCGCATGGGGCTCTGTCAACAACCCAACATGGCACCCCCTTGATTCATGCCCGCCGGGTCCGTCAACAACCCAACGGCGCG
This sequence comes from Candidatus Krumholzibacteriia bacterium, assembly GCA_036478295.1. Lineage (GTDB taxonomy): Bacteria > Krumholzibacteriota > Krumholzibacteriia > WVZY01 > WVZY01 > JAZGDW01. The sequence continues at coordinate 10,824 of JAZGDW010000154.1, forward strand.
CGGCTCTCCTCCATGCAATAGGCTGCTGCATTGGTTCCCGCGACGGGTCCGTCAACAACCCAACGCTGCGCCTCCTACGGGCGCTCCCGCACAAATGGTCTGTCAACAACCCAACGGCGCGCGCGCCCCTCCGTGCAAGAGATGGTTGCTGCTGGCGCGACGGGCCCGTCAGCAATCCACGGGCTACAGCCTCCGCAAGCTCTGTAAACGCGTGCCGTCACCGAGCCATCAGCACGCCGCTGCTCCATCTCGCAACACCTGAAGAATAAGACGGTCGTTCGAGGGCCCGCGAAAACTTGATAAATCTCAACTTCCGCGGCTGCAAGTTCCTGGTTAACTAACGCATCGGATACGGTATATTCATGCACTGTAATGGGGATGAATCGGGGGCTGCGGTACAATACTTGTTAGCCGGACGCGCATCGGCCTGGAGGCCAGGGAGGTTGATCATGACGGAATCCGCTAGAGGCGTGGTGTTCTGGGCACCGCGAATCCTCACGATGCTCTTCGCCCTGTTCTTGAGCGTATTTGCTCTCGACGTGTTCGCAGAGACGGAGGGCCTTCTCAAGACTCTCACTGCTCTCGTGCTACACTTGATACCAACGTTCCTTGTTGTCGTGCTCCTCGTGTTCGCTTGGCGGTGGGAATTGATCGGGGTGATTGCGTTCGCCGTGCTCGCCATCGCCTATGTGGTTGTCATGTGGGGGCGGCACTTTCCCTGGATAACCTATGCCATGATCTCAGGGCTCCTGCTGCTCATGTCAGTTCTGTTTCTTCTTTCGTGGCGTCAACGGCTTCGCCTGCGGCTGAGCGGCCAGCCGTTAGACTGACGTAGAGATGAGATACCGGTTACCGATAGGCACTCAAATAGCGCCGTTTTCGACCGTCACTAGTAAGACTGGAACGCCAGTGCTGACGGCCATCTTGGCAGAGTTTCGAGAGCCGGATATTCTAAAGAGGATGCGAATGACAAATAAAGGAGTAGAAGCGGAGTATCTTTGTCTCCCGCTTGGCCCGAACCCATCAGAGTACGATAGTTACTCGGTCCGTTCGTCGGACACCGAACCGTTCGAGGACTGATGACCAAACATTGCAGTCTAACTCGCCGCTGCTACTGACGGCCTGTGATAGACGGTGATGGATTGAATTGTTGTAAGTAACGGCCGCAGCAGAACGGTAGGGCGCTAGGCGACGCATGCCCGAACTTAACTTGCAGGGTGAACGTCGACGCTGTAGATGCCCTTGCAGGAAGGAGGACGCCATATGGGAAAGACCGTGAGAAGAATCGTACTGGCGACAGGGCTCGGTGGGTTCATTGCTTTGGTGGTCGTGCTGAGTGGTATCGTGCTATCGCGCCCTGAAACGGATAGCAAGCCGAGCGCAGGAGTGCCGACCTACGAGGACAAGCAGGGCGATCAGGAGCTTGCCTACCTGTTGGTCAAGCTGGAGTTGAAAACTCGGGCCGTGATCGGAGGACATTACACTCGAGCCCAATCCATAATTCCGGGGGTCGACCTTATCTATAAGCGCTGGATCGCGAAGAACACGATCCTCCCCGCTGCTGTGGCGGACCGGGTGTTTTCCGAAGTCGTCCCAGGGGCTACGGGAGGCCGTGCTTGGGTGAAGATGGTAGTGGAAGACCCTCGAAATCCGCACAACCGCGGTGACTCTATTGCAGTGGAACTGCTCGGTACCATCCAAGGTGGAAACGCCACTGCGGAACGATCAACCCCAGAAGCGTACTACTACGCTGAACCGATCAAGGCCACCAGCACCTGTCTGCCCTGTCACGGCGAGCCCGAAGGCGCACCGGATCCGTTATTCCCACAGTATGAGAAGGATGGCTGGCGTGACGGCGATATTGTCGGTGCGGTAGTCGCGCGTGTGGCACCGGAGCTGAATCGTTGAGGTCGCCTAACCAGGCGGCGCGACACAAGAAAGACGCTGCCTAACTGGCCGTTGCGGCTGACCGCGCCCGGCGGCGGTGAAGAGAAGTGAACTTTGATAATAGGGCGCCGCAGCAGAACAGCAGAGCGGGGACATTAGCTCGCTTGCGGTCCAGAGGTTGTCAAGATGAACGCAGGGTTCTCCAATGTCTACGACGACAAGGCGCGTGCGGACGCCTATGCCAAGCTCGAGTTCCCCGGGACATACTACCTGGCTTACCGGGATCTGCCGGCGATTATTGGCGAGCACGTCCAGGGCACGAAGGCCCTGGACTTCGGGTGCGGGACGGGACGTTCGACGCGGTCCTTGCTCGAACTGGGTTTCGATCCTGTGGTGGGAGTTGACATCGCGGAGCACATGGTCGCACAGGCTCGGGAACGTGACCCGCAGGGAGAGTATCGTCTGGTGCCTGACGGCGACCTCAGCGAGTTAGCGTCAGGCACCTATGATTTGGTGTTGTCCGCGTTTACCTTTGACAATATCCCGACTGTGGAGAAGAAAGTCGCCCTCTTCCAGTCCTTGAAGCGTCTGCTGAAGGACAGCGGGCGCATCGTAAGTCTGGTATCGTCCCCGGAGATCTACGTCAACGAATGGGCCTCCTTCTCCACGAAGGACTTTTCTGAGAACCGCACTGCGGCGAGCGGGGACAAGGTACGGATTGTGATGCTCGACGTTGAAGACAAACGCCCCGTTGAGGACATTCTCTGGACGGATGAGGACTACCATCAGGTGTACGAGCATGCGGGGTTGGTGCCGATCAAGACTTACCGGCCCCTGGCGAATGAGACCGAACCGTACTCGTGGGTGAGTGAGACCGCGATAGCCCCATGGGCCATCTACGTTCTGGGGCAAGGAGAATAGACCTTTTCCTGGCCCCACGGGAGCAAGCCGATGGACAAGCCTGCCAACTTGGACAAGGCGCACCTCCGGGTCGCCCGTCCGTCTGACGATCTCCCTGCGGTCGCCAGATTCTACCGGGATGGGCTCGGGTTCGAGGTTCTGGACGAGTTCAATGACCACGACGGGTTCAACGGTGTTATGCTCGGTCACACGGGAGCTGCCTACCACCTGGAGTTCACCCGTAAGCGGGGCCACAAGGCCGGGCGGGCGCCGACCGAGGACAACCTGCTGGTGTTCTACCTGCCGGACGCGACGGAGTGGAATCGTGCGGTGGCTCGTCTAGAGGGGCTGGGGTACAAGCCGGTGAAGGCGTTCAACCCGTACTGGGACAAGAAAGGCAAGACGTTCGAGGACCCGGACGGGTACCGGGTGGTCCTGCAGAACACCAGCTGGGCGGCCTGACAACGGCATGCAGCTAACGGCGGCGCGGCGCCGAAGGGCTGGGCGCCTAGAAAGGTGAATCATGAGACGGATTTGGATGGCTGTCGGAAGTGTTGTTTTCGGCCTGCTGCAGGTCGCAGCTGTTGCGACACCCGAGGCTTGTACTGTTCCCCTCTCGTGTGAGTCCTCGGCGACTAGTACTGGGGGAGTTCTGCTGGTCTGCCCAGCGGGTGACGGCCCGACCCTGTCGGACATTGGCGCGACCATTAGCGTCACATTGCTGTGGTGCACTCAAGCCGAACCGCTGGTGGACCTGCCGCCACAAAATGTGTGGATACAGTCAAAGACGCTCCGTGATCCTCGGCTTTGCGGCGGAGCGGGATCATCGAACGCGGATGGTCTCACCGACATAAATGGCCAGACCACGATTTCAGGAAGCATCGCGGCCGGCGGCTATTTCGGTGATGGGGTGTACGTTGTCGCAAATGGATCGTTTATACAACTTGGCGACACGTGCGACAATCCGCTTCCCCTCATATTGGTGAGCCCAGATATCAATGAAGATCTTGTTGTGAGCCTTGCCGATCTGGCGATCTTTGCGACCGCATTTCCAAGCGGCGGCGGCGCCGTCGACCCCCGAATGGACTTCAACGGTGACGGTAAAATCGACGCCGCGGATTTAGCAATGTTTGCCGGGCACTTCCGCCATAGTTGTCCGTAGAGGCTCAAATTCGGTGGAAGTAACTGCCGTTCGAGCACTAGTCTACCGCAGCTGGGCCGCAGGCGATCTTCACATGTACTGGCCGAGGGAGCAGAGAACGATGGCGGACGAACGATCGAAACAAAAGGAAAGCAAGGGTGATTCGACTGTCATACGGAGGGGAATGCTCAGGGGAGTTGCGATTGGTGTGGCGCTCGGCGCCGGGATCGGAGTCGCGCTGGGATTGGCGGTCGCCCAGTTCAAGAAAAAGTAGCGCTCCAGGTCGCCTGGCGCCAGGACGTCAGCTGGCGAGACCTGAGAGGTAGACAATGAAGAAGCTAACCAGGTGGATACCGTCTGTCGCAGTGCTGCTATTGTTTCCGTTACTCGTTGGGAGTTGCGGGCGATCCCCGGTATCGCGCCAATCCGGGGACGACTGGTTCGAGCCCTTCGATATTCCTCCGGTGCTGACGGTCTATGAAAAACCACAGTATCCAGAACGGGCCAGGGAGCAGGGGCTCGAAGGCTGGGTGAGGGTGAAAGTCCTGGTTGGATCGGATGGACGAGTCGAGCGTGCGAGGGTGCTTCGGAGCAGTGACCCTCTTTTCGAGCCGGCGGCGCTCGCGGCTGCCAGGGAGTTTCACTTCACGCCGGCGGAGCGAGATCGTCAACGAGTGCGCGCGGCGGTTCTCGTACCGGTCTGGTTCAGGCTCGATCGAATCGACTGAGACGGCGTCCTTGCTACACGTAATCTCATGGCACCTCTCACTCGACACGCCTTTCTCGCCTTGATCCTCGTGCAGGCGGCACACTCCATCGAGGAGTATGTCTTCAAGCTCTACGAGGTATTCGCGCCGGCACGAGCGGTTAGCGGGCTCGTGAGCGATAACCTCGCCGCAGGGTTCGTGATCGTAAATGGTCTGTTCGTCGCATTCGGGGTCTGGTGTTACCTCGCGCGCGTCCGACCGGACCGCCATCCGCGCCCAATTGGATGTGGCCGTGGGTCCTGATCGAGGTCGCCAACGGGTTCGGCCACTCCACGGTAGCCCTCGTTCGAGGAGGCTATTTCCCCGGTGTGGCTACGG